>NZ_JBHVHV010000004.1:212354-278219 GCF_042800035.1 Sutcliffiella sp. NPDC057660
GTAAAAAAGCCCTTCATTCCTCTTATGATGAGCTTTTCTATCCTCTTTCCTTGGCAAAAAGCCCTTCATTCCTCTTATGATGAGCTTTTCTATCCTCTGTCCTTGGCAAAAAGCCCTTCATTCCTCTTATGATGAGCTTTTCTACAAGCTTTTCATGGCAAAAAGCCCTTCATCCCATTGTTTTCCCACCAACTATCCATTAATAGAAAAAAGGGCAGCCCCAAAGTGGTCTTCATTCACTTCGGAGCTGCCCTTTAATTTATCATGTAATATAAGACAAAAACGCAGTCGCAATCCCAAAGTAGATCAACAACGACAAAATGTCATTAACCGTTGTAATCAGCGGCCCTGAAGCGATGGCAGGGTCGATGTTCAATTTATAAAGGATAAGCGGAATAATGGTTCCGGCCATTGTCCCTATGATTAAAGTAATAAAGAGGGAAGCACCCACAACCATCCCCAATATCAAGTCCCCTTGCCAAACATAGGCAATGATTGAAATAAGGATCGCACATGTCACTCCAATAGTAATACCAACACCCAACTCACGTAAAACAACCTTTGTGACCACTTTTTTGTCCAAATCACGGGAAATGAGTCCACGTACGATTACTGCCAACGACTGAGTTCCGGTGTTACCGGTCATCCCAGCAATCATCGGCATAAAGAATGCCAAAGCCACGACGTCATCCAATGTACCTTCAAAACCACTAATAATACTTCCAGATATAAGTCCAATAAATAATAATAAGATCAACCACGGTAATCTTCTCGCGGACGCTACAAGCGCCGGTGTATCGAAATCGATGTCTTTACCTGATGCGGAAAGCTTTTCAATATCCTCGTTCGCTTCTTGGATCACGACGTCAATGACATCATCGACGGTAATGATCCCGATCAATGTCTTTTCATCATCCACTACAGGTACAGCTAAAAAATCATATCGTTCAATGATATGGGCCACTTCCTCTTGATCCGTATCCACATGAACGGAAATGACACGGGAGAACATGATGTCCATTATTTTTTCATGTGCATCCGCCAAAATTAGGTCTCTGTAAGAAACTACTCCCACCAACCGATTTGCTTCATCAATGACGTATAAGTAGTTGATTGTTTCCGCCAATTCCGCAAACGATTTCAGCTTATCCACAACCTCGCGAACGGTATATTCCTGAGGAATCCATACATATCGATTCGTCATCAATCGACCGGCAGTTTCGGACTCATACTTCATCAAGTCCTGTACTGCAGTGGATTCTGCTTTGTTCATTTTTGATAAAAAGGCTTCCTTAATCTCAGGTTCCATTTCATCAAACAAGGAAGCAAGATCGTCGTTATCCATGCGATCCATTACTTTTGCCGATTTGTCTACACCGATTTTCTGAAGCACCTCAAGCTGTTGCTCCTGATTCAACTCCTGAATAAGAGCTGTCAGCTGGTCGATTGTCAGGTACGTCAAAAAGCGGACACGGTGCTTTTCAGGCAGCTGCTGATAAATGATTGCTGTATCATATGGCTGTAATTCTTCAATAATTTCCTGGAAACCTTTACGCTTCCCGTCTTTTAAAAAGGTAATGATATTTAATATGATTTGATCCTCTGTCATGTTATGCACCATGCGCGCTACCTCCTCTGCCTGCTAGGAAGTACAAGGATTCATTCTATTTTTCCACCAAAGGAGTGGTAAGCAAAAATATATATGTATCCTGTACTGCCTTTGTGTTTGTCCTCGGACTCGGACTACTATCCATTTTCACTACCAGCTCCTTTTCATTTTCTCCATTAAAAAAGCACCTTTCATCCACTGAATGAAGGCGCATAAAGGCATAGTTACCCTTATAGATTCCCTCATTCGTAGAGCTTTAGCACTGTGTGGCATAGGAATGATCCAGCTGCATTAAAAACCACCTTATATCGATGGTTCCTGTTGACCCATTGGCGTCTTTGGACGTTTCTGGGCAGCAGCGTATCTCCAGCACAGGAGCCTCACCTAACGAAGGTTAGAGTGTTTTCACAACTACTACTCTACAAGGGAAAAACCGGCTATGTCAACCTTTTTCGGTTACTGTTTTTTCTCATCGATATTTACTGATTTAAGCTGCTTTGTTTTCGGATTGAATGTAAGCGCTACATAGATATCAATGCTCTTGTTATCTTGTTTGGCAGTGAAGTGAAAGGTATCCTTCGCTTCCGTTTCAGAGATCTCTTCACGTCCCTGATACTGGTAATCGGAAATTTCCGCTTCCGGATAATTCTCTTTGGCCAGCTGGATTGCGATTTTTCCCCATTTCTCATAATCGGTATTTTCTGCCTGTGCCACGCTGATTGCAGTGGTTAGCACTAATAAAACGCTTAACAAACCTAATACCCATTTTTTCATGCAAAATAACCTCCATTACATTTTTTCTTGGTTATTCTTCCTCAATCTGTACAGAATCATTACCTGATAAGAACAATTTATTTGATTCTGTGGCCAAAAACAGTCCCACCCTTTTATTACGCTGCCATTCCTCGCGAAAAACGGACAATGGAGGGTTTGTTTCTTCTACAGGATAGGAAATTTCCGGGGTGAAGGATGGCCTTTGAAACTCCGAAACAAACCAGTCAGAAAACCCGCCTCCCACAGCATGCTCCTCTGGATAATCCAATTTGTAGCCGGTTATATTGGATAGCTTTTTTGCAACAGCCAGATCTCGCTTTAAAATGGCTTGATCACTGGTAAAGTTCCAATATAGAACCCTTCCGGATGAATGATATGTAACAGCCATCAATGGAGCTATGCTGCGTGAAAAATTTACGATAGCCCTTGTCTCTTTTGCCTGCAGTGGAAAATCCCCCTTATAGAACTGATAATAGGGAACACGGATACTTTCTTTGATCGCGTTCCATCCTGCCGGATACTGCCTATTCAGATCCAACCCTTGTCCGTTCGCCTTCCATCTCTCAAAATTTCTGCTGTCCCCGTTCATCCTAATCAGCTTTTCCTGAAGATGTGTCGGCAAAAAATGAACCCCTTCCTGCTGAATCCTTATGCCGTCAGGATTTACCATTGGCACAAACCAAATAGCTACTTCATCCAGGATGGAAGTATCATATCCGTACCGGTGCTGTTCATCAGAATAAGCATGCACATATTGCTCGAGCATAGTCATCACCAGACTGCACGTCAACCATTCTCTTCCATGGTGACCAGCCAAAATAATGATGGTCTCGTTCCCCTTTCCCACCTTGACGGCCCAGATATCCTTTCCAAATTCGGTCCTCCCGATCGAATCAATGTCGAGGTCACTACCATAGAGGCGCTTAAGCGCTTTAAGATCCGCCACCATTTTTTCATACGTGTACCACTCCTTACTGTTAACAACGTCAGCATGGAAAAGGGCCGGATTCAAATGGATCAAGAGGAATAACAGGAGGATTGCTTTTTTTGCCAAATTCATCACTCCAACATTTCATTTTCGCTTATTATTCCTTAGTATACGTATGGAGATACGACCAACATTTACAATGAGGATTCCGGGGCAAAAAGACACAAAATAATATCACTCCTTACCAAGAGGAGGAAGGGAAATGAACTCAGTCGACTATGATCGGGCATTGTATTATACGCACCGTTCGGAGTGGGATAATCTGCTCATCTTAATGGTAAGAACGAAAGACGATTTTTTATCAAAAAACATTGAACATTTTCTGCACTCCTACAATTTCTCCAAGGACTACCGGGAAATTGAGAAGCACCTGTATCAATTGCTGCGCTATATCGATCACGCTGTCGACAGAAGCGCAAATGATCACGAGGAACATGCTGAAGTCAGCCATGGGTATATGGTGTAGGGAGCTTGAGTTATTATTGTAAGCAGCAAAATCGGGTTTATTCGACCCTGATTTGCTGCTTTTTGGTTGTTCTGTTGCTTGGCACAGTACCTTTCATGATTTTTTGACCATGTAACAAAGGAAACTTTGCTGTTACGCCCGATAATTCAGATTTGCGCCCGATTCTGAAGGATTTTCGCCCGTTTTTGAAAGCTTTCCGCCCATTAATAACTACTTTTCGCCCGAATGCCAAATTTCGACAATTTTCATTCTTAAAAAAGAGACCCCTTTTCAGGCCTCTTCCTTCGCTAACATATACTGGCGCATTTCCGCGTACATCATTAATTCTTTATAAAGGCCATCCAAAAGCTTGGCGCTTTCTTCATTGACTGCATCGTTTTCGTAGTCAAAGCAATGCGGGTCCAGTACCAATTGTTTTGGGATGACATTGGCATATATACCACGGCCGACTGTGCGCATGCTGTTCAGTGCGTTAATGCCGCCTTTTCCGCCACCGGCAACCGCCAATAGTCCAACCGGCTTCAGGTGGAACTGCTCGCTTCCCAGATAGTCCAACGCGTTTTTCAGTGCACCACTCATGGAGCTGTGGTATTCCGGTGAAAGCAGTAGAACGGCATCTGCCTCCTTCACCTTTTTACGTAATGATGCCACATTCTCCAGTTCAGCCTGGTACGCTTCTCCATTATATAAAGGAATATCTCCTTCACTCAAATCAATCAGATCCGCATTATAGGTGCGTTGGATATATCTTGCACAAATACCTGTTCTGCCGCTTTTACGCGGACTTCCATTAATTATCACGATGTTCATTTTAAAAGCTCCCTTCCAACTTGTTGATATTCTTAGTATATCTGTATACCCGATAATTGAAATCGGAAAATATGGCTAAGTTTACCTACAAAAATGGGAGGAGCTTTCTGATTAAAACCTGCGACTAAAGTTGTAGATTTTCACCCGATTCCATGCTTTACGGCGTACAGGGCAGCTTGTGTGCGGTCTGCAAGCTCCAATTTTGCCAGGAGGTTGGACACATGGGTCTTGACCGTTTTTTCCGTAATAAAAAGGGAGGCCGCAATTTCCTTGTTGCTTTTTCCTTTTGAAATCTCCCCTAGCACTTCCAGCTCCCTTTTTGTCAAATCTTCGTGCAGGGAACGATTGCTGCCCACTCCTTTTGTTAAATGGGACATCACGTGAGAGGTCACCTTCGGATGCAGCTGACTTTCCCCTCGATGGACTGCATGTATGGCTGCTATCAACTGATCCGGCTCCACATCTTTCAGCTGATATCCTGCCGCTCCCGCGCGGATGGCAGGAATGACGTGGTCCTGATCGGAAAAGCTTGTCAGTATCAATACCCTGCATGGCAGGCCCAGTTCCATGATCCTTCTTGTGGCCTCGATCCCATCCACTTCAGGCATAACGAGATCCATCAATATCACATCAGGCTTTAATGATGAGGCAAGCACAACCGCCTCTTCCCCATTTTTGGCCTCGCCAACTATTTCAATATCCTTTTGTGTCTTCAAAAAGAACAATAACCCACGGCGTACAACGTGATGGTCATCTGCGATCAGGATGCGTATCATCGGTTTTCCTCCCTTTTTACCGGCATTTCTATTCGTACTTTCGTTCCATGGCCAAGTTTGCTCCAAACAGAAAAGCATCCGCCTAAAGCTTCTGAGCGTTCCTTCATGCTTCTTAACCCCAAAGATGGTATCTCATTGCTGTCATGAACGGAGAATCCCGCCCCGGCATCCTCGATTTCAAAAATGACCTGTTTATTTTCTATAAGAATCCTAAGCATCGCCTCGCGAATTCCTGCATGCTTTTTACAATTATTGAATGCCTCCTGGCCTATGCGCCATAGGCATTCTTCAATATGAGTCGGCAGATCTATGACACCTTTCACTTCACAATCAATTTCCATGCCAAGCACCTTTCCATAATTCATCAGTGCACTCACCAGGCCATTTTCCAGACCTTCAGGCCGAAGCTGCCATATAAGGGCTCTCATTTCACTTAGTGCCTCCTGCGAAAGTTCCTGCATATAGGTCAGCATTTCTTTTATTTGTGGATTCTCTGTAAGTTCCTTGGTTCCACGTGCTGTCAGCATAAGCGAAAACAACAGCTGGTTCACGGAATCATGAAGATCTCTGGCCAGTCTGTTCCGTTCAGCGATCACAAGCAGTTGCTGTTCATTCTCAGAAAGCCTGATTCTCTTTATCGCAGTTCCTATTTGATAGGCCACCGATTCCAGTAAAGCAAGCTCTGAATCAGAAAAACGAGCTTTTTTCGGAGATGCTACATTCAACAGGCCAAACTTTTCATCACCTGCCCTGAGAGGGACTGTAGCGTGATGAGTAATATCACCCGTATCTCCCGTTTCATATTTAACTGCATCCTCAAGCCTTTTGCATTCTATGATATTCGATGCACGCTTCAGCCGGCCATCTTTATATTGATCCAGACACCAGCATCCTCCCTGGCACATCGGCTTTTTATTGTCCTTGATCAGCGCTTCGGGCAGATTATAGGCGGCCGTTAATGAATAGGAGCCTTTTTCATCAATCAAATAGATCCAGCCTGTCTGAAGGCCAGTTACCCTTAATAGTTCTTCCAAAACGCCACTTAGCATCGATTGCAGATCATTGGCTTGATTCAAAGACTCTGCAATAATCTTCAGGGCACGTAATTCCTGTATCCTCTGTACCTCACTCACAAAGCCACTCCCCCTCAAACCCTTAAACTTCTTCATCATATCTTTCTATTCTAACAAGCCTTTCCCCTTTTCACCTTGGAAAAAAGTCTACAATCCACTACAACTTTAGTCTCAGATGAGTAGCACAAAAAAAGGGCCAGACCCCTAATTAGGTTCGACCACTCTTTCCAACATCCTCATTTATGCAATTGGATAGTTCTGCACCAATGGATGGATCACCATCTCATCGATCATCATGTGCTTAGGTGCGCTTGCCATATAGGCAACTGCCTCTGCGATGTCTTTTCCTTTTAGCCAGTCCTTTTTCTCCTCGACGCCTTCTTCGGAGTTGTTGAAATAGCTGTCTACCATTCCAGGGTTAACCGTTCCGACACGGATGCCATACTCGCGAACCTCTTGGGCGAGTGACCCGCTGAAGCCCTGAACCGCATATTTCGTTGCCGTATAAGCGGAACCGTTGGCAATCGTATAACGCCCTACATCCGAGGAAATCGTAATGATCGTTCCAGCCTTCTTTTCCTTCATTTGTGGCAGAACCGCCTTCGAGCAGACGAAAACCCCTTGGACATTGACTTCAAAAACCTTTTTCCATTCGTCAATAGTCGTTTCCTCCACAAGCTTGAAGAAGCCAACTCCTGCATTGTTCACCAGAAGATCAAGGCCTCCGAACTTTTCAATCGTGGAAGCAACCATCGCCTCCACCGCTGCTTCGTTGGCAACATCTACTTGAAAGCCTGCAACATGCTCATAGCCTTTTTCTTTTAATTCCTTTTCCACCGTATGTATTTCATGGGAGCTCCCAATCAGTGCGAGCTTCATCCCCTTTTCCGCCAGCTCATAGGCAATCGCTTTTCCAATACCTCTTGAAGCACCTGTTACAATTGCAACTTGATTTGATAACATGTCTATCTGTCCCTTCTCGATGCAAAATTGATATTTACTTAACAAAAAGAAAGGCGCGAAGCCTTTCCTTTAAACTTTTTAAGCTTTTCCTGCTGAGTTCAGTTCTGATAAAAGATTTTCCACCTTCACCATGAAGGCTTTTGAAATTTCTTCGAGCTTTTCCTTACTTTGCTCCAAAGTTTCCGACTGGATTCCGAAATAGAATTTCACTTTCGGCTCTGTACCTGAAGGGCGTACACATACCCATGAACCATCCTCCAAGAAATACTTCAGCACATTGGACTTCGGCAATTCGATCTTTTCCTGTATACCGGAAGCGGTCACGGTTCTTTCCTGTACCGCGTAATCCTCAACAACTTCTACTTTATAGCCATTGACTTCAGCAGGTGCTGCGTTTCTGAACGCTGTCAGAAGGCTTGCGATCTGCTCTGCACCCTCTTTTCCTTTTAGCGTCAAGGACTTCATGCCTTCGAGATAATAGCCATACTGTTCATACAGCTCCATCAGACCCTGGTACATCGTCTTGCCCTGCTTTTTGTAGAATGCACAGATTTCTACAGCCATGACTGCTGCCTGTACTGCATCCTTATCACGGGCAAAGTCCCTGATCAAGGAGCCATAGCTTTCCTCATAGCCGAATAGGAAGGAATATTGACCTGTAGCCTCATACTCTTTCATTTTTTCGCCGATGAACTTGAAACCTGTCAGTGTGTCGATTGTAGCAACATGATAACTGTCTGCAATCGTACGGCCAAACTCCGAGGTAACAATCGTTTTCAGCATGACACCATTATCCGGCAACGTTCCTGTTGCTTTCTTCTCCGCTAACAGATAGTGAAGGAATAAGGCTCCGGTCTGGTTTCCTGTTAAGATAACATACTCCCCTGCTTCATTCTTTACTGCAACACCCAGGCGGTCCGCATCAGGGTCTGTTGCAATAAGAATGTCTGCATCCATCTCTTTTCCATCACGGATGGCAAGCTCAAACGCCGCATGCTCTTCAGGATTGGGAGAAGAGACGGTAGAGAAATTAGGATCTGGCAATTCTTGTTCCGCAACAATCTTCACATTGGTATAACCCAGTGCTTCCAAGCCTTCACGAACTGGAAGGTTGGCTGTACCGTGAAGCGGCGTGAATACCACCTTCACCTTTTCACCCATTTCCTGACCTAGCTCCGGGTGTACAGAAATGGTTTTCAGCTTCTCCTGGTATGCATGGTCAATCTCTTCGCCGATAATTTTGATAAGCCCTTTTTCTTTTAGTGTCTCTTCGGACTCCACCTGGATCTCCAGTTCATTTTCCACTTCCTGCACTTTGGCAATCACTTGATCCGCTTCAAGTAAAGGCAACTGCCCTCCATCGGGACCGTATACCTTGTAGCCGTTGTATTCAGGCGGGTTATGGCTTGCCGTCACCACAATCCCTGAAAATGCTTTTAACTTGCGGACAGCAAAAGACAATACCGGGGTTGGTCGCAGGCTTTCAAACACATACGTCTGAATGCCATGGCTTGCCAGTGTCTTAGCAGCCTCCATCGCAAATTCAGGTGATTTATGACGGCAATCATAGGCAATCGCCACTCCGCCCTTTTTCGCTTCTTCCCCAAAAGATTCTATGTATCGTGCCAGTCCCTCGGACGCTTTTCGAACGGTATATACGTTCATTCGATTCGTGCCTGCTCCAATTTCACCGCGCATGCCACCAGTTCCAAATTCCAACTCTTTATAAAAGCTATCTTCTTTAGCCTTTTTATCATTTTTCATTTCTTCCAAAAGCTTGACCATTTCCTCGTCAAGGTTCGAGTTACTTTCCCAAAGTTCGTATTTATCCATCCAGTTCATGTTTCTCTTCCTCCTTGCAATTATCAGGATACTGTAGATTTCTCTTAAGTTGGTACGACATCCTGCAAATATTTTGCGTCAGTTTGCGACAAATTGTGCACCGTGAACGCTTCCATTATTATTATACTAGAAAAGAAAAGGAATCGCATCGGCAATTCCTGATATAGACGTTATCCGTTTTCATCGATCATCTTCCATTACCGTTACCGCATCCTTGATATGCTTTTCCAATTGAGTTCTATGCTGCTCTGTCATTTCTTTCGTCCAGAACAGCTCCCTTGCCATTACGTCCAATACCTTTCCCTTCCACTTTTGCACCCAGTGGATGTTGAAAAAAAGGGCACCAGTGCGCCTGATGAAAAAATCCAGTGGTGTCACGGCCATCTCCTCATGAATGGCATATAGTAGCCGTACATGGATATCCAATGGCAATGCAGTTCCCTTCCCCTTTGCATTTTCCTTCTCTGCAATCCTGTATAGCTTATCGACATTCGATCCATACCGGGAAACAAGGAATAGCGCCTCTTCTTGTGAAAACCCAAGCTTTTGTCCTTCTTGCGTCTTTCTTTCTATAAACGCCGGCATACTCTTGGACCCACCGATGTTTCCCCCTGAAATGGGGAGTCTTTTCGTTTTGCATGAATCAAACTTTACCTGATTATCTTTGGTCAGCTGCTTTCCAATCAGGTCCACTACCATTTCCGCCATTTTCCGGTATCCGGTCAGCTTGCCGCCAGCGATCGTAATCATCCCCGAATCGGAAATCCACACCTCATCCTTTCGAGAGATTTCCGAAGCGGACTTACCCTCTTCAAAAATGAGCGGTCGAACTCCTGTCCAGCCTGATTCGATGTCCATTTCCTTGATGTTCAGTGAAGGGAACATGAATTTGATTGCCGCGAGTATATAGTCCTTATCCTCTCTGACCATCCGTGGATGAAGCATATCCTCTTTATAGACTGTATCCGTTGTCCCAACATAGGTTTTTCCGTCACGTGGAATGGCAAAAATCATCCTCTTGTCTTCTGTGTCAAAATAGATCGCCTGTTTTAATGGGAATTTGCTTTGATCAAAAACGAGGTGGATTCCTTTTGTTAATTGTAGATGCTTCTCTTTTTTGGAGCCATCCATATCACGCAGGGAATCCACCCATGGGCCGGCTGCATTGATCACTTTTTTCGCACGGATCTGATAGCTTTTCCTGCTGATCTGATCCACCACGATTGCCCCGGATATACTGCCATTTTCATAAAGCAGCTTATCCACCTTTGCATAGTTCACCGCATCTGCTCCATGCTTCACAGCTTCCTTCAGCACCTCGATTGTTAGTCTGGCATCGTCTGTACGATACTCTACGTAAATGCCTCCGCCTTTTAACCCTTCTTTATTCAACAAAGGCTCTCTTAATAACGTTTCAGATGCCGTGAGCATTTTCCTTCGCTCCGACTTTTTGACACCAGCCAAATAGTCATAAAAACGAAGTCCGATAGATGTGGAAAGCTTGCCGAATGTCCCTCCCTTGTAAATAGGCAACAACATCCATTCCGGTGTTGTGACATGTGGTCCATTCTCATATACGATCGCCCGCTCTTTCCCCACTTCGGCTACCATCTTTACTTCCAACTGCTTTAAATATCGCAGACCGCCATGCACAAGCTTTGTGGAGCGGCTTGACGTTCCTCCTGCAAAGTCCTGCATGTCCACAAGTGCCACCTTCATCCCGCGGGACGCTGCATCCAAAGCAATGCCGCTTCCTGTTATCCCGCCACCTATTATTAGGATATCGTAAAAGGTTTCCTTCATTTTATCTAAGATCATGGTACGGTTCGTGCTGGAGAAGGATAGTTTTTTCATAAGATAAGTGCCTCCAAAAGTTTTTTCTTCTAGTTATTACTACACAAAAAAAGACCACAGCAAACATAGACAAAGCCCTTGCTCTGATTATGTTCTGTGATCTTATCCCGACTATGCCCGATAAATTGACTTACACCGATTATACCATATTCTTCTATTTACTTGAAAGCTGTTTTCGCATCCATTGTTGCTTTTGACGTATCCAACGTGAACATGTAATAAACCTTGCCTTCGTGCTCTTTTCCAGTGAAAAACAATATATTTTCTCTATGAATAATGGGGGACGGACAAAAAAAACAAACTTTAAGAAAAGAGCTTACTTGAAAGCCATAGTTGCCCTGATAGCTTTTTTCCACCCATCATAAAGCTCCATTTGCTGACCTTCTGACATCTTTGGCTCAAAGCTTCTTTCCACTTGCCACTGTGAAGCGATTTCTTCTTCGCTTTTCCAAAAGCCTACCGCAAGACCTGCAAGATAGGCTGCACCAAGCGCGGTCGTTTCATTGATTGTGGTACGCTCCACATCCACTCCCAGCATGTCACTCTGGAACTGCAGAAGGAAATTGTTCTTAACTGCTCCCCCATCCACACGAAGCGCCTTCAGCGAGATACCTGAATCCTGTTCCATCGCAGTCAGGACATCCTTCGTCTGATAGGCAAGTGATTCAAGTGTGGCCCGGACAAAATGCTCCTTGGAGGTGCCGCGTGTCAAGCCGAATACCGCACCTCTCACCTCGCTGTCCCAATACGGAGTTCCAAGACCTACAAAGGCCGGCACCACATAGACACCTTCACTGGATTCCACTCTTGTTGCATATTCCTCGCTTTTGCTCGCATCCTTGAACATACGAAGTCCATCCCGCAGCCATTGAATTGCAGAGCCTGCCACAAAGATGCTACCCTCCAGCGCATACGTAACCTTCCCATTCAAGCCCCATGCAATGGTGGTCAATAGGCCATTATCTGACTTGATTGCCTTATCTCCTGTATTCATCAGCATGAAACAGCCGGTCCCGTATGTATTTTTGGCCATGCCCTTTTCATAGCAGGCCTGACCGAACAATGCCGCCTGCTGGTCACCAGCTGCCCCGGCAATCGGGATCTCCTGACCGAAGAAGTGGAAATCAACCGTTTTTGCATAAATCTCCGAAGAGCCCTTCACCTCTGGCAGCATGGACTTGGGAACCTGCAGGATTTCTAAAAGTTCCTCATCCCACTTGAGTTCGTGTATATTGTACATTAATGTCCTTGATGCGTTGCTGTAGTCCGTTACATGTGCCTTCCCACCTGATAGCTTCCATATCAGCCAAGTATCGATCGTTCCAAAAAGCAGATTTCCATTTTCCGCTTTCTCTCTCGCACCTTCCACATTATCCAGAAGCCACCTCACTTTTGTACCGGAAAAGTAGGCATCGATTAAGAGACCTGTTTTATCACGGAAAAGATCTTCATGTCCCTGCTCCTTCAGCTCCTCGCAAATGGAAGCAGTCTGTCTGGATTGCCATACGACGGCATGATGGATCGGCTCTCCCGTTTCCTTATCCCAGACAACCGTTGTTTCACGCTGATTCGTGATGCCGATCCCCGCAACCTGTGACGGCTTGATTCCAGACTCTGAAATGCACGAGGCAATCACCGCAAGGATGGAGCTCCAGATTTCGTTGGCATTATGCTCAACCCACCCCGATTGAGGAAAATATTGCTTAAATTCCTTTTGCGCCGTGTAGACTACTTCCCCTTTGTTATTGAAGAGCATAGCGCGAGAGCTTGTCGTTCCTTGATCAAGGGATAAAATGTATGACTCCATGAGTGGTTCGCTCCTTTCTGTAATCCTTTTGTAGATTTTCGCCTGATGTGGGGGAAATCCTTCTTTACATGGTGCGTTCCTTGATTTTAGGTTGAATACCCTCTACAACACCACCCAAAACAGCACCGGTAGCGTAACCAAGGTCAATACCGTACTTACGAGGGTTGCGCTTGAGACAAACTCAGGCTCGGTATTGAATTCCACCGCATACATCGTCGTATTTGCTGCTGCCGGCATCGCAGCCATCACAATCATCAGCTGCTTGATCAAATCATCAACGGGCAAGACAAGGGTGATGAGAAAAGCAATAACAGGTGATACAATCAGCTTGATTCCCACGGCATAAAACAGCTTCTCTTTTTTGGCCGCTTTAATGGAGATCTTCGCAAGCTGCATTCCGAGAATCACCATGATAACAGGAATGGTTGCATCTGCCACTAGATTTACCGCCTCCATAATAGGGGAGGATACTGGTACAGAAAGGTATTGAAAGCTCAGGCCAATCAAGGCCCCGTACATGATGGGCATCTTTACGACAGCCCTTGCAGCCGAACGGAAACCATCACTTTCCGGACTCCCTTTGGCTGCATAGTACACTCCGACAGTCGCCATCAATATCTGCTGGGCGACCATCAGGACAACCGCGTATTCAAATCCCACCACACCAAACAATAGAAGGGCAAGCGGCGTTCCATAGTTTCCGTTATTCATGAAGCTTGCTGACAGAATCAACCCGCATGTCTCAGCCCTTGAGTACTTTTTAACCCATGATAACAGGTAGACAAATAGAATAAGAGAAAAACACAGCAAGATCGTATATAGCACGATATAAAGATGCTCGCTCGTAAACTCATTCGTATAGAAAGTACGAAATACAAGTACTGGGGACAGCAAATACAATGCCATCTTCGATAAGGCTTTCGTATCGAATCCCAGTGTTTTTTGACCGATGAAACCTATCGCAAATATAAGAAAAACTGGTAAAAGTACGTCTAGAAAAATCATGAATATCCTCGCAATCTGCTACTATTTCAATGTTGTAGTTTTTTTCTATCTTAACAAATTCCCTGAAAAATGACAGGAATTTATTTCGACTCTCTTAATAATTTTCCAGTTTTATTTCCTTGCACGAATTACGGGTAATGGAGTAAACTGAATATATTCCGATTATACAGGTGGGATTAATAAGTTATGGAAATTCAAAAATCAACAATACCTAAACCGCTCGTCACTTTTAACCAATGGTTCATTTTACTTTCTGTCGTGATTTCTTTGATCACTGGATTTTATTTTATATTGCTTCTGCCTTTATTGGCTGGCACAATCGGCCTGCTAACAGGTTTTAACCCAGCCTTGAAACTGGCGGGCAAGTTTCTTTCAAAGCCGTACTCTTCCTACATCCAGGAAGATAAAGCACAATTGCAGTTCAATCAGACAATCGCTGTCAGCTGTCTTGCTCTTTCACTAATTGGTTTCTACTCTGGAATCACAGCTCTCGGCTACATTTTCTCCATCATGGTGGCGGTGGCCTCTGGGGTTGCACTTTTAGGATTCTGCGTTGGTTGCTTCATCCGTTTCCAATGGCAGCAATTTCAATATCGTAGACGCACGGCAAAATAAAAAAGAAGTCGACTTCATCATGAGCGAAGTCGACTTTTTTTATTTCTTATATTTAATTTCATACACATCACGTCTTCTATCCTTCAGCTGACGCACTGTTCCTGACTGACGCTGGCGTCGCAGGATTTCGAGGTCCACATCCCCGATGATCACCATCTCGATATTCGGGTTACACTCTCCGACAATTCCGTCACGCGCAAATTCAAAATCGGATGGGGCAAAAATGGCGGACTGGGAATATTGGATGTCCATGTTTTCCACCTGTGGCAGGTTTCCGCAAGTTCCGGCAATGACTGTATAGATCTGATTTTCAACGGCACGTGCCTGTGCACAGTATCGAACGCGAAGATAGCCTTGTCTGTCCTCTGTGTTGAATGGACAGAAAATGATATTCGCCCCTTTTTCAGTAGCAATACGTGCAAGCTCCGGAAATTCGATGTCATAGCAAATCTGAATCGCAATCTTACCGCAATCCGTATCGAATACCTTCACCGTGTCACCGCGGCTGATCCCCCACCATTTCCGTTCATTTGGTGTGATATGGATTTTATACTGTTTCTCAATCGTCCCATCACGGCGGAAAAGATAGGCAATATTGAATACTTTATCATCCTCCTCGACGAAATGGGAACCGCCGATGATATTGACATTGTATTTGACAGCCAAATCGGTGAAAAGCTGGATATAGTCCTCTGTATATTCCGTGAGGCGCTGTACAGCTTTACTCGGAGATCTTTCATTCAGAAAGCTCATCAGCTGGGTTGTGAATATTTCCGGGAAGACAGCAAAATCCGCTCCTGCATCAGAGGCAACATCCGTATAGTATTCCACTTGGGTGGCGAACTCTTCAAATGAACTGATCGGCTTCATCATATATTGGACCACACAGACCCGGACAGGGAAGGAAGTTTTAAAATGACGCTTCGTTTGCGGGATATACTCCACATTGTTCCATTCCATCAGTGTTGCATATTTATTGGATGCGAGATCATCCGGGAGATAGCCTGGATTGATCCTCATCAATGTAAATTCATTCAAAAGCTGGAACGAAAGCACCGGATCATAGATTTTGTGGCGCATCACCTGTCTGACGTATTCGCGAGGCGACATTTCGTCTGCATGCTTATGATAGTTTGGAATTCTTCCTCCGATAATGATACTCTTCAGGTTCAGTCTTCTCGCCAAATCTTTTCTTGCTTCATAAAGGCGATGTCCGACCTTCATTCTCCGGAAGCCCGGATGCACCATCACTTCAATTCCATAGAGGTTGTAGCCATCTGGATTATGATTCGTTATGTATCCCTCGTCTGTAATATCATCCCATGTATGTCGATCATCATATTCATCAAAGTTGATAAGCAGGCTTGAGCAGGAACCGATGATTTCCCCATCATACTCCGCACATAGCTGCCCTTCCGGAAACATGATCAAATGACTTTCAAGCTGTTCTCTTTTCCAAGGATCCATGCCTGGGAAACATAAATGCTGCAGTGCGATAATATCATCTATGTCTTTCATTTCTATATTTCTAATAATCATTTTTTTCTCGAATTTAGACAAGTCGATTTTAGACAAAAACACCATCTCCTCATAATTGTGCTAAATAAATGGATTTTATGCTGGGCTCTTTCTGTAAAAAAGGAGAATTACCCAATATTACTTATTCCCCAATTTCATAAATCCAAAACACTTCCGAGTCCAGATATGCATTCTTTTAAAAATAATTGCTGATAAGTGGTCAACTCGACTCTTAATATGTTGGTTATGCCCATGTAGAACGGTGAATATTTCCTGAGAAATTTGTCACCTCCAATAAGGTTTCGTCGATACATGTTCATACTCCTCCCTCCCTGTCATGAAATGTTCACAGGTAAAATGTTTGATTAGCTTTGCAAAGCTGATGTACAAGTAATATAATTTTAAACAAGAAATAATCCAAGATATATGAAACCAAGATAAATGAGGCGAAGAAAAAGTGGATCACTCCAAAAAAATTGAAAATCTTTTATTGTCTGCTTCCGTTGTCGCTTTAGTTGCAACATTGGGAAGCTTATATTTTTCAGAAATTCTATTGTACGTTCCTTGTGAGCTTTGTTGGTACCAGCGTATTCTCATGTACCCGCTTGTCGTGATTCTAGGAATAGCGGCAGTGAAAAAAGATGCAGGCATCGCAACATATGTACTTCCGTTATCCATTCTTGGCGGAGCGATCTCCTTCTACCACTACCTTGTTCAAAAAGTGGATTTTATCGGGGAAAACTCAGTGTCTTGTGGCGTCGTGCCTTGTACAGGACAGTATATCAATTGGTTAAACTTCATCACCATCCCATTTTTAGCACTTATCGGTTTTACTCTTATCACAATCATCCTATTCATGGTTAAAAAATTGAACGTAAAGGAAGGAAAATAATCTTGAAGAAAATTGTAATTATCGTATCTATTATTGTTGCTATCTTTATTGCATTAGCCGTCATTACGAATATCCAGCAGAAACAGCAGTCTGAAGGCAATCCGTTTGGGAAAGCCAAAATATACCCAGCTACTCAAGAACAATTGGATGACCCTTTGTATCAAAATATTATTCTTCCTGAAGAATTGGAGGAAAAGCTGGATAATGAAGAATCAGCAACTGTCTATTTCTATAAATCAGATTGTCCTGCGTGTATGAAAACCAGTCCAGTAGTCGTTCCGATGGCGGAAGAGATGGAAATAGACCTAGAAATGTACAACCTGCTTGAATTCGAACAAGGCTGGGATGACTATAATATCCACTCTACACCGACGCTTATCCACTTTGAAGACGGCAAAGAAGTAAGCCGACTTGAAAACTATCACCAAGATGAGACTGTGTTCTCCGATTGGCTGGAAGAAGTAAAAGAAACTACGGGCGAATAATACGCCCGTAGTTTCTTTTTGACTGTTTTCGCATTCATTGTTGTTATTAAGATTAAATTGTACACATCAAATTCAGCCCGTTGTTCGCTGCAGACACAAGATTCCCCGGGGACGGATGGGAGCCCTGGATAAGCGAACGCCTGAACGGAGACCAGTCCTATTCTTAAAGCAACAATTTTTACGAAAAGAGCCTTCTTTTTTGCTACACTAGGAATTGGTTGGATGCCCGGATGAACTTGCTGAGCATCGTAGGATTTTTTGATTGTTGTGTAAACTGTTCAATGGCAAATGGAAAAGAAAATCCGAAATCCCTTAACATGTTAACATTCCTCTTATATAGTTCACGGTGTTTCAGCTTGATGCCCTCATCCTGGATTGTCTCGATTACAGCAATGATTGCCTGTAGACAGGAAATGATATGAAATGCTTCTTTCAGTGTTCCATTATAAACGGTAAATGTGTCATGGACGGCACCTGTATGGAGGGATAACTGACTCTCAAGGTTTTCAATCTCTTTATCTGTGAAATAATATGGAAGAATGTTCGTTAAGAGGTGCTGGACCAGTTCCCCAATATGGTCCTCCTGCTCTGGGGTAGATGCATAAACTACTTTCACGAATTAAAACCCACCTTTGTAACTTCTCTATAACAAAAGAGTAACATAATTACACGTTTTTTTGCGTAGGTAGTTAATGGAATCACAAGACTTGAAACGATAAAAAGAAGGACATCCCTTCTATCTATTTAAAGGAGTTTAACCCATGAAAATACAGTTAAGTGTCCATATCGAGAATCCTCCTTCCATACAGGACTATCTAAAGGATATAGTAGGGGTGCCAAAGGGGCTGCTACATGAATTGCGCATGTCGAAAAAGGTACTGGTAAATGGGGGAATTCCCAATTGGACACACCCGCTTCAGACCGGAGATACGATCATACTTCCTGTGTTTTCCGAAGAAGTAAGTCCTGAGCCGAACATCATGGACATTTCCGTTCTGTATGAGGACGAACATATGTTGATTGTAAATAAGACAGCGGATATGGAAACACATCCCTCCTCTGAAACCGATCAGAAGTCGCTTTCCAATGGCGTTGCCCACTATTTCGTAGAAAACGGGATCCAGGCAAAAGCCCGTCATATCCATCGTCTGGACAAGGATACTAGTGGAGCCATTCTTTTTGCGAAGCATAGCTTAAGTGGAGCCATTTTGGACAGGGAGCTTGCGGCAAGGAAAATAAAAAGAACCTATGTCGCCCTTGTTGAGGGTCTTTTGTCCAGTTCTGCCGGCACCATTGATAAAGCAATCGGCAAAGACCGACACCATGCTTCCCGCCGGAGGATTTCACCAAACGGCCAAAAAGCGATCACTCATTTTAAAGTGTTAAAGAAATTCGCGAAAGAAAAACTTACACTGGTGCAACTCACACTTGATACCGGCAGGACACACCAGATACGCGTTCATATGAGCAGCCTCGGCCACCCGCTCTTCGGGGACACCTTGTACGGAGCGAAGAGCAAACATACCCGTCACAGTTTGCATGCCTGGAAGCTAACTGTGACGCATCCGTTTGAAAACGGGTCCGTCACAGTTGAGGCGCCAATCCCGACAGACTTTGCCCCATTCTCACTTTTAATTTAATGGAATCTTTTTTACAAATGGACTCTATCCTTTATCGAAGAACCAGCAAAAGTAAAATAAGCGGAGATTTTCCGGTTATATGCAGAATGTAGCTAGTTTCAGGGGAAATAAGGGGAGATTTTCCCCTTATGCAATCAAAATCACCTATTTTCGAATTTTTCGAGTCAATAGGCGGAATTTCTCCGTTTATTTCAGTCCTATTTATTATTAATTACTAATTAAACGGAATTTCTCCGTCTATTTCTCAGCCCTAGTGCATTAGAGTGCACCTCTAAATTGAACCCTTTACATACTTGTGCTACAGCTCTTTTTTAAATACATAGCTCGTTTTATCATATTCCATTTTTTCTTCATAAAAACGATGGGCATCCTTGCGTTGCAGTCCGGAAGATAGCGTAACCGTCTGGCAGCCTTTTTCTACTGCCAGCGTTTCGATATGTGACAACAGCTTTTCACCGTACCCCTTGGATCTGGCATGACTTGCTGTCACCAGATCATACACATAAATATGATAGCCGTCATAATAGTTTGTCAGAGGGATGATACCGGTGACAGCCTTTACTTCCTCCCCCTCATAACAGGCATGGATTTCATATCCCTCCTGTTTCATCTTTTCGTACATATCAAAGAAGGTTTCTTCTGTTAGATGTGTTCGGAGTTCCTTTAACACATGATACCCCTGAAGTAATTCTTCTTTTTTTTGAAGATGCTTGATCATTCTACTCCCACACTCCCTATGTATAAATAATCTTTCGTTTGGCAATTAACACTATAGTACCTTAAAAATTCACAAGATTGATCTTTTTTTCGAATCTGTGCGTTATTTTTATAGATATAATGAATGCATAAAGATAAAGGAGAGTTAACGATGAAAAAAATATCATTATTCCTAAGCATATTTGCTGTTCTTCTTTTAACAGCTTGCGGAAACAATAATTCAGACAGCTCCAAAGGAAATGAAGACAAACTTCCGGAAATGGTGGAAGTGGAAGTACTTCTTCCTGAAAAGGTGGAGCCGAATGAAGAAGTGAAAATTGAAGCGCTCGTTACCCAAGGCGAGGAAAAAGTCGAGGACGCAAACGAGGTAACCTTTGAAGTCTGGAAACAGGGACAGGAAAAAGACCACGAAATGATTGAAGGGAAAAATGATGGTTCCGGCATCTATTCCTTTACGAAGACTTTTGAAGAAGACGGCTTCTACTTTATCGTGGCACATACAACTGCAAGAGACATGCATGTCATGCCGCGAGTAGAGATGACCGTGGGAAACCCTGACCCTGCCACTAAAGAGGACGAGGAATCAGGTCATGACCATGATTCCGGGCATTCCGATCACGAAGGCGGCCATGAAGGGGAAACCCATTCAGACCATGAAAATCATGAGCACGAACACGAAGCAACGTTAATGATGACACTTAATAATAAAGAAGCGGTAAAGGTAAACGAAGAGGTGACTTTGTCCACGGAATTGAAAAAAGACAATGCAGCTCTAAAGGATGCTACCGTTCGCTTTGAGGTGTGGCATGCGGATGCCGAAAAGCATGAATATATCGATGCCACTGAAGTCAGCGAAGGTGTATATGAAGCGAAAACCATCTTCAAGGAAAAGGGCATGCATCATGTCCAGATCCATGTAGAAAAAGAAGAGCTTCATGAGCATCAGTTGGAAGAGCTCGAAGTGGAATAACAAAAAGGATGACCTCGAGGGGTCATCCTTTTTTTGGCTGTTTTCGCATAAATTGTTGCTTTTTACGTACTCAAAGTAACCACGTTATATTACTAGTCCTCGTGCTCTTTTCTGTGTAGTGGATTCTTTTTCACTTTGAATAATATGGGGAGAAAAGCTGTAAAAAAATCCAAGTGCCGATTTTTTACGGGCGTAAAGCAACAACCTTTAAGAAAAGAGCCTTTTTGTAAATTAAAAATCAAAATTATCCGGATCTGGACCAACACGTTTGTTTTCATTTAACGCATGGATCTTCTGCATATCCTCATCCGTGATTTCAAAGTCGAAGATATCGGCATTTTCCTTGATACGGTGCTCTTTTACAGACTTAGGAATGGTAACCACACCATTCTGCAGGTCCCAGCGAAGGATGATTTGTGCAACAGACTTGTTGTATTTCTCTGAAAGCTCCATCAGCACTTCGTTTTGAAGCAGCTCACCCTGCATAAGCGGAGACCACGCTTCCATTTGGATGCCATTCTCTTTACAGAAGTTAAGCAATTCAACTTGAGATAGTTTAGGGTGATATTCCACCTGGTTCACCATCGGCTTCACTTCTGCCACATCCAGAATGTCCTGAAGATGATGGATGTGGAAGTTGCTTACCCCGATTGCTCTAACCTTACCATCCGCATATAGCTTCTCCAATGCTTTCCAAGTGTCGACGTACTTGCCTTTTACCGGCCAGTGAACGAGATATAAATCCAGGTACTCCAAGCCAAGCTTCTCCATGCTTGCCTCAAATGCAGCAAGAGTGGATTCATACCCTTGATCGGCATTCCATACCTTTGTCGTGATGAATAATTCTTCACGGGGAACGCCAGCTTCTTTGATCGCCTTGCCCACACCATCTTCATTTTTATAGATGGCAGCCGTATCGATGCTGCGATAACCGGCTTGAATTGCCATTTTCACAGAGCTTTCCACTTCCTGCCCCTCTTCCACCTTGTATACACCTAATCCAAACCAGGGCATTTCTACCCCATTATGTAAAGTCGTCGTTGAAGTTAAACCATTTAACAAAGGAATCAGCCTCCTATTCATCAATAAACTCATTATGACCGATTTCAGGCAAGTTGCAAATAAAATGCTCGGATTCACACTTCTTTTTGTCCCAGGATATACATAGAAAAAAGGAGTTTTCGATGGAGATGTTCGACTATTTGATGCTCTTGAATGTGTTGGTGATTGTCTCTTCCACAATGATCAGTTACCTTTATGTCTCACAGATGGTTCTGAGAAAGGGAGCATTCCTGTTCCACACTGTAATAAGCCTCTCCTTTGTTGTTGCTGCCTGGTTTGTGACCACCAGTATATGGTACTACCTGACCATAAGAGTAGATGGACTCCTTTACCTCGGCGGGATGCTGTTCAACCTGATAGTCATGATGTTCTGTGTAACAGTCCTTATCTCGTATCTTATTGTAAGGCGAAATTATCTGATCAGACAATTTCAAGCGAAAAATAAATAAAACTCATCACCCAGCGACTCTAAAACTGGGTGATGAGTTTTTTGTATTTGTTTATTGCATACCTTTTTTCACTGCGTTTGCAACCTGGATCGTGCGTTTGGCCTGATGCTTTACTGCTGCTGTCACGTCTTCCTTCCAGTTTCCTTCCTGATCTGCCGTTACACTTGTCCCGTAAGGATTTCCCCCTGAAGCAAAAATCGAGTCGTCCGTATAGCCAGGTGCCGCTACAATTGCTCCCCAATGGAACATGGTGGTATAGAGATTAAGGATCGTCTGCTCCTGGCCACCGTGGGGATTGCTCGCAGATGTCATCGCGCTGACCACCTTATTTGCAAGCTTGCCTTCCGACCATAGCCCACCTGTTGTATCCAGGAACTGCTTCATCTGGGAAGGAACAGTTCCATACCTCGTAGGTACACTGAAAATGTACGCATCCGCCCACACAAGATCATCCAGGCTCGCAGTAGGAACATCCTTCGTCTCCTCCAAATGCGCCTTCCAAGCCGGGTTTCCATTTATCGCTTCTTCCGGTGCCAGCTCAGGAACTTTTACAAGCTTAACTTCCGCCCCTGTTTCCTTCGCCGCTTCTTCCGCTGTTTTGGCCAATTTGTAGTTTGTCCCTGTTGAACTGTAATAGATGATTGCCAATTTCACATTGTTACTCATAAAAATATCCTCTCCTTTTCGTTTAAGGATTCAACAAAAAAATCGATTACCATATAGTCCCTCTACCCTTTTATCTTGATTTCAAACAAAAAAACCCTGGCATACGCCAGCGGTTTTTTGTCTGTTATTCTATTAATTCACAATTGCCAACGAGAAGGTCTGTGGTCCAACCGGTACGTTATAAGCCTGTACCTCAACTGTATACGTCCCGCTTTGTGGCGCATTAATAAATACATTTTCTACGTTATTGCGGCCATCCCAGTTATTATTGTATGGCGAAGTAAAGTCATTTCCTACATACTGTGTGCCATTTGGAGCTGTAATGACCAGATCCAGGTCATTGACAAGCGTTACGGAAGCAGTTGTGCTCGCAGGTGCATCAGACCATACCAGGGAGATCTTCAAAGGCTTGCCGGCAGTAGCAGTAAACGAGTACGTCGCTTTTTGGCTAGTGGATAGAGAACTGGACTCGTTCACATAGGCAACGTTCAGGGATTTATCCAATGTCACTCGTCCCCATCCTTGGTTACCGTTCGGGTAGCCAAGGCCGATGTCAGCTGCACCGGCAATCAGTGCCGCTTTTAATAGAGAAGGCTTTGGTGTGATGCCTCTGTTCTTCACAAAATGCTCACGAAGCTGTGCCACGTTTCCAGCAACGATCGGTGTAGCCATGGACGTTCCACCCATGTATGCATATTTGCTGTCATGGTTCGCCCAGAAGGAGGAATCCGGTGCAAGAGAAGATCTTGCTGATAGTATGAACGTTCCCGGTGCCATGACATCCGGTTTGATCCGTCCATCCTTTGTCGGTCCACGGGAAGAGAACTGTGCCACATGGTTGATATTGTCCGCATAAGACCCGAAGCTTGGGCGGAGGTTTTCCGTAGCTCCGACTGTTATTGCATTTTTAGCTGTACCTGGTGCACTGATGGTTCCGCCGTTCGGTCCTTCATTCCCGGCAGCGAAAAGGATTGTCATATCATTTTTGCGCACATAGTCATCCACATTCCTTGAATCTGTTGTGTAAGCCCCATTCACAGCTGCTCCCCAGGAGTTTGTATGAATTCTGGCACCAGCACTGTATGCTTGGCTGAATAAGGTTTGCAGATTCGAAGGCAGGCCTCCAAGTCCCCCACCGCTATCCATGATAGATTGGAAGACTAGATTCGCCTGCGGTGCCATTCCTTTATTAGTGGAGCCGTTACCTAATACGGATCCAGCCACATGCGTACCATGACCATTCGTATCATTGGCATTATTCGTCCGTCCCAATGCATATAATGCAGTAATTTTCCCGCGGAAGGCTTCATGCATCGAACTGTCATTGCGACCTGTATCAAGCCCTGTATCGGCAACCGCTACGATCTGTCCTTGTCCATACAACCCGTAGTTGCTCTGAGCCACATCCGCTTTGACAATTCCACGCGCAACATCATTCATCACCTTATACTCAGGCTTTGCCGTAATATATAGCACATCATTGCTTGTTGCGAATTGCGCGATTTGCTCGATGCCTCTTAATTGCACCTCTTTATTATTCTGCTTTGTATCAAGCGCCACTGCTTTTACAAGCTCTGATGCCCCTTTTGTAAAAAGCTGGGGATCTATTCGGTATATCGGCAAGTAAGGCTCCACGGATTCCACGTGCTCAATGGTGCTTGTTGCTGACTTAACATCGCCCTCATACTCGACAATGTAAGCATAATCGGGTATGTAGTCGAGAATCTTTGCCCCTGTTTTTTCTAGCTGCTGTTTTGTTTCTTCTAAAATTGGTCCATTGAATTGGACAATATGGAGTTTATTATTTGCCGGGACTGTTTCAAGCTTCTTCTGCAAACCTTTTGGGAGTTTCACATTTTCAGATTCCACCAGAAATGCAGCAGCACCAGTCTGCCCCTGCTTGGAGAAACCTTTAGCATCAGTTGTTGTCTGAATTCCTTTGAAATCCAGATCAAAATTCCTTGCACCGCCTGCAGATGGATTACTTAACGCAACAGTCGACAAAATCGCTGCAGCTGATAAAACAGATAAAAACACCTTTTTCTTCCTTCTCATCCTCAACCCCACTCCTCTCAATTCGTAGCTCCCCTTTAATTTAGCACACAAAAGGAATACTTTATATTGGGAAAATTCAGACATAAAAAGCATACTGCTGTGCTTTTTTCCGCCCTACTTTCCCAATGGAAAAGCACTGCCAAAAAAATAAAAAACACACGCAAGATCCCATAAGGGACTTACGTGTGCTCTGGAATGAATCAACCGTTCGGAAGCGGATCCGGATGCTCATCCTTCAATGGGGAAACCAAATCCGGAGCTCCCACAACTACCACAGCTTTCTGGGTATTCTGTGAGGCAATATCATCTTGACCATTAGAGAAAATGAAACCAACCATCAGGAAAACGAGTAATAATTTTTTCATTTGACCCTCTCCTTAGTATAAAAATGATTGCTTCTTTAACTCCTGATAACACAAAGAATAGTAGTAGCTCGCTTTTTTGTACTTATAGCAGGACTCAAAGTAGTTAGCGAGTTTTTCCGCATATTTTATAATAGGCTCCTTGAAGTCATGCTGCTGGAAAAAAGGGAGCGCCACTTCCAAGAAAAATGTGTCCAAATCATCATAATTCCCCTCTAGGATAAATTCGAAAATGGTGAAATAATAATGATGCTCGATGTGCTCCTCTGGATCTTCCATCAGGGATTTCCCCAGATGAAGCCATTTTCTGCACTGTTTGGCATCTCCCAGATGGTCGTACTCTATCAGAAGGCAATAGATGGAATCCAGCTTACTTTCCAGGTTTCTGCCCTCTTTCAGATAATAGCTCTTCTCAAACTCTTCTATTGCTTGCGGATGAAGCTTCCTAATGGAGTACAATTTCCCTAGATTGTGATAGATAAGTGCCTGTAGATACGTATTATTTAATGATTCGGAAAGCTTCTGTGCCAGTAGGTAGCTCTCCTCGGACCGGTCGTATTCCCCGATCCTGCGATAACAGATCCCGAGTAGCACTTGACACTCCGCACTTCTTTTCAAATCATAGATTGCCTGGAAGATATGCAGCGCCTTCGTTGTATGTGTGATGCTCAATGGGACTTTTGTCGTCTGGCTGTATGTGAGGCCGAAAAGATAATAGAGGTCAGCCTCCTCCGCGCTTTCAAAATTGGTGCTCCGCTGCAGCAGTTTTTCGGCTGCTTTCAGATGCTCCAGTGCATCAGAATAATTGTTCTGCCTGTAGCTGAAAATCGCATAAAACTTTTTAAAGTAATAATGCATCTGCAAGTCGAAAATATCATGGAATTGTACTAGCTTATCAATAAGTAGCTTGGCCTGTTCCAAGTCCCGCAGATAGAGATAGTAGCGGAGTTCAAATAGGATGAAATACATGTATGTTTTCGTATTGACAGACTGAATTTTCAAGGAGAGCTGCTCGTACCGAAGCTTTATTTCGTCACTGTTGCTTGTGACCATCAACTTGTACCAGGACATCAGCTCCCCAAGGATGGTCTCGTCCTGCTGTTCGATCAGACTGACTCCAAGCCTCTCACATAAAAGCTGTAATACTTCCTCACTTGGGGAGGTCAAATTGTTTTCTATTTTGGAAAGATAGGAAACCGAAATGATTCCCCTGGCTAAATCCTCTTGCTTTAAATTGCGCTGGATTCGAAAAAACTTAAGCTTACTACCGATATCCATTTTAGTTGTTTTGGCAGATTGTTGATCGATCTTTATCATATGGACCATTCCTCCGCAATGTCTATATTCTTAATATTCAGATTAATGAGCGTGAGTCTATGTAACTAAAAACTGTCTCTTCTTTATTATAAAAGGCTTAATTCCATTTAGTAACCATTATTTATAGTTTTCTAGGCATATTTTTAATGGGAATATTTCCCCATTCTCCCACATATACTTAATCCTTGTTATTTTTCCACTATTTTTGACGAACAGTAACTAGTTTTGTCTATCATAAAGGATTTCTTCATTGAATGTTTAATAGTGTTGTGTAAGGGAGGGATGTTACATGGAATTAAAAACACATGAAGTTGCAAAAGAGTTGGGGATGGCCCCAAGAACCATCCGAAAATGGGTGCAAAAATACAAAATCCCTTGCAGCAAAAATGATTATGGTCACTATGTTTATGATCAGAAAGCTATTCTCTTGTTGGAAACCTTGAAAGCCAGTTCAGAAGTTGCAGGGTCACTGGATGAATATGAGTCTCCCCCTCCAATTACAGAACCTACATCCATCATCCAACAGCCCAACGAGCCAAAGGAGCAGAAAATGGACCTTTTAAATGACAGAATAAATAGAGTAGAACGATTGTTGGACCAAAAAGCGGATGAGGTGGTATCCTACCAGCTGCTCCAACAGAGAAAAGAAATTGAAGATCTAACAAAAAGAGTCGGGGAATTGGAGGAGATCATCCTTGCCCTGCAGACTCCGAGTGTAAAGAAATACGAACCGCCCCTTATTTTTGACCAACCGGTTAAAACCAAACGGCGCGGTATGTTCCGCTCCATTTTTGGCCTTTAGGGAAGCTGACCTTTATTTTTGGTCAACTTCTTTTTTTGTCTTCCACAAGCAGTTGGTCCATTACAAGATTGAACTGATGTATTAATCCTAGTTTCTCTGTTTCCTTCAGGCGGGATCCACTTATCCGCTTGATCGCAAGGAAATATTTTGCCAAAGAGGATTTTCTCGTCCGGGGATGAGTCAATTCATCCTTCAGCTCTATCTTTATCGCCTCTTCAAGCTGCTCTGTCACGGGTTTTGCAGACTGGGATAATGATCTGTTACTCCAAAGCTCCTTATAGGCCTCTAATAGTCTATCCGGGTTCTCCATACAGTTTCTGCCCACTTTCTTACAAAATTCGTCAAACATATAGAATTTTCTTTCAATTTATGGTACTTTGTTAATGAATAATAGTACTTATCGCATCTTGGTTAAGGGGACTCGCAATGAATCTACTGAAAGATATTCTACTACAATTATTCTTTTTATTTCTACCTGTATTTCTATATTACCACTTCGACAATAAATACCAACCTAACATATCGGAATTAAAAAGGCAATGGACATTCTTTTTGTATTGTGCTTTTTCTGTACTCATATGCATGCATTTTCCTATTGAATTTCAGAATGGCTACGTTTTTAATCTGGCACTTATCCCTATCATCTTATCCATTTTATACGGTGGTTATCTTTCCGGAATTTTGACGATTCTCCTTATATTTGTCTATCCGTTGTTTTCAACAGGATCAACCAGCTTTCTTTCCATTTTTTTGACGGTACCATTTATCGTGCTCTTACCCGCTTTTTTACAACCTCGATGGATGGGTTATCATAAAAATAAAAAATATCTGCTTTCCTTTTTAATTGTAACTGTCAAGCTTCCCATTTACTTTGTTTTCATTTTATACAAGGGAATTTCTGGTGACTCACTTGGACCAGACAGCTATCTGTCCGGACTATTGTGTTGGCTGATTCTATGCTTGTCTTTATTTCTCCTTATTTACTTTATTGAATATTGTCTAGACCTAGGTAACCTTAGAAAACAGTTGAAACGTATGAGAAGGCTGCAACATGTAACCAGCATAGCTACAGATGTATCAGATGAGGTCCATAAACCTCTGACAATGGTAAAGGGCTTCACTCAATTGCTTGGGGCGGAGCAGAACAAAACAAACAGGGAATATGTTCCTATCATCCTTTCGGAATTGGACCGTGCAGAGTCCATCATTCATTCCTACATCAATCTGGCAAAATCATCAGACACATTTCCTGCCAAATCCCTTTCTTCCAAAGAACTGATGGAAGAGGTAATGGATCGATTGCACACCTATGCCGCAAATAATCACATCCAGCTTAATAGGGGACCATTGCGTAAGCTTCGTCTTCGAGGGAATATGGAACTTCTGTCAGAATCCTTCACAAGTATCCTCAAAATCTGCATGGATGCAATGCCGGCTTCTGGAGGAAAGATCAGTGTGAAAAACTTCCGAAGAGGAAACGATGTCATTTTTGAAATTGTGGATGTGGAAGGAAAAATGAAAGAAGCCACCCTTCATATACTTGAAAATTATCAGTATCCTTCTGAAAATATACAAAACAACCAAGTCAATGCTGCTTTTTCCGTACTTTTCGCTCATTATGGTGATATTGAAGTGAAACGCGGCTTTTTCCGGAGTAACGTGGTCCAGTTAACACTTCCTGCTTATATCAAGAAAAAAAGCCAGCTTAATCATAGAGCTGTATCTCCTTAAGATGAAAAAAGTCCTTATCCAAGTTCATGGATGAAGGACTTTTTTGTATGTTGAGCATGAGAAAATGACCTGCATGGTTTTAATGGGCCATTAAGGCATAACCGGACATAAACCCTATAATTGCACCAAATACACTTATCAGGATATAAAGCGCCGCTTTCTTGAAATAGCCTGCCCGCAGCAGCTG
Organism: Sutcliffiella sp. NPDC057660; assembly: GCF_042800035.1. Classification (NCBI taxonomy): domain Bacteria; kingdom Bacillati; phylum Bacillota; class Bacilli; order Caryophanales; family Bacillaceae; genus Sutcliffiella; species Sutcliffiella sp. NPDC057660. The sequence continues at coordinate 241,790 of NZ_JBHVHV010000004.1, forward strand.
CAAGGCCTCCATACTGAAAGTGGAAAAAGTAGTAAAAGACCCGAAGAAACCAATGCCTACTAAAAGAAAAAGAAGATTGCTGTAAAGTTCAGGTTCTTCATGCAGATGGCCCATCAACATCCCCAATCCAAATGACCCGGCTAAATTGACCATGAGCATGGCAACTGGAATATGCGGGGAAGGATAGCGCTTCATTATTACTACTCCGGTTAAATATCTGCCAACAGCCCCAGTGCCACCGCCAAGGATAACCATCAGCTGTAGAATACCTTCATTCATCATTCCGCCCCAACCTTTCCGGACTTACCGTGAAGCGCTCCAGCTTTCATACCCAAGTGGATTCCCAGGAAAGCCAAAGCTATCCCAAAGATAACGGAAACGGATACATAACTCGCAGCCTCCAGCATCTGTCCATCCATCCATAAGTGGAAAGCATCGCCCCCAAACGTTGACATCGTAGTAAAGCCACCACACAGACCAACACCAAGACCAAGCTTCATCCATTCCCTGCTCTGCACCACCAAAAACACCCCGCTCAGTACACCCAGCACAAAACTCCCAAGCAGATTCTCCACCACCGTCCCAAGCGGAAAACCATAACCAAAACCAAGCAACCCCACATTAATCAAATACCGCACATAAGCACCTGCTGCGCCACCAACGAAAATCGCCACCACATTCGCCATAAATCTTCATTCACCTTCCGGGGTCTGGCCCCTAACAATAATTTAATTCTATTGTAATACAATTGAAGTGAAAGTTCACCGGGGTGTGGTGCTTGGAGGGGAGCACACAACGATTTATGGAGGGAGATTTTTTTCTTTAGGGGGCTGTATTGGTTATTATTTGCTGGGAATAATATAGAATAGATCAACTCTACCTTAGGAGGAGTATTTTGTGGATCAGCAGGAAAGAAACCAAGCCGCAAAAGTCAAAGGAGTAAAGAGTGCCGAAAATAGAATGAACGTGAGGAACCTCTTAGTTCAGGAGAAATTGCAGCAGCATCTATCCTATGTCCGAAAAGAGCTTGCAGAAGATTACCCGCTTTCTTTGAAAAAGGCGATATCCGAGCGCGTCATTTCCTTGAACAGAAAAAAGCTTACGCAGATATTGAAGGAAGATGAACAGTCAGAAGAAGCAAGATAATGATCTATCTCTTCATCACGGGAGGTGCAGCTCCAAAATCTGCACCTCAGCAGCAAAAAGAAGCTGGCCCATTATTATGGCCAGCTTCCTCTTTTTAGAGCTCCACCTTTTCCAATTCTGGTTCAAAGTAGGCCCTTACGATTATATTCAGGATCTCATCAGTCATATTCAGATGAGCAATAGGGCTATCAGCAATCAGCTTCTGCGTATTGCGATCCTTAAAGGAAATACTGCGGTCAAGATAAGGATCAAACACTTGCAGCATGCCATTTAGCTGTTCTTCAACAGGTGACAGCCTAAAGCCTGTCCCTTTTTCATAGATGCCCAGACTATCGAATTGAAGGTGATTTTTGATGGTGTTTAATATATCCCTGTTTTTAGGAGGGGTTGGATTCGTAATATTATAGATTGTATTCTTCTGGGCCTTGGTAGCGGCAATTGTTAAGATATCAGCTACATAATCGACTGGCACCAAATTGGATGTGCCATTCTTCGAACCGACAAGATGCACCTTCTCCACACTGTCTTTGCGGTCCAGACGGCGTTTGAAAAGCTCGAGGCCTCTCATGAAGCCATAAAGGGTAAAAGTGGAATCCGCTTCTCCCGTTTTGGAATCGCCGACAATAATGGCAGGCCTGAAGATGGAAACCTCCATTCTTTCCCGATAACGGAATACCTCGTGCTCCGCCAGAGCCTTACTCTCTTCATATGGATTATTGAAAGGTTGAGTCAGTTCATACAATTCCTCTACACCTTCATTGGACTTTCCTACCGTATAGGCCGTACTCACATGTATGAACTTCGCTGCGCCAAGTTTATCTGCAACCTTAAGCGCCTCTTTCGTTCCTGTGTAGTTCATTTTCATTAAAGTATCATGCAGGTCATGATCGAACTTCACAAGTGCAGCCAGATGATAGAAAATATCGACTGTATTCGATAAAGACTCCAGTACAGCCTTTGATATTCCGAAATTCGGCAACACAATATCCCCTTGAAGGATATGCATCCTCCCCTGTAAGGAATTAGGGAGATTTCCCTTCAAAGTGTTGGCCTTTTCCAGGTTTCGAGCCAATATATGAACAGTGTGACCTTCTTCCAAAAGGTTGCGAATAAGCCTGCCCCCAAGAAATCCAGTAGCACCGGTTAAAAATATATTCATAGAAGTTCCTCCATTGTTGAAACATGATTATCAATCAACACTACTACAATCTTAATATAGAATCCTTGTTAAATCAAAACTTGGAAAATATTGAAGATTCTAAACAAGCATATCTTTGTTGGTAGATGGTTTGTCCACTAATGTATAATGCAAGAAAAGGTATCGGAAAGGAAGTCTGTGATGAAAAAAATTGGGGGAATCATCTTTCTTGTGGCTATTGGATTGGCAGCCTATTTTTTTATACCCAAGATTTTCGCTTCTGTAACCCAAAAGTCACTAGGCAGTGTTCCATTTGAATATAAGGAAAATGCAAATATCGCCTACGCTACATTTGCAGGTGGATGCTTTTGGTGCATGGAGCCTCCTTTTGAAAAACTGCCAGGAGTTTATGAAGTGGTATCCGGCTATACAGGAGGAGAAGTTGAAAACCCCTCCTATAATGAAGTGACTACCGGTACGACCGGCCATATGGAGGCTGTGGTTGTCACCTATAACCCCAACATTATCGAGTACTCCACACTGTTGGATGTATTCTGGCGCCAGGTCGATCCCACCGATGCTGAAGGGCAATTTGTCGATAGAGGCTCACCCTATCAATCCGCCATTTTCATACACAATGAGGAACAGCGGCTGGAAGCTGAAAAATCCAGGAAAGAATTAATTGCCTCTGGTCGTTTCGAAAAGCCGATAGTCACCAAGATCTTTGAGGCTCAGAACTTCTATATTGCAGAAGATTACCACCAGGACTACTATTTGAAAAATCCTGTCCGTTATGATTACTATCGGGGCAATTCGGGTCGTGACGACTTTTTGGAAAAAAATTGGGGAGAAGAACGTTTCATTACACCTGTTGTCAAGGCTGTTGACAACTCCCTGCTTCACCTTTCAAAGGAGGAACTGAAATCCGTGCTGACCGAGGAACAGTATTTTGTCACCCAGGAGGAAGGCACCGAGGAACCCTTCAACAATGAATACTGGGATTTCGAAGGGGAGGGGATCTATGTGGATATCGTTTCAGGCGAAGCCCTATTCAGCTCCTTGGACAAATATGATTCCGGTACTGGCTGGCCCAGCTTTACGAAGCCGTTGGTGGAGGAAAACATTGTCGAGCTCGAGGACCGCACCCTGTTCACCGTCCGTACAGAGGTCCGCAGCAAACTTGGAAATTCCCACCTCGGTCATGTTTTTGATGATGGCCCCGAACCGACAGGCCTCCGCTACTGCATGAACTCGGCTGCCCTCCGTTTTATCGCAAAAGAAGATTTAAAGGAGGAGGGCTACGGAGAGTTTGTGGAACTATTCGATTAAGCTGAACAATTTAAAAGCACTTTCCCAATAACCGGAAAAGTGCTTTTTACTTTTTTTCTACTTATCACCTGCGAGCAACTTGGACTTTTTCGTGCAGGCATCCATGGCTGAAACGATTGCGGCACGGAAGCCCTGTTTTTCCAGTGTGGTGACCGCTTCAATGGTTGCTCCGCCTGGTGTACAGACATTATCCTTCAGCTCGCCCGGATGCTTGCCTGTCTCCAGCACCATTTTTGCTGCTCCCAATACCGCTTGGGCTGCGAGCTTGTAGGCTTGATCACGCGGGATTCCTTGCTGCACCGCGCCATCCGCTAATGCTTCGATGAACATATAAACATATGCAGGCGAAGATCCGCTGACAGCAGGAACGGCATCCATGAGTTGTTCCGTCAACACCTCAGCTTGACCGAAGCTTTCAAATAACCGGATTACCTCCTGAAGCTCGTCACTCTCCACCAGGTCATTCGCACATATGGCGCTCATCCCTTCGCCAACCAGTGAAGGGGTATTAGGCATCACACGGACCGCCTTGATTCTTTTTTTGAAGGCACTCTCCAAGAAGTTCAAGCTGATCCCGGCAGCAATGGTAATAATCACTGTGTTTTCTTTTACATATCCCTTGATTTCCTCAATCACCGGTCCATGTAAATCAGGCTTTACCGCTAAAATCAGGATATCGGCCTGCTTTGCCACTTCACCATTATGGAATCCAGCTTTTATGTTAAACTTTTCAGTTACCTGCTCCACTGTCTTTTCTGTTCTAGCACTGGCAACTATTTGGTCAGGCTGATAGAGCTTAGACTTCAGCAGCCCGCCAATGATTGCCTGCGCCATTTTTCCGCTTCCGATAAAACCTATTGTTTTTGTCATGTTCATTACGTTCACTCCTATACTGTATGAATCGTATTATATAAGAATGGTCGATATCTGTACAATGGGACGCTGAACCTGTCCCCATAAAAAAACTCACCGCATCTTCAAGCGGTGAGCGTTTATTATGCTGAAAAGACAATTTCGAGATTTCTTTCCACTACTACCTTTTGGATGCGGTGTTTTTTCACTTCTTCAATGTGGATGGTAAAGCTTTCGCATTCCACTTTATCACCTTTTTTCGGCAAATAGCCGAGGGTGTCGGATATCCAGCCGCTTAATGTGTTGGCTGAGGATTCCTCCACTTCCAATTGCAAGAGTTCGGAAAACTCTTCAACCGGAAGTCGGCCGTCCATTCGGAACATTCGATCATCGATGACTTCGATAAAATCTTCGTTCTCATCATGCTCATCCCAGATTTCCCCGACAATTTCTTCAATAATGTCTTCAATCGAAATGATTCCTGCCGTTCCTCCATACTCATCCAGTACAATAGCCAAATGATTCTGGGAGCTTTGCAGCTCTTTCAAGAGGTTGGATATTTTTGCGGATCCAATCACGAAGAATGGTGCCCGACTGATATCCATTAAGGTGAAATTAGGATTTTGGACATATTGAGCAAAAAAATCCCGGTGTGAGATAACGCCGATAATATTGTCGACCGAGCCATCATATAGAGGTAAACGGGAATACTTTTCATGTATGAATATTTCCTTGATCTCTTCAATAGATGTCTCGATGGAAATTGCTACTACATCCGGTCTTGGCGTCAGGATATCTTTTACGATGATATCATCAAACGCAATGGCATTGTGCAGCAATTCTCGTTCCTGAGTGAGAAAAGTCCCTTCTTCTTCACCGATTTCCACCATTGCTTTTACATCTTCCTCTGTTACAGTAGGTTCATCCTTACCAACCCCGATAAGCTTGTTGACACCTACCTTTAATTGGACAAACAACCATGTGATCGGGAAAAAGAGTTTCATGACTGTCAATAAAGAAGCTGATATTAATAGTAGATACTTTTCCGCAAATTGTTTAGCTAAAGATTTTGGCAAAATCTCACCGAATATCAGGACCAGAATGGTGATCACCGTGGTGGAGATAAGCAGGGTACTGCCTTCCCTACCATAGACCTGGGTGGCAATATTCGTTGCAATCGCAGCCAGTGCAATGTTCACGATATTGTTACCGATCAAGATGGTAGAAATGCTTTGATCAAAATTATCGGCCATCTTCAATGAGCGTTTTGCTTTTGCATTGTTGTTTTCCGCCTGATTACGGAGCCTCACCTTATTGACACTCGTAATGGCAGTTTCTGATGCTGAAAAATATCCTGATAATAATAACAATGCCCCTAATAAAATTATCGAGTCATAGGGTATACTATCCAAGTTTCCATCACTCTCCTACATATTGATACTATAAATATATTTACAAATACCACTTTTAGCAATAAATATGCGATATTTATTTTAAATTTTTTCAATTTTCCTTAAAATCCACTCAAAATTCTTTAGAAGTTTTCAATCAAACTTAGAATATGTTATAATTATCTCGAATTCAAGATAAATTACAGAAGGAGAATGACGATGAAACTTTTAGGACTCCACCATGTCTCTATTCTTACAGGTAAAGCCGAAAAAAACTTTCAATTTTTTACCGATATATTAGGTATGCGTTTGGTCAAAAAGACTGTGAACCAGGATAACACTTCCTCCTACCACTTATTTTACGGGGATGCAAAAGGAAATCCAGGAACGGAAATAACCTTTTTTGATATCCCAAATTTGGGTCGCACATATGAAGGGGTGTCAAGCATCTCCTCCACTTCCTTGCGAGTCGCAACTACAGAGTCGCTACACTTCTGGAAGGACCGGTTCCAGACATTCAATGTGAAGCACGGAGAAATTGTAAAAAGGGCGGAGCGTGACACCCTCGATTTTGAAGACTTTGAGGGCACCAAATTGATTCTGGTTGCCGACAACGGTGAAGCTGGTGTTGCAGCAGGCGTACCATGGAAAAAATCAGGAATTCCTAGTGAGCATGCCATCGTCGGACTTGGACCGGTAACGTTAACCGTCAAGTCTGCCCCTCCCACTTCCAGTATCCTGAAAAATATCATGGGTTTCAGGTATGTAGGTTCCTATCCTTCTCTGAAAGGGGATTTTCCTGATGTGGAGGTGTATGCAACCGGAGAAGGCGGGCCGGGAGCAGAGGTCCATATTGAAACAAGAACTGACCTTCCTCCAGAGAAGCTTGGCCGTGGCGGCGTCCACCATGTTGCCTTCCGCATTCCTGATGACGAAGAGTTCAACAAATGGGTACAACGCATTCGGGAAACACGCCTACCCAACTCGGGAGAAGTGGAGCGCTACTATTTCAAGGCTCTTTATTTCAGAGAACCAAATGGCATATTGTTCGAGCTATCCACAGACACGCCAGGCTTTACTGCCGATGAACCTCTCGAGTCCATGGGTGAAATGCTTGCATTGCCACCTTTCCTTGAACAGAAAAGAACGGAGATCGAAGCAAGTCTCCGTCCGCTTGAAATAAACTGATTCAATTATGCAAGGACAGCCGACAGTAACAAATCTTCCGGCTGTCCTTTTTCTAGGCTAATTTTCTTCCACTTCCTTTTTATAAATGATCCCCAAGATAAGTACGGAAATGATAGGGGCAAGCGCTACGAGCGCAATCATACCGAATCCATCTGTCAAAGGGTCGCTCCCTTCCGTAACAGAGGCCGCTCCCACTGCAAGGGATAATATAAAAGTGACCGTCATTGGTCCGGTTGCCACTCCTCCTGAATCAAAAGCTATGTTGATAAATTTTTTCTTCGTGAAGAACATCAACGCAAAAACGATAAGGTAACCTGGAATCAGATAATACCATATGGAGAAGTTATACTGGATACGAAGCATAGACAGGGCAACGGCAACACCAACACCTGTAGAGAGTGTTATCAGCATCGCTTTTTGGGATATGTAGCCATCAGTTACATCAGCAACCTCCTTATTCAGGACTCTTACTGCCGGCTCTGCTATCGTGGCAACAAGCCCAAGAACAAATCCGATTGGAATGATAATCCAATCATGGGTCATTTCCCCCAGATCCTCTCCCATTTTCTCGCCCACCGGCATGAATCCGATATGGACTCCTTGCAGGAAAAGAACAAGCCCTATGTAGGAAAAGCCGAAGCCAAGAAGAATCTTTTTAAGTTTCTCCTTATCCATTTTTAGAAATATCATTTGAAAGATGAGAAAGAAAAGCAGTAATGGCAGCAATGCATAAGTAACCTCTAACATCAGGGAGCCGAAGCCCTCAAAAATGTCCTGAATCATTGATAGATCACCCCTAACAGCAGAACAGCCAATATCGGACCGATTGACGCCAGGGCGACAAGGCCGAAGCCTTCATCCGATGAATCTTTTTCTCTCAGGACGGATGCAACCCCTACACCCAAAGCCAAAATAAAAGGAACGGCCAATGGACCTGTCGTAACCCCTCCTGCATCAAAGGAAATGGGAACAAATGCATCGGGTGTCAAATACGCAATGATAAATACCAGAAGATAACCAAGGAGCAGCAAGTATTGGAGCGGGATTTTATATATGGTTCTTACCATAGCAAGAGCTACGAAAATTCCAACTCCGAGTGCGACGGAAGATATCAGGATGAGAGAGGTGATCCCCCCTTCTGAAACCTCCTCTATTTGAGTCGCCAATACTCTTACATCAGGCTCCGCAACTGTAACGGCAATCCCTAAAAGCAAACCTGCAGATATAATCAGCCAAGTCTTTTGGGATTTAGGCAAGGCCTTCCCAATCATCTCGCCAACAGGAAGAAGTCCGATGTTGACTCCCATCAGAAAAAACATCAACCCGAATGTCACCATCACCAATCCGACCAAGAATAGCATGAATTTTTCCCACTGCAAATCGATCAACAGAACTTGAAGTAAAATAACGACAGCCGAAACCGGCAAAATCGCCAAGAATGATTCTTTGATGGAATCCTTTATTTCTTCCATGTCTTCCCTCCTTCGACTGATCTCTTTAATTACTTATTACCCTATTATTTTCCTGACATAACTTAAAAAGTACGATGGAATTAGGTCAAAAACCCATTCTCGAATGAAAGCGCTACCATTTTATAGCATGCTGCATATAGTAATAGGGAAAGGAAAGGAGGGTGTTCTCATGGAAAGAATCATTTTATTTTTTGCAAGTATGCTAGCTGGATTCGCATTAATCAAAGTACCACTTACTGGTACATTTGCTGCGCTTGATCCTATTGCAACAATTGTCGGCGTCATTACCATCTTAGTATTCGCACTTGCCTTAATCTATCACGGTGTTCGAACCTTAATCAACAGGTAACACAAGGCTTTTTATTTGCTATAATAATAATTAATGAAGCAATGTAAGGATAAGCGGTTGAAGTGCACCTTCCGCTTACCTTTTTTTTGCAGAAAGGTGGACAGGCATTGACACAACTGAAAATCATTAAGGCTCCCCTGTCAAAAAGGGAAGCCGCCGCAGCATTCATTGCAAAAATGAACGCCAAAGAAGAACAGCATATCGGTTATTGCGGAACAGACAGGAAAGAAATATTGCATACTTTAAAAGAAAATCTTTCAGACATTCCTTTTACGGAAAGCTTTATTATCGCTACCCATAAAGAGGAGATTAGGGGATTAATCGGATTTGATGCCGATTCCGGCAACCATTCCGCAGAAATCTGGGGACCATTCATCCAAGACCCGTACACACACCAACTTCCCAAGCTTTGGGAACATCTTTTAGCACTGCTACCATCGCTCTCATACAGCCTTTCTCTGTTTTCAAACAAAAAGAATACCCTGGTGAACCGTTTTGCCGAGCAACAGGGATTTGTCCTGCAAAGTGAACAGACCATTCTAAAAATGGATTGTCGTACACCTTTGAATGTTATGAATTTATCGGACTATGAAATTACGCCTGAATTCTTTATGGACATGGAAAAACTGCATGACGAGATATTTCCTTCCACCTATTATTCAGGATCCCAAATCATCGAAAGGGTCAATGCACATCGAAAAGTCTTCATACATACAGAAGACAACAAATTGGCAGGGTATATCTTTGTAGAGGTGGAACCTGAATTCGGAGAGGCAAGCATCGAGTTCTTCGCTGTAAAAGACTCTGAGCGACGAAAAGGTATTGGTGCAATGTTACTGCAAAAAGGGGTGTCCTGGATCTTCACCTTCCAAGGCATCGAAGCAATCAATCTATGTGTCGATTCCGCAAATAGAAAAGCTATCTCGCTTTACCAAAAGGTAGGTTTTTACATACAGCACGAATTGAACTATTATGTGAAAAAATCTTAAAGCTTGAAAAAATAAAATAATGCCAACTTCTCTTAAATAGAAATCGGCACTTCGTTTATTCACTATATGTTATCGGGATGCTTTGGGCGGTTGGCATACGTCACATTTACGTTGGTTATTATTTTTAAATTTCGAAAACGTTTTTTCAAAGTTGCTGCCACATGCACATTTAAATAATAACTTTTGTGAAAAACCGTGATATTCCGTCGTTAGCAACTTACTTTCGGAATTTTTCTCAACAAATTCTTGAATTTTTCCAATTGTCCATCGTTTATTCATTCTATTACACCTCCATACTTTATCTTTGCGGAGGCTTTTCTTGGCATCCGTTCAATTAAAATATCCTGAGCTATTCATTATAGCATGTGCTGCCACTCAATTAAACAGGGTAAATTATGAATAGACTCAGCATTACTGATATAGATTACTCCGGTCTATCGATTGCGGCATCTGTTCCATCCACCCTCTCTTGATCATCAGCTCGAGTCCCTCTCCTCCGTACTTGGCTATCTCAGCAATCAGAAGAGCATAATGCATCGATAAGTCCCTCCTGATCGAGGTGGACATTGAATAGGCCAACAACTGGATGCCCGCTGAAGAGGTAGCGGTAATCAGAAACAAGACAAGCCTATCAGAGAAAGGAGAAATCATGGAATCCGTCACTTCCATACTTACAGGTATATTTCCCAGATGTTCCTCTTTCTTTAAAATCTTATTGAAAAGCTCCACCTGCTTTTCGGCAAGTTTCTTTCCTTTTATCAAATAATCTTTTACTTCTTTGTCCTTGGTCACTTGTATCAAACCCATCAGCATGACCAGCCCAATGTAGTTCCTTTCGATGGCATAGAATATTTCTCCCAATTCCATCACATTTAATGGTCTTTTATCCCCAAACATGGAGCCCAAAAGAGTAGGCTCCTCCTTCATGTACTCCACATCATTTGGATAAGGGATTTTTGGTGGACGATCATAGATCCCCTTGCTTAACATCAAATCCAGGGACTTCTTATATAGCTTGGTAGATGTTTTTAAGCATCCCTCGAAAAACTCGACAATATCCTTCCTGGCCACCTTGGTGAGTGTAGTCGAGTAGAACGGCAGCACCATCTGCCCTACACGATAAACATAGCTAAGCGCAAACAGGTCGGTATATAAGGGAGGGGAAGACAGATTAATATCCTTATCGGAGAATCCATCCGGAACCGGAAATCCTTCTTTTTGAAAAATCTTTTCAATTTCCTTGTTATATAATTCCTCCAAATATAAAGCACTTTTTACTATTTCCATCACTTCCGAATCCTCTAACTGTTGCAAAAAATGCTTATAAAAACACATTGTCGCACTATGCTGTATGTAAGAAGTCCATAACGCAGCAATCTCGGGAGTAGTCAGCTGAATATTATGTTCTTTCATGTCGGTCTCCTAACCTGTATTAAATAGTTTGTGCCTATCTTTTGATAACTTTGGAACCTTTATTCATAAAAAAAAACAGACCCCAAGAGGAATCTGTCTTTAGCCAACCAAAAGCTTTATGCGATTCCCAGAAGGGTCCACAGTATACACTCCTGCTACATTTTTTGAAACTTCCGCACCCACGTTGTTTAACTGCTCCACTATCTTCTCCATTACCATTTCACTTGGCAGCACAAGTGTAAAATGCTGAAGGCCGACGCTATTCCTTCCGGGTATCGGTGCTCCTACCCCATTCCACGTGTTCAGGCCAATATGGTGGTGATACTGCCCTGTAGATAGAAACAGCGCCTGCCCACCATAACGGTTCACGATGTCAAATCCAAGTCCTTTCGTATAAAATTTTTCACTCGTTGCGAGGTTTGCAACATGTAAATGGATGTGCCCCATCAATGTACCACTTGGAAGACCATTCCATCTGACGCCTTCCGACTCTGCAAGAATGCTTTGGATATCCAGCGCTTCTGAAGTCATCGCGACTTCCTTGTCTTTCCAATTCCATGATGCTGATGGCCGGTCGGAATATACTTCTATCCCATTGCCGTCCGGATCAGCCATGTATAGAGCCTCACTAACCAGATGATCGGACGCACCTTGTACGGAGTGATTTTTTTGAATCAAGTGCTGGATGAAACTCCCCAGGTCCCTTCTTTCAGGTAACAGAATAGCAAAATGGTAGAGTCCGGTTGTACGCCGCTCTTTCGGTCTAACCCCTTCAGGCTGCTCAATCGTTAACAGGGCAGTTACACCATCTGCCGTGAAGGTTGCCTTTTTTTCAGACTGTTCCAAAACCCTAAAGCCGATGATTTCTTGATAAAATGCCAAGGAACGCTTTATGTCTTCCACGTTAATAACGACTTCCCCGACAAATGTGTTTGGCGCTTCGTGAAATCCTGTCATGTAATTTTCCTCCTTCAATTCATTCTTTATCTATTTTTACTGCTTCTGAAATTTTTTTATATATATTAACTGCTTCTGAAATATTATACTTACTTTATGTAACTAATTATATTTTTATAAGCTTAATATGTCAAGTAACTAAATTACTTAACTATATTAGCTTATTTTTCACAAAAATGTGATATAATATAGCCTATAGGAGTGATGTAGATGAACCAATCACAAATTTGTCCTAGATTTGAAAAAGCCATAGGTCTATTAAGTCAACGCTGGACCGGTTTGATCATATACAGACTACTTGCAGGACCTCAACGCTTCTGCACCTTGGAATCCGGCATCAAAGGAATAAGCGGCAGAGTCCTTTCAGAACGGTTAAAGGAGCTCGAAGGTAAAGGAATTGTGAAAAGGGAAGTATACCCGGAGACCCCTGTCCGCATAGAGTATTCCCTATCAGAAAAAGGTCATTCCCTGGAGCCTATTTTAAGAGAAACGGAAAAGTGGGCTCAAACCTGGCTGGAAGCAGAAGCTGAATAAATAGATAAAAGCAGCATCCCGAATTATGGAATGCTGCTTTTGTTGTCTTGTAATAACTGGATGAAGGTTTTTACTTATCCCAAAGATTTTCCACCCCACATGCTCGCTTCAAACTATTCATGACACCCTGATGCAAGCCCTCATGCCAATTAGCAAAAGCCAACACTTCCGCCAAATTCTCCAAGCGGTATTCCCCGATCTGGAATGGCATGATAATGTTCTCCTCAAGCCTTCCTGAAAAATCCCTTCTGATCCGATCGTTCTGTGCAGAGAGCCTTTCTTTCAATTCGGTCAGGCTAGGCGGCTCCCCCTTCCATTCATGAGGACTTGTGTTCATCTGGAACAATGGGAAAAAGTGTTCCGGAACTTGATGGTCTCCTCCCGCAAACGAGTACATCAGCGTATCCTGGGACAGAAAAATATGCCCTGCATTCCACCTGATGGAATTGCGGAAGCCTGAAGGCATTTGATCTGCCAGCTCCTCGGTAGTGGACTCCAGCATCTTCACAGTGCGATTTCTAACAAAATCCATTTGTTTAAATAACAGCTCTTCATTTGTCATTCGATTCCCCATCCCCTCTTTTTACATCCTATTAAGACCAAACCCCAAGTATGAAGCCCATCACGGAAAACGTGACAATGTGGTATCCTCCATCGAGTAAAAACAGCACAAGTGGGCGGCGTTCAAATAGATAGGTTATCCCTAAAGCTGCCGCCACAAAAAAGGCACCAGCCATAAAACCTGCAATCAACCCAAATACCCCAGTTGAATTAGGACCAATAAACATAGCTAGAAAGAATGAAATAATGAATGCTAACACAAATGATCCGCCAAAAACTTTGCCTGCCGTCTTCTTCAGTTGTTCCTCAGTGAAGCCATGCAGTTTCATCCACTGCTTTCCAAACAACAGTGAATACCAGATGCCCCCAATAAAAAAAGCGGATAAGGCAGCTACAAGTATTGCAATAAAATTTAAATTCTCAAATGCTTCCTGAAATCCCATATCGTATCCCCTTCCAATATTTTCATGACATTTTTTATTATAAAGGATGTTTTGCCACACATATTGTAAAAATCGGACAAACCTAAAAAAAATTGTTCGAGACAATAGCTTTCTTTTTAAATTCTCCGGGTGTCATGCCGGAGAACCGCTTGAACTCCCGTATAAAATGAGATTGGTCATAATAGCCCCATTCTAGAACAACAGCCGCATTACCGCTATCAGTACACTTAAATAGCTGTTCACTTGCCTTCTCAAATCGAAAAATCTGAGCCATCAGCTTTGGCGAAATTCCTGTCATGTCCTTGAACAAACGATTCAGATGGCGCTCTGAATACCCCACCTCTTCTGCGATCAATGAAAATGAATGGGCTTGTCTTAAGCAGATATCATCAATGACTTTCTTGATTACTGAATGCTGATTTTCCTTGGCAGGAGTTATTTTACGAAAAAGAAAAAAATCCAATTTACAGAAAATATCCTCGATTGTGCCCGTCTCGCAAAGAGTCTCAAACATCTCATCTGCAAAGCTCCCCCAAATCAATTCCAGTGGCTCCACCTCATTAGCCGTTTCACTGATTGGAATCTGTAGAAATGGAAAGAGGCCGCTTGGGTGAAATCGAATCCCGATCAAGTTGGAAGCACCACTGTATTCAATATGCAAAGGCTCCTTCTGCAAACCGGAAAGCCAAGCATGCTTCATACTGTAGGTCCTCCGGTTTCCAACCCTGTAATCTCCTTCAAGGGCAAAAATCATCTCGACTTTTCCGTTCGGCAGTATGGTTTCCCGCTTCCCTTCCATACCTGTATGTAATTGAACATGCCAGTAACAATCCACCCATGGTTGCAATCGCTTGTCTGGCCTTTTCATCTGATAGATCATCCGCATCGCCTCGCTTACAATATAATCTTCTTTTCTTAGTATAAGTTTTCGGAGAACTTGTTGCACTACCCCCATAAATAAAAAATGGAGCCACCAGTCTAAACTGATAGCTCCATCAATTTTATGCTTCTTTTCTTAACTTCACTTTTTTCTCAAAATCTTTTTCATACTGCCAGCACTCGACATTCTCTAGTCCTTCAATACTACTCGCATAGAAAACCGGATCTTTTCCTTCTTTCCTCTGCCTCAAATAATCCTTCAGGACAGCTATTGCAATTTTCCCAAGGAATGCAAGGGCGATCAGGTTCGTGATGGCCATTAGTGCCATAAACAGATCTGCCATGTCCCACACCACGCTTAGGCTTGCCACTGAACCAAAAACAGTCATTCCAAGTACAGCCAGACGGAAAATAAAGATCGCAGTTTTACTTTCTTTGATGAACTCGATATTGGATTCGCCATAATAATAGTTACCGATAATGGAACTGAAACAGAACAAGAGAATCGCGATTGCGATAAAGATGCTTGCCCATGACCCTACATGTTCGGCCAATGCTATTTGTGTCAATTGAATCCCTTCCATCTCTTCCCCTGTCGGAATTCCGGCAAGCAGGATGATGAAAGCTGTTGCACTACAGATAAGAATAGTATCAACGAAAACTCCAAGCGTCTGAATGAACCCCTGTTTTGCAGGGTGGCTTACCTCAGCGGTTGCCGCTGCTACAGGTGCACTACCCATTCCCGCTTCATTGGAGAATAATCCACGTTTAACACCATTCATGATCGCTGCACCAATTCCTCCAGCCACAGCCTCATTGAAGCCGAATGCACTTGAAATAATCACACCAATCAAGCCTGGAATCTCTGTGATGCTCAGCACAATCACATATGCAGCCAGTAATAGATAGGAAACAGCCATAATTGGCACAACCACCTGTGATACCTTGGCGATTCTCTTCACACCGCCAAAGATGATCACTGCCACAATTGCTGTAAGCACTAACCCAAGCACAAGGCGGTTTGTCCCAAATGCTTCATGGAAAGCGACCGTAATCGTATTTGCCTGAACGGATGTAAAAGCGAGCCCGAAACAGAACGTAATCAGGATGGCAAATAAAACACCCATCCATCTTGCCCCTAAAGCTTTTTGCATGTAATATGCCGGTCCACCTTTATACCCATTGGCATCCTTCACTTTATACACCTGAGCAAGCGTACTCTCGATAAAGCTTAAGCTTGCACCAAACAATGCCACGACCCACATCCAGAATACGGCACCAGGTCCACCAAGCGAAATCGCAATGGCAACACCTGCGAGGTTCCCAGTTCCTATTCTTGTTGCCGCACTAATACAGAATGCACCAAAAGATGAAACTTTCTTCTTTGCCTCTTCGGTAGAAGGACTTTCCTTCAAGAGCCTCAACATCTCACCAATCTGACTAAATTGCACAAACCTTGCTTTAACCGTATAATAAATCCCTAAACCAACCAATAATGCAATTAGTACGTAAGACCAAAGAAAATTATTCGTCCAGTCTAAAATAGTATACATCATGCTGTTCACCTCAAGTTGTTTGTAAGTGTAACCTCATTGGCAGCACTACCAATAGCTAGGAGGAATAAAAATATTTAATAGAAAAGCTTTGAAGTTTTCCTATTAAATACTTCTATACTCTTAAAGAAGCGATAGATATCGTTTTATAACACAATACAACTCAAATGACGGTGTGTTATATAATACCTGTATAACTTTATCATTATACTAAAATAGATTCAATAATTATCCCTGAATTAAATATATTCTTTATTTTCTGACAAAAATAATTTCCAAGAAAATTCTTGTCCATCAGTTATCTTTCCTCATGAAAATAGTATATACTGTATGTACCATTACATCTGCTTAGGAGGCAGTATTTATGACTGAATCAAATCAACAGAACCAAACATCAGAACCAAAGAAGAAAATCAGCTTACAGGATGCAATTAAAAAGCAGCTTGAGCAAAAGAAAAACCAGGCGGCTGGCGGAAAAGGAAACCTGAATGGTCCTAAATCCCAGCAAAAGATGAAAAGCCAGCAAACAAAGAAGCCAAGTAATACAAGAAGAAAAATGGGCGTCTAATCCGGGACATATCGGTACCGAACTGACCTCATCACAAGAATGCTCCCCCTTTGAATGGGAGGAGTACACTCTGCTGCATACGAATCTTCGTATGCTTTTTTTATTGTCAAATTTTATGAAAGAAACATAATATAGGGATGCAATGCACTTTTGACCATTTTTTGAAAATTCTCCCGACTCAAGCAGAACCATATTTATGGAAGTTTCGTCTTATACATTGTGAGTGTTATATTTTAGTAGAATATTTTATAATAACTGGGGTATTTCTTATAGATAGAAGATTATTAGGTTGTCTGGACGGTCCCCTTATATTGTGGAGAGTGAAGTTTATGAGTGTTAAAAAGAAATTTCCATATTTACTTTTATTGCTTGTCATGCCATTACTTGGATTTATTTATACGATCTTAAATGAAAGACCGAGAAAAGCGACGCAGATTCCATTGCCTATCGACCACGATATCCCTTTCATTGTAGCATTTGTAGTGCCATATATTATTTGGTATGTGTTTGTATTCGGTTATTTGGTATACTTTTGCTTTAAAGATACAGATGTCTATGTAAAAACGCTTCTTACCATTGTTATCGGAGAATTGATCTGCTTTATTATTTATTTCTTTTTTCAGACAACAGTCCCAAGGCCAACAGTCGAAGGGAACGGCTTATTCGTCATGTTGGTGAAGTACATCTATGCGCATGATCGCCCGGTTAATTGCTTCCCGAGTATCCATGTACTGACAACTTACGCGATTATGCTTGCTAGCTTCCATATAAAAAATAAACATAATTTAAACAAATACTTCATTCATATAATGGGGAGCCTTATTATCCTTTCAACGATTTTTATTAAACAGCATGTGGTGCTGGACATGGTGGCATCCATGTTCATGGTCGCTTTTATATACGGAACGGTTTTTGCGATATATAGAATGAGATCGGCAGCAAAAGAGAAGATTGGTGCAATCCAGTAAATCAGGGATTGCCTGTACAATAGCAAATTAAATAAGCGCGCATCGATAAATAACGATGCGCGCCAGTTGTTTACATGATGAGCGGACCAACCTATTAACTTGGTCCGCTCATTTTTTTCATTCAATCAGTTTAATAGTTCGTTTTCAACTGTGAGAAATCTACCGATCCATCCTCTACAAGATGGCAAGCAGACTGTTGTTCTCTGCCTGTAACCGAGTGCAGGATCGGCTCTTCTGTTCTACAGCGATCGAACGCATATGGACAGCGTGTATGGAAACGGCAGCCGGCCGGTGGATCGATTGGGGAAGGGACATCCCCTTTTAAAATGATCCTCTCTCTCTTCTGCCCCAGATTTGTACTAGGAATCGCAGATAGCAAAGCCTTTGTATAAGGATGCTGCGGATTTTCAAAGAGAGATTTCTTATCCGCAATTTCTACAATCTTCCCAAGGTACATGACGATGATACGGTCAGAAATGTGACGGACCACACCTAGGTCATGGGAGATGAAAAGATAAGTCAGCTTGAATTCTCTTTGAAGCTCTTTCAGCAAGTTCAATACCTGAGCCTGAATGGAAACATCCAGTGCGGAGACTGCCTCGTCACAGATGATCAACTTCGGATTAACCGATAGCGCGCGGGCAATACCTACACGCTGGCGCTGCCCTCCACTGAACTCATGGGGATGACGATCTACCTGATGGGCCCCAATGCCAACCGTCTCCAGCAACTCGATAATCTTTTTGCGACGGTCCTTTTTTGGAACTACATTTTGGATTTCCAATGCTTCCTCCAAAATTTGACTGACCGTTTGACGAGGATTCAGAGAAGCATAAGGGTCCTGGAAGATAATCTGCAGATCCTTCCGCTTCTTTCTCATTTGAGCCTTGTTTAATGCTAGAAGATCTTCCCCCTGAAAGTTGACCTCACCTGCATAAGGATTATCAAGGCGAAGAATGGCACGGCCTGTTGTGGACTTTCCGCAGCCGGACTCCCCAACAATACTGACCGTCTCCCCTTCTTTAACCGTAAAGCTGATATCATCAACGGCTTTTACATGGTTGACCGTACGTCCGAAGATGCCGCCTTTAATAGGAAAATATTGTTTCAGGTTTTTCACTTCTAATAACGTCTGATTACTCATGGCCAGCGGCAACCTCCTCTTGGTTCTCCCATTTATCCGTATAGATCCAGCATCGCACCTGATCTCCATCCTCAGCTGTTTCAAGCGCCGGCAATTCGGTCAGGCAGATTGCTTTCGCATGAGGGCAGCGTGGAGCGAAACGACAGCCCTTCGGCAAGTCGAACGGACTAGGAACAGAACCCTGGATCACCGATAAGTCTCCTTCCACATCCTCATCATGCTTTGGCACTGAATTTAAAAGTCCTACGGTATATGGATGTTTCGGACTTGTGAAAATGGTCTGTACATCAGCATATTCCACCACTTTACCACAGTACATGACGGCCACCTTGTCACACATTTCCGCTACAACACCCAAGTCATGTGTGATCAGCATCAGAGAGGTTCCAAGCTCCCCCTGCAGCTTTTTCATCAAATCAAGAATCTGTGCCTGTATCGTCACATCGAGAGCTGTTGTCGGCTCATCGGCAATCAGGAGTTCTGGATTACAGGCAAGGGCAATCGCGATCATGACACGCTGACGCATCCCGCCCGAAAGTTCAAACGGATACTGCTTTGCACGTTTTTCCGGAGAGGGAATACCAACGAGACGCAGCATATCCACCGCCTTCATCCAGGCTTCTTTACGTCCGAGCTTTTGATGTATACGGATGGACTCCGCAATCTGCTCCCCACAGGTCAACGTTGGGTTGAGGGACGTCATCGGCTCCTGGAAAATCATCGACACATTGTTCCCGCGGATCTGCATCATTTCTTTTTTCGTTTTATTCAATAGATTTTCACCTTTGAAATTGATTTCGCCGCCCACTACTCTACCGGCTGGCTCCTGTAATAATCGCAGAATGGATAGGGAGGTGATACTTTTCCCTGAACCTGATTCCCCGACTATTCCTAGCGTCTTTCCTTTTTCAATAGAAAAATCAACACCATCAACCGCCTTCACTTCCCCATCGTCCGTAAAAAAGGAAGTACGCAGTTCTTTCACTTCTAATATCTTATCGTTCTTTGCTAACGTCATCTCTTTTCACCGTCCTTAGTTCAAGTCAATACGTTTGTTAATTAAACGGTATGTGATATCCACCAAAAAGTTAACTGCCACGAATAGTATCGCACATACTAGAATGGTTCCCTGTACCATCGGGAAATCGCGTCGGCTGATGGATTCGATGATAAGCCTTCCTAATCCATTCACCGCAAAAACAGTTTCTGTAATGATCGCTCCACCAAGTAATCCCCCAAACTGTAAACCTACTACAGTTACTACGGGAATAAGGGCATTTCGCAGCGCGTGCTTATAAATTACTAATCTATCACTTACTCCTTTTGCATATGCTGTTCGGATATAATCCTGATTAATGACCTCAAGCATACTCGAACGTGTCATTCTGGCAATAATGGCAGCTCCTCCGGTCCCAATCGTAATGACAGGCATGATCATCTGTTTCCAATCACTTCCCCATCCAGCTACTGGCAGGATTCCAAGGTTAACTGAGAAGAAATAAATCAACATGATACCAAGCCAGAAGTTTGGCATGGAAAGTCCGAATAAAGCAACAATCATGATGGATGTATCTGCAAACGTATACTTTCTTGTTGCAGAAATAATTCCGGCTACAAGCCCAAGAATAACCGATAGCAATGTACCCCAAAGCGCCAGTTCCAAAGTGATCCAAAATCTTGTATCGAAAATTTCGCTGGTAACCGAGCGGTTTGTTCGGATGGAGTTACCTAAGTCACCCTGTACAGCATTCGCCACATAACGGAAATATTGCTCGTGATAGGGGTCATTCAGCCCCAATTTATCGCGCATCGCTTCAACCTGCTCTGGGCTTGCCTGCTCTCCTGACATAATTTGTGCCGGGTCACCAGGGATAAGATGCATCATTAAGAATACCGCTAAGGTTACACCTATCATTACGGGTATGGTCTGAAAAAGTCTACGAATGATATAGATTAGCATGCTGTTTCACCTTCTCACTAATTATTTTTCGTTTTTGGATCTAATGCATCACGCAGTCCATCGCCAAACAAGTTAAAACCGATTACCACCAACAAAATGGTCAATCCAGGGAATAGCGTAATATGCGGAGCCTGTGAAATATAATGGCGACCGGCACTAAGCATTGCTCCCCACTCAGCAGTTGGTGGTTTTGTACCTAATCCCAAAAACGATAAGGCGCTAGCCGTGATAATCGCTGAAGCTATGTAAAGAGTGGCCTGAACGATAATCGGTGAGAGGATGTTAGGCAAAATATGCTTGAATATAATACGGAAGTCGCTTGACCCCATTGCTCGGATTGCATCGATGAATTCTAGCTTCTTAACGGAAAGGGTTGACCCCCTTACAATACGAGCAAAGGTTGGAACGGCAAAGAACGCGACAGCGTAGATTACGTTGATGGTGCTTGCTCCCAAAACACTCACAATGGCAAGAGCCAATAAAATACCTGGGAAAGCAAGGAGGACATCACAAATCCGCATGATGACGGTATCTATCCATCTGCCGTAATAACCTGCTACAATTCCAAGGGCTACCCCAACAATCGCTCCTAAAATAGTAGAAAGAAATCCAACCGTCAAGGAAACTCGCGCTCCATACAGCAAACGGCTGAAAATATCACGGCCTACATCATCTGTTCCCAGCCAATGCTCAGAGGATGGTGACTGCAATTTATTGGTTACTACCATTTCATTAGGGTCATGGGTTGCCAGTAACGGTGCCAAGATTGCCATTAGTATAAAAAACAATACGATGATAGCTCCGGCCATTGCAGCTTTGTTTTTGGCCAGTTTCTTATAAAGAGCTTTCCAGCGTAAAGCTTTGCTGCTCTGGCCATTAACAGGAACTCCTGGTGGTGATGTTTGAAGTTGTGGTTGATCCATATCCTTTTTCTCCCCTTCATAGGTTTGTAACATTAAAATTTTTCTAACAATTTTAATAACTAGATTCTATAATAGCTAGAAAGTCACAATATTACAATAGTTTTTAATCAATGTTCCTACATAATAATTACTTTTGTTTGTGAAATAAAAGTAATAATTCTTCTTTCTAAATATCCCATTTTTTACACAAATGTAATATAAAAATTCGGAATACGAAATTATTATTACGAAAATATTAAAAATTCTACAAATTAGGCTCTTGTGAATTTCTAATTTTTAGATTATTATAAAATTCAGTCAGGCTAATCCATGTATTTCACGGATTTGCTTTGTAACAAACATAATTCAGGGGGGTAAACAGAAAATGAAGTCAAAAAAGAATGTATTCTTGATGCTTCTTCTTTCACTGATGCTGGTCCTATCAGCATGTAGCGGTGGAAACAGCAGCAACAAAACAGATGGGGATACTACCGGTGAAGATGCCGGTAAAGAAGGCGGAGAGCTAGTATTCGTAATCTCTCAAGATGCGCCGACACTTGATCCTCACGGAATGAACGACACTGCGACTACAAATGCAACAACTCAGCTATTTGACCGTTTAACGGAATATGCTGCTGACGGAAGCGTAGTACCTGCACTTGCTGAATCTTTCGAAGCGGTGGATGACACTACTTGGGAATTCAAATTAAAAGAAGGCGTTAAATTCCATGATGGCACTGATTTCAATGCAGATGCTGTTAAAATGACAATCGAACGCATCATCGATCCTGAATTCGCATCTCCACGTGCTGTAGTATTGAACATGATCAAAGAAGTAGTAGTAGTGGATGATTACACTGTTCAATTCAAAACAGAAAAACCATTTGCGCCGCTACCAGCTCACTTAGCGCATAATGCTGGTTCTATCATCGCTCCTTCTGCAATTGAAGAAGAAAACAGCGGCGGTAAAACAGTTTCCGAAAATCCAGTTGGAACTGGACCTTTCAAATTCGTTTCCTGGTCTACTGGATCTGAAATGATTTTTGAAAAGAACGCTGACTACTGGGGAGAAAAGAAGGCAGCTGTTGATACATTGAAATTCGTAGTAGTACCAGAGCAAGCTACTCGTATGGCAATGCTTGAAACTGGTGATGCTCATGTAGCACAAGTTGGTGCATCTGATGTAGAGCGTGCTAAAGGAATGGCTGATGTAACAATCACTTCCGAAAAAAGTACTCGTATGGACTACTTAGGATTCAACATGAACAAGGCTCCTTACGACAACCTGAAAGTGCGTCAAGCAATCTCCATGGCGATCAACAAATCCGACGTTGTTGACGGAATCCTGGATGGCCAAGGTGTACCTGCTGTAGGACCACTTGCTCCTACAGTTGTAGGAAACTTCCAAGACCTTAAACCACTGGAGTATGACGTAGAAGCTGCGAAGAAATTGATGGAAGAAGCTGGATTCGCTGACGGCTTTGAAACTACTCTATTCGTAAACGAAGGTAACAAAGAGCGTTCTGATATTGCCCTTCTTGTACAAGATCAATTAGCTGATATCGGAATCACTGTAAACATCGAAACTATCGAGTGGGGTGCATTCCTTGAGAAGACTGCTGCTGGTGAGCATGAGCTATTCATCCTTGGATGGACTACTGTAACAGCTGATGCGGACTACGGTCTATATGCATTGTTCCATTCATCCGCTTTCGGAGCGCCTGGTAACCGTTCTTTCTACAAAAACGAAAGAGTTGACGAACTACTTGACCTTGGACGTTCTGAAACTGACCAAGCTAAGCGTGACGAAGCATACAAAGAAATCTCTGAAATCCTGGTAGAAGAAGCTCCAATGGTTTACTTGCAACATCCGGACTTCATCTACGGAACTAATGGTGTCGCTTCTGGTTTATTCGTAAACTTCAGTGGTACTCCATTCTTCAAAGATGTAAGACTAAAATAATCGTTTCATAAAGAGATCCTCCGCTTCTTGGAAGTGGAGGATCTTTTGTTTGTTCCATTCTATGCCGACTGGAGGTTTTTATAAGATACAAAGAGGATACTAATCAGAGTAAGTGACAGTAAAATGAAAAAGGCTGGCAATGTCATGGCTTCTGGCAATAGTATGCTTGCAACCATCAACAGTCCACCGATAACCATAGGATAGGAAGCAGGTCTAATAATTTTATTCCATGCATGATTCATGGAAGGGCCTTTCACATGATGGGATGATTGTTCTGGAAGCTTGAATCTTGGAAGAGTATTGGCAGTAGCAATAAGGGAAAAACCAACAATAAGCGGCACCATCATCAGCAGGTTGAAGCTGTTGCCTGAAACTGTATAAAGAAGCGCGATATGAAACAGGAAAAACATAAATGTAAAGGAAAGGAATATGCTTTCAAGACCGTTTTTATATCTTGTATAGTAGTTTTGCAATGCCTTTTGCCTGGAAATCAATAGCAAATTGCTATTCAGAAGAATAAGAGTCAAGGGAAGCACCCAAACGATTACCTCCTCCTTTCCGTACTTTTCTTCCACTACCTCCATATCCGAACCTAAAAAAAAGATGCTTGCTCCAAAAGCAACAAGTATAAGCAATGTGATCAGACTTTTTTTCATCATAGTGTTTTTCCTTCCCCCTTGTTTTGATTAAATTGAATAATCCACTTCATGACATCCTGAAACACACTCGAATTTAAAGAATAATAAACATACTGCCCTTTTTTCTCGGCAAAAACGAGATTCGCATTTTTCAATACGGACAAATGCTGTGAAATACCCGGCTTGCTCATTTCGAAATGATCCGCAATCTCCCCCACAGTCAGATCCCTGTCACGAAGCAGATCCAATATCTTTCTGCGGTTTTCATCAGATAGCGCTTTAAATAATTCATTAATTGACAATGGCGAACCTCCTTTTAAGCATTTAAGTAATTACTTATTTAATTACATGATAACTGTTTTGGGATTATAATGCAATTCTTTTCCCGAAAAAGGAATTCCCAAAGAGAGAATTCCTTTAAATTCACTATTTTGATATATATATCACTCAGCTAGCGGTATTCTTATCCTAAAAGCCGTTCCTTTGCCATACTCACTCGAAGCATCGATCCTTCCTTTCAGCAGTTGAACAATTTGAAAGGAAATGGTCAATCCTATACCTGTTCCCATATCTTTGGTCGAATAGAAAGGAGTCCCGATTCTGCTCAGTTGGGCAGAGGTCATTCCAATTCCGTCATCCGCTATTTCGATAACCGCATTTTCCTTTTCGCGGAAAGCATGGACAGATATGGTACCCCCTTCGCCAATGGCCTCTATTCCGTTCTTGATGATGTTTATCAGAACCTGTTTCACTTCATCCTTATTTGCTTTAATGTATAATTCCCCTTCAATCGAATGCTGGAAGGTAATGCTCTGGATATTCGTATAAGTGGACATCAGCTGCACCACATTTTCAATTTCCTTTGTGAGATTCATTCTACTGAATTCCTGTTTATTGGGTTTAGCAAGTGAAAGATAATCCTGAATGATGGCCTGTGCCCGATCGAGCTCTCCTATCGATATTTCAATATATTTTTTCTGTGCATCATTTAAATTTCCATCCTTGCTCATCAGCTGCAGGAATCCGCGTGTGGAGGTCATCGGATTTCTCACTTCATGTGCTACAGAGGCTGCAAGCTCACTAACGACCTTCAGCTTTTCAGATCGCTGCAGTTCACGCTGTAAATTCATCTGCATATTCAAATTTTCAATGATTAGCATCACAGTTACCAATGTCACCCATGTAACAAAGGACACAAGAAAGGTGACGAATATCTCGTCATGTTCATTTATCAGGATTAGACGTACGGTCCTTGTCAGTGTAATGAAGAAGAATAGAATGCTGACAACCAGAATCTTAATCTTTTTTTCCAACCCCTGAAACCACATAGAAAAGATGGATAACAGCACCGCCACGATAGCATAGTTCACCACCATGATCAGAAAGCCAGGTTCATCCAAAATAAACAAATATCCCAGCATCGCAAGCAACAAGGTAATTCCAAGGATCCAACCCCCATACATAAATGCAAGGATGATTGGAATGATTTTCTGGTCATAGGTATCTCCATTGGTCACTTCAATCGGGAAGGACATCGTAAAAATGAGCATAATCAGCAATACCATAAGAAATTCATAATTGATTCTTTTCGTAAAATCCGTTATGCCTTTGCTTAAAAATTGATGATAAAAAAGAATAGGAAATAATATGATTAAGACATGATATAAAACGTGCCCGATATTTTCAAACATACCAACGCTCCTACAGGCCTAGACTCGACGTTAATTTATGTATTACTTCTAATACTTCGCCTTTCGCATCATTTTCTCCTTCTGACAGGCAAAAGAAAAACCAGCTCAATAGGCTGGTTTTTCGTTATGCATATTTCATTTCCTGTTCTTTCTTAAAAAACTCCTTCATCGCATGAAATACATCCGGCTTCTGCTTCAGAATGTAGTGACGGAATTTTTCATCGTTGACATTTTTATAGGCTGACATGAGAGTGGAGTGCCTATTATACTGATTTACCTCTCCATAGCCGAACATATTGGATACCTTCATCAGCTCCCCTACCAGCTTCACACAGCGTTGATTATCAGAGGTCAGGTTATCCCCATCTGAAAAATGGAACGGATAAATATTAAATCGAGTTGGATTGTATTTCGTATCAATCAGTTCCAAAGCTTTTCGATACGCCGACGAGCAGATCGTACCACCGCTCTCACCCTTGGAGAAAAAGTCCTCTTCACTTACGACCTTCGCTTCCGTATGATGGGCGATAAATTCAATTTCCACTGTTTCGTACTTCGTGCGCAGAAAGCGTGTCATCCAGAAGAAGAAGCTTCTGGCCATGTACTTCTCCCACATGCCCATGGACCCGCTCGTATCCATCATCATTAGCACCACTGCCTTGGATTCCGGTTTCACCACTTCATTCCATGTCTTGAATTTCAGGTCCTCCTGAAAGATGGGATGAAAGCTGGCAGTTCCTTTCATGGCATTCCGTTTATATGCCGACATCATGGTACGCTTCTTATCGATATTCCCCATTAATCCGGTGCGTCTTATATCATTGAATTCATAGTGTTCTATGATATTTTCATCTCGTTCCTTCTGCTGCAGATTCGGAAGCTCCAACTGGTTGAATAATGCGGCCTCTAAATCCATCATCGATACTTCCGCCTCATAATAGTCCTCACCAGCCTGATCTCCTGCTCCCTGCC
Organism: Sutcliffiella sp. NPDC057660; assembly: GCF_042800035.1. Taxonomy (NCBI): domain Bacteria; kingdom Bacillati; phylum Bacillota; class Bacilli; order Caryophanales; family Bacillaceae; genus Sutcliffiella; species Sutcliffiella sp. NPDC057660. The sequence goes on from NZ_JBHVHV010000004.1 coordinate 268,790, forward strand.
CTTTTCCTGGACCCTTCTGCTGACCCGACCCGTCCCTGGCAACCACATCGCCTACCTGACTTTCTCCATCGCCTTGGCCAACGTGCTTGTTTTTGTCATAATTATAACGAATTCTGTACTCATCTAAAGACCTGATTGGAATCTTTACGACCTCTTTGCCATTTGACATTACAATGTTCTCTTCTGTAATAAGATCTGGCAAATTATTCTTGATAGCCTCCTGGACCTTTTCCTGATGGCGCTTCTGGTCGTCGTGGCCTTTTCGATGGAGGGACCAATCCTCTTTGGATACTACAAAATTCGTCTCATCTGACATCGTCATTCGATATCCCTCCTTTTATTTGGTTAAAAAAACATTTTTACACTTACCGGAACATTTTTGTCATAAGTCACATACAATATCTTGTTGAAATTTTAAAGAGACCAACCTTCTATCAAAAGAAAGGTTGGTTACTCTATCCTATGCACGCAAACGGAATAATTGACAGATTATTTAGATAATTAGGCTCGTAATACGTCAAAATTAGACAAGCGTCAATGCTTTCTTAGTATTACTAGATTTATGCATAAAGCAGCTCGTTTTATACTGATATAGAAAAATAAAAAGGCTGGGACAAAACTAAAAAATGCCAATAAAAGACGAACTATATAAGTTCCGGCTCTAAATACCGCTATTGATTTCCGTGCAAGACTTCGCTTTCCGCGGTGACTCGTGAGCCTCCTCGGCTTCGCCTGCGGGGTCTCACATTGGCCACTGCTCCTGCAGGACAAGGAAGGCTTCGTAAGCCATACATCGCACGCAGAAAATGCTCGCATTTTCAAGGAGTCTCCGTCTTGCACTCCAATCAGCCGCTGGTGTAACCTAGAAACTGAACAAATACTTCAAAAAAGACCCGAACTAATTGAATTTTTCAATCAAATTAGTTCGGGTTTTATTTAGGCTAAAACACTTATGTCCCAGCCTCACTCTTTTTCATTTTTTTCATTATCTTCATGCTGCTTTGGATCCCGTTCCTGGTCCGTTTTATTTTCCTTAAGCTGCTCCATTTCCTTAGCCAGCTTTTCCATTTCCTTTTCGTTTGGCGCCATTGTATTTTCTATTTCATTAGATTTTTCTTTTTTCATTGTTATCACCTCTTATTCTTAATTTTCCCATTCTGAGTGGATATGAAACCAATGAGCCTGTTATTGTGCCTTCCTACCTATTTTGCGAGTTGGAGGAGGGGGTATGGACTTGGTATCATTATGATGAGCTTTTGGAGGAGGGATGAGGGGGATGAAGCTCTTCATTGAAACTGTGAAAAGCTTTTGAGTGGCTTTCTTCTTGTGAAATGTCCATCATAAGCTTGATGATGGACTTTTTTGCCGGATTCTTCATGCAAAATGGCCTTCATAAACCGGATGATGGACTTTTTTACTGGTTTCTTCATACGAAAAGGCCTTCATCAAAACGATGAAGGCCTGTTTATTTTACTCTCGTCATCCACTATCTGTTCAGCAAGCTTCCCACATAGCGCAGCAGGTCATTGGCGGAGGTGGAATTATAGCCGTGCTCATCCACCAATCGGGCCACTACCTCATTTATCTTCTTCAATTGCGTCTCATCCGGGGTTTTAGAAGAAGTCGTAATCTTCACCACATCCTTCAAATCAGCAAACAGCTTCTTCTGGATCGCTTCTCTCAGTCGCTCATGGGAGTTGTAGTCAAACCGCTTCCCTTTGCGCGCATAGGCGGAGATGCGAATCAGAATCTCTTCACGGAATGCCTTCTTCGCATTTTCCGATATACCGATCTGCTCCTCAATGGAACGCATCAGCTTTTCGTCAGCACTCATTTCTTCCCCGGTTAACGGATCACGCAGTTTCGCTTTATTGCAATACGCCTCCACGTTATCCAGGTAGTTATCCATCAATGTCTTCGCGGACTCCTCATAGGAATACACGAACGCTTTCTGGACTTCCTTTTTCGCAATATTATCATATTCTTTTCTGGCAACAGAGATGAAGTTCAGGAATCGCTCACGATCCTCATTCGAAATCGAGGCATGCTGATCAAGTCCTTCTTTTAGGGAACGCAGCACATCAAGCGCATTGATGGATGGTACCTCTTTTCGAATAATCGTGGACGAAATACGGTTGATAACATAACGAGGGTCGATCCCGCTCATACCTTCATCCCCATACTCCTTTTTCAGCTCCTGAATATCGACCGAGTTGAAGCCCTCCACCGACTCTCCATCATACAGGCGCATCTTCTTCACCAGATCAATATCACCACGCTTGGCTTCCTTCAAGCGGGTCAGAATCGTAAACATCGCTGCCACTCTTAACGTATGTGGAGCAATATGGACGTTCGCAACATCGCTCTCATTAATCATCTTCTCATATATTCTTTCTTCTTCTGTAAGCCTCAAGTTATATGGAACCGGCATTACGATAATCCGCGAATGCAAAGCCTCATTCTTCTTATTAGCAATAAACGAGCGATATTCCGTTTCGTTCGTATGGGCCACAATCAGTTCATCCGCACTGATGAGCGCAAAACGCCCAGCCTTGAAATTCCCTTCCTGCGTCAAGGACAATAAGTGCCATAGAAATTTCTCATCGCACTTAAGCATCTCCTGGAATTCCATCATCCCACGGTTTGCCTTATTGAGTTCCCCATCAAAACGATAGGCACGCGGATCGGATTCAGAACCAAACTCCGCAATGGTTGAAAAGTCGATACTGCCAGTCAGATCTGCAATATCCTGCGACTTCGGATCGGATGGACTGAAGGTACCAATTCCGACACGCTGATTCTCCGATAGGAAAATCCGTTCCACCAATACATCCTCAATACGTCCTCCATATTCCTTTTCAAGCCTCATCATATTCAATGGCGAAAGATTACCTTCAATTCGAATGCCATATTCCTGATAGAAGTCATCCCTTAAATGGTGCGGGATCAGATGAAGGGGATCCTCATGCATCGGGCACCCCTTGATAGCAAAAATTGCTCCACGTTCTGTATGGGAATACTGCTCCAACCCTCTTTTTAAAATGGTGACGAGCGTCGATTTCCCCCCACTGACAGGTCCCATCAGAAGAAGAATCCTTTTTCGGACATCCAACCGCTTTGCTGCTGGATGAAAGTACTCCTCCACCAATCGCTCCAATGCTTCCTCCAAGCCGAACAAAGCACTGCTGAAGAAATTATACTTCCGCTGGCCATTTACCTCTTCCACGCCAGCATCTTTGATCATATTGTAAACCCTTGAATGAGCGGATTGCGCTACCCATGGTTCCTTATTTATAATCTCCAAGTACTCTCCGAAGGTTCCTTCCCACTTCAGCCGCTGTTCTTCTTCCCGATACTTTTCAATTTTTCTTAAAATATCCATAAGGACCTCCCCTTTATTACATCTTCAAGAGCGTGATTGCGTGATTAATATACTCTATGCCCATCCTGAGTGAAACATGCTAAGAAAAGCGGAGCCTGCGAAGCTAGACAATGAACAGCGGAACCAGCTCGCTTAGCCCCGACATAAAAAAGGCTGTCATAAATTATCCACACATTCCATTCACATTACTTGTCCTTTGGGATATAATATAGATAGTATGCTTACTTGAAACTACCTTACATAAGGAGGAATTAACGATGGGAACAAGCGGATTCCTGATTCTTGCCGTATGCCTTGCTTTCCTTACAGCAATTTTCACTGCTGGCTTTGAAGGAAAACCAGGTACTCGTAAAAAGTAATTACAGCACATACAAAAAAGGCCTCCACATGGAAGGCCTTTTCTATTTACACTTCCGGACACTCGATGGAAAGATCCGGATAGCCCTGCTGTCGCAAAGCTTCATATATTAAAATTGCTGCGGTGTTCGATAGGTTCAACGAACGGACATTGGTCGTCATCGGTAAACGCAGGCACTGCTCTAAATTGCTCTGAATCAAGTCCTTCGGCAAACCGGTCGTCTCTCTCCCGAAAACAAAAAAGTAGTCTTTTTCCAGACTGCTGTAATCAAAAGAGCTATGCGTTTTTGTTCCAAACTTCGTAACATAGAAAAATTCAGCTTCCTTGTGTTTCTCAAAAAATTCTTCCAAAGAATCGTAATATAACACGCTCACAAATTCCCAATAATCCAGGCCAGCTCTTTTCAGCATTTTATCATCTGTCGAAAAGCCTAAAGGTCGGATCAGGTGCAAAGTAGTGTTCGTTGCTGCACAAGTACGTGCGATATTTCCAGTATTAGCCGGAATCTCTGGTTGATATAGTACTACATGTAATCCCACAATCGTCACCTCAATTTATACCTCAAATATTTCCTATACAACAATACCTTTTTATTGAATGAGAATCAACCTTTAATTCCTGTCGATGATATGAAAAAATTTGTATTTGATATTCGGTGTATATGCTGTGGAATCCTCATACTTCCAATACCGCATTCTACTATTATAAGTGTGCGCATTTACCAGTGGTTCATTATTCGGGTCCTTGGCTACCACAATCGTATTATGGTCAAATCGACCATCACCTTCAAAATCATAACAGATGACATCCCCTGGCATGAGTAGATCCGCACGCGCAACCTCCCTTGACTTCATTCCTGATTTTGCAACAGGGAGATACCATCGGAGGGCATTTGCGACAGTCCACGTGTAGCTCCAGTCTTTGTTCCTCATCCACCACGCACCGCTTTTCTTCGGATAACCAACCATTGGAGCCCCGCCTTCATGCAAGCACTGAGAAATGTAATTTGTACAGTCCACATCAAATTTCTTGTACTTTGGATTAAACGTATTCCACCATTGCTCCGCGTAGCGCACCGCTTCCAACCTATTGTAAGTAAATCTCACATTTCTATCCAAGTCTTCCTCCTCCACGGATGGAAGGGAGACCTCATGCATATTCGCTCCCTCTTCATGCAAGGGTATATCTTGGACCACATCCCCCCCGTGACAAACTGCATAGCGGTGATCGGATTCCTCCTCCATATACAACTCTTCATTTAGTTTTATGAGGTACCTTACATGCACTTCATATATGGCTGTCTCCTCGTCCATATCCCTGTTCATAGATAGGATTCTCCCCATTGCGGAACATTTCACGATTTCCGCTCCTCGCCTTCTATGCATCTCCTTCTTTCTTGAAATAGTATCTTCATTAATAAATGATCTACCTGTTTGCCTGCTTTTATATACATACTGATCCAACCTGTCCTGAACATGCAACATAAGCTTCTCTCTCATGTACAACCCTCCATCATATTATCCTTATATTCATAGTATGATGGGGAATTGATAAACATTAGAAAAAGTTGGAATACAAAAAAGACGAGAGTTTCACCCCTCGCCTTTTAGCATCGCCATTCCTTTATCGATTTCAGATAGTACAACCTCGTCCTGTTCTGTCTCTTTTAACTTTATTAATGCTTCCAACGCAGATAAGTCACCTATCTTTCCGACAGCCCAGGCAGCAGTACCGCGAATAACAGGCCTAGTATCATGCTTCATCAATTCCAATAGATCAGGAACAGCCGTCTTGTCCTTATAATGTGCCAGCGCTAAAATGGCATTACGCTGGATTGGCTTCTTCCCTCTCCACGAGCCGGATATCCTTCCAAACCTATCCTTGAATTCCCTATTTGATATCGTAAGAAGAGGCCTCAGCTTTGGCTTCACAATTTCTGGATCAGGCTCCATTTCAGGATGCAAATGAAAGTCCATCCCCTTGTTTTCAGGACATACCGTCTGACATGTATCACAGCCATAAAGTCGGTTACCGAGCTTTGACCGATACTCCTCTGCCAGAAAACCTTTCGTCTGTGTCAAAAAAGCAATGCATTTATTCGAATCGAGCTGTCCACCTTGAACAAGCGCACCTGTCGGACAAACCTCCACACATTTATTGCAAGTACCGCAATTATCCTCCAAAGGCTGATCCGGCTCAAAGGCAATGGTCGTAATCATTTCCCCAAGGTACACATAAGACCCAAACTCGGGAGTAATGATTGCACAATTCTTACCGCTCCAGCCGATCCCTGCACGTTCCGCTACAGCACGGTCACTAAGCTCACCTGTATCAACCATTGATTTCATAGATGCATCAGGATGTTTCTCCCTTATGAATGCCTCCAGCTGCTGGAGCTTATCCCTTAATAAATGATGATAATCCACTCCCCAGGAAGCACGGCAGAAAATCCCTCTCCGATCCTCCCGTGTACTCCGTGGAGCATCCTTTAGCTTCGACGGATAGGCCAAGGCGATGGCAATGATTGATTTAGCTCTTGGAAGCAGCAATTCAGGATTCGTCCTCTTCTCAATATCCGACTCCTCAAAGCCGGACTGAAACCCGTTTTCCTGCTGAACCCGAAGCCTCTCCTTCAATCCGGTAAAGACACCTGCACTTGCAAATCCGATTTTATCGATACCAATCTCTTTGCTAAAAGCAATTATCTCGTCTTTCAGCTTCTGGTTGGCTATATTCAAAATAAACACCTCCTTTATAAAAACGGCTTAAAGCCTTTCTATCAGTCATCATTTCTATATCCTAAACGAAATATGTTACACTTACCATATTGAAAACAATGGAAGGGATGAAAAGTATGAGAGTAACGCTGGAATCTACAGTCAAAGAACTTATCCCCAATGCAAAATTCGGTATCATATTCTATGAAGATATCACAATTGGCAGCTCTCCTCAAATGCTGAAAGGAAGGATCCGATTATTCCAGGAATCCTTGAACATAGACCTAGTGGATAAAGAGATGAAAGACATTCCGGGAATAATGGAATGGCGATCTATTTTCAAACAGACCGGAACAGACCCTTCCAGATATCGTCCTTCAGTGGAAGCCCTTTATCGCCGTATAAAAAAAGGACAGTTCCTGGAGCCTTTCAACTCTGCTGTAGACCTGAATAATTTCTTTTCCCTGAAATATGAAATCCCTCTTGGCATCTATGATTCCACTAAGATTAACGGGGATATCTCCATCACAATTGGAGAGGAAGATAACACCTACGAAGGACTGAACGGCCGTGAAGTCACCCTTCATAACATGGTACATACAAAAGACGCCACAAGCTCCTTCGGCAGTCCCTTTGTAGACAGCAAAAGAACAGCCATCACAGAAGCCACCACCTCAGCAGTACATATCATATACCTTAAACCCTCCATGGACAATACAGAATGCCAAGAAATGCTGGAAGCCATTCTAAAAATGTTCACCCAGGTCCATGGCGGCACGGGACGCGTGGTCATGGTGGGGACAGGTTCCTTGTCCCACATAAACAGAACCATGTAAATGGAGAGCCTCTTCTTTAAACTAGAAGGGGCATTTTCATTCGTACCCATATATGAACAAATTAAAAAACGCAATGCATCGTTTTCAAGAAACGAGACACTGCGTTATATACTATGTATGGAGCGGGTGATGGGAATCGAACCCACGACATCAGCTTGGAAGGCTGAGGTTTTACCATTAAACTACACCCGCATAGACAGGTTGGATAACTTGTCTATAAAATAAGTACCGGTGGCCGGGGTCGAACCGGCACTCCAGAGGAACACGATTTTGAGTCGTGCGCGTCTGCCAATTCCGCCACACCGGCATAACAATAACTCAACTATTCAAATGGTGCCGAGGACCGGAATCGAACCGGTACGGTAGTCACCTACCGCAGGATTTTAAGTCCTGTGCGTCTGCCAGTTCCGCCACCCCGGCTTATATAGTTATAAGCCTTCGTTTTTGAATAGTGGAGGTGGCAACCGGATTTGAACCGGTGATAAAGGTTTTGCAGACCTTGGCCTTACCACTTGGCTATGCCACCTGAATTTTTTTTGGAGCGGAAGACGGGATTCGAACCCGCGACCCCCACCTTGGCAAGGTGGTGTTCTACCACTGAACTACTTCCGCAAAATGGCTGGGCTAGCTGGATTCGAACCAACGCATGTCGCAGTCAAAGTGCGATGCCTTACCGCTTGGCTATAGCCCAATAATATTGCTTTTAATATTTATGCTATTTGTATTGATCTATATGACTAAATCAATCATTTAAAAATAATGGGGCGACTGATGGGAATCGAACCCACGAATGCCTGAACCACAATCAGGTGCGTTAACCACTTCGCCACAACCGCCACAATATGAATATAATTGGCAGGGGCAGTAGGAATCGAACCCACACCGGAGGTTTTGGAGACCTCTGTTCTACCGTTAAACTATGCCCCTATAGATGAATATGTTACTCTTTTTAAAAAAATGGTGGAGGGGGGCAGATTCGAACTGCCGAACCCTAAGGAGCGGATTTACAGTCCGCCGCGTTTAGCCACTTCGCTACCCCTCCATATATGTGGTGCCGGCGATAGGAGTCGAACCCACGACCTACTGATTACAAGTCAGTTGCTCTACCAACTGAGCTACACCGGCAAATGAGAAAGGATGATTATTTTCACTACGTGAAAGAATCAAAGTGGCTCGGGACGGAATCGAACCGCCGACACATGGATTTTCAGTCCATTGCTCTACCAACTGAGCTACCGAGCCTTATAAATGGCGGTCCCGACCGGGATCGAACCGGCGATCTCCTGCGTGACAGGCAGGCATGTTAACCGCTACACCACGGGACCATTTTGGTTGCGGGGACAGGATTTGAACCTGCGACCTTCGGGTTATGAGCCCGACGAGCTACCAGACTGCTCCACCCCGCGATAATAATAATTAAGTTATAGTATTCTATAAAAACTTAATGGTGGAGGATGACGGGATCGAACCGCCGACCCTCTGCTTGTAAGGCAGATGCTCTCCCAGCTGAGCTAATCCTCCTATGTATGGGGAAAGTTATTTTCGCTAGCGCGAAAAAACTATGGTGACCCGTACGGGATTCGAACCCGTGTTACCGCCGTGAAAGGGCGGTGTCTTAACCGCTTGACCAACGGGCCAACAAATAATGGCGGAGAGCAAGGGATTTGAACCCTTGAGACGGCGTTGACCGTCTACACGATTTCCAATCGTGCTCCTTCGGCCACTCGGACAGCTCTCCATAATATGGCTCCACCAGTAGGATTCGAACCTACGACCCTTCGGTTAACAGCCGAATGCTCTACCGCTGAGCTATGGTGGATCAATATCAGCCTGGCAACGTCCTACTCTCACAGGGGGACAACCCCCAACTACCATCGGCGCTGAAGAGCTTAACTTCCGTGTTCGGTATGGGAACGGGTGTGGCCTCTTCGCCATCATTACCAGACAAATATTATTATAATATATCTTTGAAGAAAATCAAGCGTTTTTTTGCTATATTCCTTCAAAACTAGATAACGTTTTTTCTTACCAAGATTCACAAGTGTCGTTCATTGTTTTTGGGTTAAGTCCTCGATCGATTAGTATTCGTCAGCTCCACATGTCGCCATGCTTCCACCTCGAACCTATCTACCTGATC
>NZ_JBHVHV010000005.1:0-275995 GCF_042800035.1 Sutcliffiella sp. NPDC057660
CGGAAGTAACAAGGAACTTATAATTTAGTACATATCAGTAGATGGAACGCGGAATGATGGGAAACTATCACGTTCCGTGTGGAGCAGGGGAAAAGCTGGAGATGACTTCAAATGCTTACCTATTGCTAACTTTAATGAAGTAACTAAAGCCTAATTTTTCACTTATAACACCGAGAAATTAGACTTTTTATATTTTGATTTCCTTAACGTTGTAAATCCGCATTTTCCTGACGCTACCCCTTCTTGAGCTAAGAAAAGCTACAATAATTTTATATTGGGGGAAAGCAGAATGAATTTTATGAAACGCGCTTTTTTAAGCGTCAAGACAAGGGCAGGAAAAAGTCTCCTTCTCCTTTTCACATTAACCGTTATTTGTGTATTTGTGTTATCCGGACTATCCATACAAACCGCCGCAGGCAAATCAGCAGAGCTTGCACGTCAAAATATCGGCGGGAACGTAACACTGCAGGTGGATCGTGAAAAAATGATGGAGCAGCAGGCAGCGGAGGGCGGAAGACCACGCTTCGAGATGACGCCCATTTCTTTGAGTGAAGCCGAGGAATTGATAGATTATCCGGAGGTAAAAGGATATAACTTTACTTCATCTACTTTCGGCAAAGCGCTTGACTTTGAACCAATAGAGAGTGGATCTGCAACTGAAAATGATTCCACTGAGTCCAATCAAGGTGGACCTGGACGAATGGGAGGGATGATGCTTGCGGACCTTTCCATTGAGGGTGTTCTTTTTTCTGATTCTGTACAAGCATTCCTCGACGGGGATTCCACCATATTAAAAGGGCGTCATCTTACAGAAGAAGATGCAGACGAGCCTTTTACCCTGATAGAAAAGACTTTAGCAGAGGAAAATGATTTATCTATTGGCGACAAAATCCAAATACAGTCACCTGATGAAGTGGCCACTTTGGAGTTTGAGATTATTGGGATATACGAAACAACTGTTGCAGGAGATAGCACCGGTATTAATTTCACTGCCTTGAATCCGTACAACAAGCTTTACGTTCCATATACTGCGGCTACCACATTAAAGGGAGAAGGATATGAAGGAACGATTGACAGTGCCGTCTACTATATGAACGATCCCAGTAATATTGAGGACTTTATTGGCAGGGCAGAGGAAGAAAGCTCCATCGATTTTGCAACCTTCAAGCTCGATGCCAATGACCTGGTCTACCAGCAAATGGTCGGACCGATAGAGAATGTCGCCTCGTTCTCGAAAAATGTGGTCTACCTAGTCGCCATTGCAGGAGCTGTCATATTGGGCTTGATTGTGATGCTGACTATTCGCGAAAGAAAATATGAAATGGGTGTGCTATTGGCTATCGGGGAAAAGAGATGGAAGCTGATGGGACAATTTATTGTCGAAATCCTGATAGTGGCAATCATTTCTCTAAGTTTTGCCTCTATGGCGGGTAACCTTGTTGCCAACCAGGTTGGAGAGCAATTACTGCACCAACAGCTTGAACAAAGTGCAGAATCCGCATCCAATCCGGAATCTTTTAGAAGACCTGGCATGGGTATGATGGGAGGCGGTATGGGACCTGGCTTTGTACAAGAGCAGGTCGATCCAATCGATGAGCTCGAAATTGCCATCACGTCCAAGGATTTTGGTTTGCTGGCAATTATCGGATTAATTGTATCTATTGTTGCGACTATAATTCCATCCCTTACTATTTTACGTTTGCAGCCAAAAATGATTTTAACCAAACAGGATTAGGAGAGTGTTAAAATGAATGAATTACTGGAGTTTTCTAATGTAAGCTATTGGTATAAACAAGGGGGCAGGCAACAGACAATCCTTCAAAAGGTTCATGCTTCCTTTGATAAAGGCAATTTCTATTCTGTAATAGGTCCATCAGGGTCAGGCAAAACAACCTTTCTGTCATTGGCCAGCGGATTGGACGTCCCAAAGGAGGGGAAGATTCTTTATAACGGGAAGGATATCCAGGATATTGGACTATCGAATTTCCGCAACAAGTTTGTCTCTATCGTCTTTCAATCTTATAATCTCTTACCTTATATGACAGCAATGCAGAATATTATAACTGCAATGGAGATTACCGGTTCCAAGGTGAAAAAGAAAAAGGAATTTGTTCTGGAGATGTTAAATAAGGTGGGGATCAATGAAAAACAGGCCAATCAGAGAGTGCTGACATTGAGCGGCGGACAGCAGCAGAGAATTTCCATTGCACGTGCCCTATGCTGCCAATCAGATTTTATCGTGGCAGATGAACCGACAGGAAACCTGGATGAAGACACTGCACAGGAGATTGTCCAGCTATTCAAGGAGCTTGCACATAAAGAAAACAAATGCATCATTGTAGTGACGCATAATAATGAAATAGCTGCTACATCGGATGTTATAGTGAAGATTAACCGAGGGAAATTTGAAGTACGTAAAAATGATATCACTATCATGGCATAAATGATATCTAGTCACCAATCCGCACTTAGGTTACAATATGATTATTATTCAGGAATATAAGGGTGACTAATTTGCAGAAATCAATCGAAATCGAACATAAGGGACAAATTTTAAGAGGGATGCAACATATTCCTGCGGGAAACAACCTTCCTGCCGTCATCCTCTTTCATGGTTTTACAGGTACAAAGCTTGAGCCACACAGATTCTTCTTGAAAATATCCCGCACACTTGAAACGATGGGAATCGCGTCTTTCCGCTTTGATTTTTTGGGAAGCGGGGAAAGTGACGGGAATTTTGAAGAGATGACTGTGCTCAGTGAGGTCAGAGAGGCAAGGACGATTTTGGAATATGTCCGATCCCATCCTTCCATCGATAAGGAAAACGCTATTGTTCTAGGGTTCAGCATGGGCGGATTGGTTGCAAGCCTTTTGGCAGGGGAGCAGCCCGCAGATATAAAGAAACTTATTTTGCTCGCCCCGGCAGGAACATTGCCACAAATCATTGAAAAACAGATGGGCTTTGCAACTTTTATAGAAGAGCTCAACGCCTTTGACCTAGGAGGCAACCTATTAGGTAATGACTTCGTAACGGAATTGAAAAACCTGGAGGTATGGGAGCGGGCAGCCAGATACACAAATGATGTATTGTTGATACACGGAACGAACGATCAGGCAGTACATGTAGAGGTTTCCTCACTTTATAGGAAGAATTGTTATCCTCATGCAACACTTCTTCACATTGAAGGAGCAGATCATACGTTCAACTCCTACAAGTGGGAGCTGGAAGTTATTGAAGCGATATGTAAATTCAGCAGCTGAATAAACTAAAAAAAGACTCCAGCACACAATGGAGTCTTTTTTTAAGTTTGGAATAGAAAGGTTGCATCTAAGGAACTATTTTTGCTATAGTAATATGTTGTATGTTCTTTACAGAAACATACAATGGATAAATATACTCATAAAAGGTATTGGTGATAAAAAATGAATCAAGATTATAGAGTGCTATTATATTACAAATATGTAGATATCGAGAACGCCGAGGAATTTACCCAGGAGCATCTGGCGTATTGTAAGGAGCTTGGATTGAAAGGACGGATATTGATCGCAACTGAAGGGATCAATGGAACGGTTTCAGGTACTGTTGAACAAACGGATGCCTATATTGCACATATGAATGCCAATCCGCTTTTCGCTGACATGATCTACAAGATCGATGAGGCAGAAGGACACGCTTTCAAAAAGATGAAAGTCCGCTTCCGCCCAGAGCTTGTTACGCTTCGTCTTGAAAACGATGTGGACCCGAACAAGACGACAGGTAAACATCTAAAGCCGAAAGAATTCTTTGAGGCGATGCAGCAGGAGGATACAGTAGTCATTGATGCACGCAATGATTATGAATATGACTTGGGCCACTTCAGAGGCTCTGTAAGACCGGATATCAACACATTCAAGGAACTGCCTCAATGGATCAAGGAAAACAAAAAGAATTTTGAAGGCAAAAAGATTTTAACCTATTGTACAGGTGGAGTGCGTTGTGAGAAATTCTCAGGCTGGCTGTTGGATGAAGGCTTTGAGGATGTTTCCCAACTTGATGGTGGAATTGTAACGTACGGTAAAGACCCAGAGGTACAAGGGGAATTATGGGACGGACAATGCTATGTGTTCGACGATCGCATCAGTGTACCCATCAACCGTAAAGAGCATGTGGTAGTTGGAAAAGATCATTTCTCCGGCGAGCCGTGTGAGCGTTATGTGAACTGCGCTAACCCTGAGTGCAATAAAAAGATCCTAAGCTCCGAAGAAAACGAACATCGCTATTTGCGCAGCTGTTCAAGCGAATGTAGAGAACATCCAAGAAACCGTTATATAGCTGAACATGGTCTCTCTGAAGAAGAAGTAACCGAAATACTTACAGCTATTCGTGAAGAAGCGCAAGTGAACTGATCAAAAACACCCCGTTACGAACATGTAACGGGGTGTTTCAATTTGCAGAGGAAGATGTCTGATTCGTTCTCCTCCAAATAACTGCGACAACCAATAAAAGTACGCCAACGGTTACCCCTATCAGCTGATCAAATAACAGCTCGCCATTTTTAATATAACGGAATAGAAAAACTCCCCCAAAAATCCCGATAATCATCAGCGAGAGACGTATTACATAGCTGTTCAATTCCATTGCCAAGCCTCCTGACCCCAATATTTAGGTAATTTCATTATATCACAAATATTATAAATTATTCTTAATTTTCCTTTAATTGCATGTCCTCCAAAAAATTAAGTTTTGGATAGATACATAGTAGGAATAGAATAATAAATAGTAAATAAATCAGAATGAACCGCACGGAAAGGAAGGGTGAATATGGATTTTCGAATAGAAAAGGATACCATGGGTGAGATCAAGGTGCCAAAAGACAAGCTATGGAGTGCCCAAACACAAAGAAGCCTCGAGAATTTCAAAATTGGAACGGAGCGGATGCCAATTGAAGTCATACAGGCTTTTTCTCTTTTAAAAAAAGGAGCTGCTGTTGCCAACTATAAGCTCGGAAAATTACCACTCGAAAAAACGGAAGCCATTACAATCGCATGTGAAGAGATCTACAACGGAAAGTGGAATGACCATTTCCCTCTGGTTGTATGGCAAACCGGGAGCGGCACCCAATCCAATATGAATGTGAACGAGGTCATTGCAACAAGGGGGAACCAAATCCTCAAAGAGAGAGAATTGGATTTCACGCTTCATCCGAATGATGATGTGAATATGTCGCAAAGCTCCAATGATACATTCCCTACTGCGTTGCACATTGCAGGTGTCCTAGCAATGGAAGACCAGCTCCTGCCTGCTTTATCAAAATTGAAGGCCACTTTGAATCAAAAATCGGAGGAGTTTCAAGGAGTCATTAAAATAGGCCGAACCCATCTTCAGGATGCTACTCCCCTGACGCTTGGGCAGGAGATAAGCGGTTGGCATCATATGCTGGAAAAATGTGAAAGCATGCTGATGGAAAGCCTTGTATATATGATGGAGCTTGCAATAGGAGGAACAGCGGTAGGGACGGGATTGAACGCCCATCCTCAGTTCGGGGAAATGGCAGCAAAAGAAATAAGCCTTTATTCCGGAAAGGCTTTCACATCCGCAACAAATAAATTCCATGCACTGACAAGTCATGATCAGATGGTCCATGTGCACGGCGCGTTGAAAGCCCTCGCTGCAGATTTGATGAAGATCGCCAATGATGTAAGGTGGCTTGCTAGTGGGCCGAGAAGCGGCATCGCAGAATTATTCATCCCTGAAAATGAACCCGGAAGTTCCATCATGCCAGGAAAGGTGAACCCCACCCAAAGCGAGGCACTTACAATGGTTTCTGCGCAGGTTATGGGCAATGATGTGACAATCGGAATTGCAGCCAGTCAAGGCAACTTTGAACTGAATGTCTTTAAGCCGGTGATCATTTACAATTTTCTTCAATCCGTTCGTCTTTTAGCGGATTCCATGATAAGTTTTCATGATAAATGTGTGGTCGGAATAGAGCCTAATTATGAGAAAATCAAAGAAAATCTTGAAAATTCCCTCATGCTTGTAACGGCGTTGAATCCACATATCGGGTATGAAAATGCAGCTAAAATTGCAAAGCTTGCATATCATGAAGGTATCACACTCAAGGAAGCTGCTGTTAAGACTGGACTGTTGACGGAATCGGAGTTTGATCAGAAAGTGGATCCTGCCAACATGATAGGCAACACAAAATGGAAAGAGAGCTAAAAAATTATGGGAAGTGGGGGAGTTTCAAAAAAGGAAGTCACTGACCGTCAGTGACTTCCTTCACCATCATTTTGCCACAAGATCATCTTCACTTACTTTTTCAATTTTTTCCACAAACATCTGGAACACTTTTCTTTTCTCATCGAGTTCCCTCATGTATTGCTTCAGTTCGTTGAATTTCTCCTCGTACGGTCTATGATAAGTGTTTTTAATGTTGTTGATGATTTCATCATTGATGGTAGATTGAATAACCTGTTTGGTGATGCTGAATTTGATGGAATAAAGCTGGAGATCGCACTTTACCTTTTCATATTCATCGTCAATTTCTTTTTTTGCAAAAGTATTTCTTCTTTCCATTCCCGTAAGGATTCCTTCACATATGATGCCTGCATTTAAAGTACCTCCTTTAGCTACAATCGTAATATTTAATGTAAAATGTATGTATCAATAGAATATTAACAATCAGAGTCAATTTTCTGGGGGTCAATCGAATTATTTTCACCCCCCCATATCTTTGGTGGCCTCCAAAACGTTTAATAGATGAGTGGTGTAAAAGGAGTGAGTAATAGATGGAGAATGTGGAAACAAAGCTTATAGAAAAATACAATTCCCTGCAAAGGTACTGTCACTATTTAACGCGAAACCGGTGGGATGGCGATGATCTTGCACAGGAAACGTTCGCAAAGGTTTTATCCTCCTATAAAGAGTGTCCGACAATCAGTATGAGGCTGATCCAGAAAATAGCTTTTAACCAATGGATGGATATCATGAGAAAAAGAAAGAGGGAGGACTTGTCGGAAGCATTGCCTGACGTATCAGATGCAAAAGTTTCTACTTTCGATAGCCCTTTCATCATTCATGACTTTCTGCTGAAACAGCTGACTCCAAAACAGGCAGTCACCTTCTTTCTAAAAGAAGCATTCCATTATCAGAACCAGGAGATCGGGGAGCTTCTTCATCTGCCCGAGGGAGCGGTAAAAGCGATTGTACACCGCTATAGGAACCGGTTAATTAAGGAGAAAACCGAAGTAGATAAGCCTTTGATCGACTGCATTTGGTTAGATAATGAGGCAAACAAAATGGCTCAACTGATGGATGAAAGTATCCACCGTGCTGATCCATCCATTTTAATAAGGCAACTGCCTTCCTTTAGAACTTTGAAGACCGCTATTACTACTTCCCGCTCCGGAATTACACACACTCCTTCCTGCAGCTTACAAAGTGCAGCATAATATACAAGGAGGGTTTTGCAATGAATATGATTCCATATGTTATTGAACACTCGAATAAAGGGGAAAGGTCGTACGATATTTATTCAAGGCTGCTGAAGGACAGAATCATCATGATAGGGGATGAAATAACAGATCAATTGGCAAACAGCGTTGTGGCACAATTGCTTTTTCTGGCAGCAGACGATCCCGAAAAGGATATTTCCATCTATATCAATAGCCCCGGAGGTTCCACCACTGCAGGCTTCGCCATATTAGACACCATGAACTATATCAAACCCGATGTCAGGACAATCTGCATTGGAATGGCTGCATCATTTGGGGCACTTTTACTGATGGCCGGAAAGAAAGGGAAGCGGCTTGCACTGCCAAATAGTGAAATCATGATTCATCAGCCTTTGGGCGGGGCAAGGGGTCAGGCTACAGAAATCGAGATATCAGCGAGAAGAATCCTTAAGCTAAGAGAGGATATCAATCAGATGATTTCAGATCTGACAGGGCAGCCTGTGGAGAAAGTGGCAAAGGATACAGACCGTGACAATTTTATGACTGCAGCCGAAGCAAAATCGTATGGAATAGTGGATGAAGTACTAGAAAAATAAAACTGCATTCCGGGAGTGGGAAAACTCCCGGAATGCAGTTTTATTTCTGGAAAAAAGCAGGGGATTGGCGTTTTTTGGCGAATATTGAATATATTCATGCTTGGAAAAGAGGGGGAGAAATTGTGACGGAAAAAGTCTATAATGAAAATGGCATCAAGGATTTGGGCGAGTTGAAACTGGTAGGATTCCGTGTCCTGTGTCCCGGTGACAAGTACATATTTGAAATACCCCGTGCGACAAAAAAGCTTTCTGATAGATTGAATGAAATTAAACATGTACGCTATCCTCATCTTTTGAATGGCGCATTTGTGGTGGAACCTTCTTCAGAGGAAGAGGATGGCTACTGGATTGGCGTGGAAGTGGAGGAGTTTGAAGATATCCCCACAGATATGGTGACCCTGACCATCCCTTCCCAAAGCTATGCCAGCACAACGTATAGAGGACCGAACTATGACATAAGAAAAGCGTACCGGGAATTACATACATGGATGGGTCAACAAGGCCTGGAGCGCAACATAAGAGGCTGGCACCTTGAGGTCTTCCATGAGTGGGAGGATGCAGATAATATCGACGTTGAATTGTTGGACACCCTCCACTGAAAAACCTCATAGAGAAAGGAATATTGATATGCATATCGATACACTTGATTATTGGGTAACAAAACTTGAACTGCAGCCGCATCCAGAAGGGGGCTATTATAAACAGACCTTCACATCACATGAAAACATCTCAGACCGGGAGCTGAGCACTGATTACAATGGCAAGCGTTCCCTTTATTCCAGCATTTACTTCCTTTTGACGGATAAGAATGTATCCCATTTTCACCGTCTTAAATCTGACGAGCTGTGGTATTTCCATTGTGGGAGCTCACTTTCTGTCCATGTGATCCATGAATCAGGGGAATATAAGGAATATAAGCTTGGATTGGACTTGGAAAAAGGGGAGACTCCCCAGGTTTTAGTTCCCAAAAACGCAATTTTCGGTTCTTCTGTTGCCACAGAGGATTCCTGTTCTCTTGTTGGCTGCATGGTATCTCCGGGGTTTGTCTTTGAAGACTTCGAATTGTTCACTCAGGCAGAATTGCTGGAGATATACCCGCACCATGGAGAGATTATCAGAAGAATGGCTTATGAGGTACTACCTGAATAATTTTTAATGTAAATGGACTTTGGTAATTGCTGAAGTCCTTTTTTAAATTGAAGTTAATTTGGGTCAACTTTAAATTATTCGATACATCTTTACTTGTGCCAGTACCTATATTCAACCATAGGATCTCAATATTCTATTTTTATACTGGCCGCTTTCCACAAGGTGAATGGATTTTCTTCGGTTTTCAGCTGCACATGATGGAAAGGGATCTGTTTATCCGTTCCGTCTGCTCGAAGCTCTTCATAAATGAAGGCATCATCAAAACCGGCAGCTTTAGCATCATGCTTCGAACCTGCAAAATAGACCTCATGGATCCTTGCCCAATAAATTGCACCAAAGCACATCGGACAGGGCTCGCAGCTTGTATAGAGAATGCAGTCTTTCAATTGGAATTAGATTCTGGCAGGCATCCCTTATGGCCTGCACTTCAGCATGTGCGGTGGGATCCAACTGTCCTGTCACGCGGTTGACACCCCGTCCGACTACTGTTCCATCCTTTACAAGAATCGCACCAAAAGGGCCACCAGAACCCGTTTTCACGTTCTCATTTGCTAGCTTGATGGCTTCCAACAGGAAGAATTGATGGTCCATTCCAACACCTCCAATATAATAGGAGTATATTTAATGGGATGGTGTATTAGAAGGTGGAACAGCACTAACATCTTACTCTTGTTTGAAAATCCCTTCTTGCCAGCGCTGATAAAAATAAATAATTAAAGCAAGTCCAAGCATGATCAGATAAATACCCCAATTAGGCATATTAATTAGTTTATTTATGCCAAACCTTTCTGTAAGTTTTAGCACACCAAAATTAAAAATCGCATCAACAATCATATTCGTAACCATATATAATTTAAAATTACAATAGGTATAAAAATCCAAATTGTTGAGATTAAAAAAAGGCCATATGCAAAAGAAATGTTCGTTATGTGTCCCCATGGTACGATTTTTTCTTTCAGCACCCACCAATCATATGTATATCCTATTTCATACAAAATTGTAAGCAATAACGAAACGAGTATCGCTGCAGGCATATAGCGTTTAATACTGTTTTTTTCATAAATAATAAAGACAGCCAAGGAACAATTAAGCTCAGCCAGAGGAAAACCTTAATGAACAAATGCCTCACCGCCTATCCATTTTACTGTTAGATTATTTTCCTCTATGTAAAAAATAATTATGTGTTTAATAATTCGGAAAAATAACTTTAACAAAAAAAGGACTTTAGATCTACTAAAGTCCTTTTGAAACTGGATAAGTAGGTATTTTGTGCAAGGTGATGTAAAAAAAGTGCTATTATATGCACCATAGAACATTTGTTCGTATGATGGTTATGTAGTACTAAAAAACCAAAAAGGAGAACGGATGATGAATACCAAACGTTCCAAACTAACTTTAGAAGTAACAGAAATCTATTATAAGGATGGTCAAAGTACGACGGAAATAACCGAGAAAGCAGACGTTTCCAGGAGATATATTAGCCAATTGCTCTAAGATAATAAAGTTGAATTGCGTTCACATTGGAAGTGTCAAATAAACGAAGTTTAATTTAAAACATGGTTGGATACAGTGGAATTTCGGAAAGTTCCTTAAAAGTATTAACATCACTTTGTAAGAGGTTATTTAGATGGAACGGGAGTAATAATAAAAAAGTATCTATGATTAACTTTGTTGGAGGCTCATATAAAACTTGAACGATAGATGATGAGCAGGGTGTGATTGTAATACTTGCCCTGCTCATCTTTTATGTTTTTTGAAGTAGACATAACATTTATTATCGGTAGTAGTGAATTAATAATGAATTTTGTATCAATAACTAAGTATACTCTAGATAGTGAGACAAAATATCTTAAATTATGGTTTTGCTTAAATGTTTATAATTCCGTGGTTTTCATCTAGAATCATTTAAATTAAATATTAATCTTTAATAATTCAGATTTGATACAGAAATTCGCTGCTTCTATTCATCAGCAATTTGTATTGGCAAATATTATGTTTTAATCTTGGAGTTTTTTAGTACAATTCCTGAATCTGATTCTGTTCCTACCTCTTTTCAAAAATTCCGCCCAGAGTTTACATAATTCAGTTATGTAATACAAACTGGATTCTCGCAATAAAAATTCCGGTTTCCGATTTACTCATCTTTTGGCATGTAGCTTACACACATTCCAATCAAAGAAATTGCACCTGGTCCCCCCTCTTTGGATATATTTCTCGGCTATTTACGTATTTTAGCCATAGGCTTTCTTAAGCTCATCCTCTAATTCAATTTCGAAGTGTATTCATGTTCTCTGGATTTTAATAACCATTTCAACGATCACAACATATTTTTCCGATAAACGTTTATACTACTAAAATAAAGATAAAAGAACTTCCAATGAAAGAGGTTTTTAGATGAAGACTAAACATATCTTGTTGATTGTAATCCCTGTTCTTTTAGGGAATGTGATTAGCAATTGGTTTTTTGTCACCCATAAAAAAGAGGCGGATTTTAAAAGCGCACTTTTCAGCGGAGTAGTGTTAACTATATTAGGTGTTCTGTATTCCACCTTCCAGACATTATTTATTGTAAGAAGTAGACAAAAGAGTAATTGAAAAAAGCAGTGAACAGAAATTTCCGTTCACTGCTTTTTTTGTCTAAAAATCTGTATTTCAGTCTATTTTGCTTCTTCAGGATCGACAATCCACATTTCCGTTACATCTCCTGCGTCCTGCTGATCGATGATAAAAGATCCGTTAGAATAGCGATCATTGTTACGGTAGCTTGAAGATTCAAGAACTTCCAAAGTACCCTTTTCTGTCTGAATATAAACCAGACTGTTAGATTGTACAATGTCCACTGCTGCAATTAAATGAGGGTTGTTTTTCACCTCACGCAGCATCACAAGACCACGTTTCGCACGTGAGCCTTTATCAAACTCGGTAATCTTCAGCTTTTTCACCGCACCACGATGAGTTGCAATGAAGAGCAATACTTTAGTTTCTTTTTCAAAAGCCAATCCGTTAATGACATAGTCGTCATCCTTCAGATTAATACCTTTAACCCCTGCTGCACGGGCACCGACAACATTGATTTCCTCTTCGGTAAACCAGAGTCCATAGCCATTTCTTGTTGCAAGGAACAGATCCTGATTGCCATCTGTAATATGAACATTGATGAGCTGGTCATTTCCCTTAAGATTGACAGCCATTAGCGGTTTGGAATATCTTTGCGCCTTGTATTGGGAAAGCTCCGTCTTTTTGACCATCCCGTTCTTTGTGACAAACAACAGGAATTTCGGTTCTTCAAAACTGCTGACAGGAATTGCCTTTAAAATGAATTCATCCTTGTCAATACTAATGATATTGGCTATGTGCTGTCCCATGTCCTTCCAGCGGATATCCGGAAGCTCATGAACAGGCAGGTACAGGTAGTTCCCTTTATTGGTAAACAACAGCAATGTATCTGTTGTATTGATGTCAAGTTTAGCAATGACTCTGTCGGATTCCTTCATGCCGAAATCCTGGCCATTGGAGGCTGAATAGGAGCGAAGACTGGTTCGTTTCACATATCCATCCTTTGTTACTGTGACAATTACATCCTCTGATGGAATCATGACCTCAAGATTGATCTTGATTTCTTCGATTTCCTGTTCAATCTTGGACTTTCTATCATTCGTGTAGAGCTTTTTCACACGCTTCAAGTCGGCTTTTATAACATTAAACAGCTTCTTTTCACTGGATAGAATGGCTTCTAGCTCTGCTACCTTCTT
This sequence comes from Sutcliffiella sp. NPDC057660, assembly GCF_042800035.1. Lineage (NCBI taxonomy): Bacteria > Bacillati > Bacillota > Bacilli > Caryophanales > Bacillaceae > Sutcliffiella > Sutcliffiella sp. NPDC057660. Next base: position 12,935 of record NZ_JBHVHV010000005.1, read on the forward strand.
TGCCAACTCATCCGCTTCCTGCTGTAGTGCCGTAATGTCCGTATTCGTTAAACGATATAACTGCAAGGAAACAATCGCTTCCGCTTGTGGTTCCGTAAATGTAAATTTGGCAATCAAATTGTCTTTTGCGTCGCGCTTATCCTTGGAAGCACGAATTGTGGCAATTACTTCATCCAGGATGGATAGGGCCTTCATAAGACCTTCTACTACATGCTGGCGATCTTTTGCCTTTTCAAGTTCAAAGCGTGAACGATTGGAGATAACCTCTTTCTGGTGCGCAATATAGGCATCCAGGAAGTGAGGCAATCCCATCAAGGTCGGTCTTTTGTTATAGATCGCAACCATGTTGAAGTTGAACGTTATTTGCAGATCTGTGTTTTTATACAAGTAATGAAGTATGCCGTTTGCATCTGCTTCTTTTTTCAGTTCAATTACGACTCGGAGTCCTGTACGGTCCGTTTCATCGCGGACTTCGGAGATACCATCCACTTTTTTGTCATAGCGGAGCTCATCGATCTTTTTCACGAGGTTTGCCTTATTCACTTCATAAGGAACTTCTGTGATTACGATCTGCTGTTTACCGCCGCGAACATCTTCCACTTCCGCTTTTCCACGGATGATGATCTTCCCTTTACCTGTCTCATAGGCTTTCTTAATGCCTTCCACACCTTGAATGATGCCTCCTGTCGGAAAGTCGGGTCCTTTGACAGCAGTCATCAATTCCTCAACGGTAGTGCTGGGATTATCGATGCGCATGATTGTTGCATCAATTACTTCCCCTAGGTGATGTGGTGGGATATCGGTTGCATAACCGGCTGAGATACCTGTGGACCCGTTTACCAAAAGGTTCGGGTACATGGCAGGCAAAACAGTCGGTTCTTTGCTCGTATCATCAAAGTTAGGGATAAACTCAACAGTCTGCTTATCCAGGTCTCTTAAAAGCTCAGAGGCGATCGGTGATAAACGCGCCTCCGTGTAACGCATAGCAGCTGGTGGATCTCCATCAATACTACCGTTGTTACCGTGCATTTCAATCAGCATGTTTCGTACTTTCCAGTCCTGGCTCATACGCACCATTGCGTCATAAACCGATGAGTCTCCATGAGGATGATAGTTACCGATAACATTACCGACTGTTTTGGCAGATTTACGGAAAGGCTTATCTGCCACATTTCCTTCATGATACATCGCATAAAGAATACGGCGTTGTACAGGTTTTAGTCCATCACGCGCATCAGGTAAGGCACGCTCTTGGATAATGTATTTACTATAACGTCCAAATCGGTCGCCTAATACTTCCTCTAGGGGTAAGTCATGAAATTTCTCTGTCTGTGTCATCTGTTATACCTCCTCAGCGACCAATAAATTATCATTTTCCAGGATATTCGGGTCTTCCTCAAGCCCAAATGCCACATTGCTTTCAATCCATTTACGACGTGGCTCCACTTTATCTCCCATCAGGGTGGTCACACGGCGCTCAGCTCTCGCTGCATCATCAATGCGCACTCGAATAAGCGTACGCGTCTCAGGATTCATCGTTGTTTCCCATAACTGGTCTGCATTCATTTCCCCGAGACCTTTGTAGCGTTGAATCACATATCCACGGCCAATCTTCTGAATGGCACCTTTCAATTCTTCGTCCGACCATGCATATTCCAGTACTTCTTTTTTACCGGTACCTTTACTAACCTTATACAGCGGTGGCAATGCGATGAACACTTTACCCGCTTCAATTAGAGGCTTCATGTAACGGTAGAAGAACGTCAACAGAAGCACCTGGATATGGGCACCGTCCGTGTCGGCATCTGTCATGATGACAACTTTATCGTAATTGATATCGGCAACGGAAAAGTCAGGTCCTACTCCACCCCCGATTGCATGAATAATCGTATTGATCTCTTCATTTTTGAAAATATCGGCAAGCTTTGCCTTTTCGGTATTGATTACTTTTCCTCGCAATGGCAGTACCGCCTGGAAGCGGCGATCACGGCCCTGTTTTGCAGAACCTCCTGCAGAGTCACCTTCTACCAGGTAGATCTCATTCTTTTGCGGATTACGTGATTGAGCTGGCGTCAGCTTCCCGCTCAGCATCGCATCAGAGCGTTTCCGTTTCTTGCCGCTCCGTGCATCTTCACGTGCTTTTCTTGCCGCTTCACGTGCCTGGTAGGCTTTGATGGATTTCTTAACAAGCATCGAGCTCGTATCAGGATTCTCCTCCAAAAAATAAGCCAAATGCTCAGAAACGATCGAATCTACAGCAGAACGCGCTTCACTCGTTCCAAGTTTCCCTTTTGTCTGACCTTCGAACTGCAAAAGCTCCTCAGGTATACGGACTGAAATGATCGCAGATAATCCCTCGCGGATATCAGATCCATCCAGGTTTTTATCCTTTTCCTTCAGAAGACTCACTTTTCTCGCATATTCGTTAAAAATTCGAGTCATTGCGGTTTTTGCACCGGATTCATGCGTTCCACCGTCTTTTGTTCGTACATTATTTACAAAAGAAAGGATCGTCTCTGAATAGCCGTCATTGAATTGGAAAGCAAAATCCACTTCAATCCCGTTTTGAGCTCCTTCAAAGGACACCACGTTATGAAGTGCATCTTTTTCCTCATTCAAATAAGTGACAAAGGCTTCGATTCCACTTTCAAAGTGGAATACTTCTTTGACGCCATTACGCTCATCATTTATCTCAATCTTTAATCCCTTCAGTAGAAACGCCGATTCTCTCAGGCGTTCACATAAGGTTTCAAAGTTATAGGTCGTTGTACTGAAAATGGTAGTATCAGGCTTGAAATGGATCGTTGTACCTGTCTGTTTCGTCGTACCGATCTTTTCCAAGGTCGTTACAGGCTTCCCTCCGTTCTCAAAACGCTGTTCATAGATGAAACCATCACGTTTGATCGTTACTGTCAGCCATTCGGATAGGGCGTTAACAACAGACGCACCAACTCCGTGCAGACCACCACTTGTTTTGTACCCGCCTTGTCCAAATTTTCCACCTGCATGTAGTACCGTTAAAATGACTTCTGGGGTAGGTTTTCCCATCTTATGCATTCCGGTAGGCATACCACGGCCTTTATCCTTTACGCTAATACTGTTGTCTTTATGTATGTTCACAATGATATGATCCCCGAATCCGCCCAATGCTTCGTCGACTGAGTTATCCAGGATCTCATATACAAGATGATGAAGACCTCGAGTGTCCGTACTTCCGATATACATCCCCGGACGCTTACGGACAGCCTCCAGACCTTCTAAAACCTGTATCGCATCATCGTTGTATTCAATCGTATTCTTTGCCACCAAAAACATACCCCTTTCACTTGCTAATGCCACTATCTCTATATGTATAGGTGTTGCGTATATATTAATATTTATCCAATTTGCCGTTTCCCAACAAACAAATATTCGTTTATATATTAACATACATTTTAAAGTTGTCTACGTTCTATTGTATAGAGTTCATCGACTTTCGCCAATAACTTTTGGCGAATATTGTCATAAAAAGAATAAAAATCCTTGCTTCATGGAAGAAAACAAGGATGAAAAGCACTATTTTGTTAAAGCATGCTCCACTTTGATACAACGATCCATGATCACGGTATAGCCCTTGTCCTTTAAAAGGTGATAAGCTTTCTCGTCTTCGAGTCCCAGCTGTGCCCAATAGATATCTGCATCGATCTCCAGAAACTCCTTCGCAACATCATAGAGATGCTCGCTGCGACGGAAGACATTTACGATATCCACATGGCCTTCAATCTCCTTCAGTGAAGCAACCGCTTTAACACCCAGTACTTCCTCCACAATCGGATTGACGGGGATGATCTCGTAGCCAGCATCTTGCATGGCTTTGGAAACCATATAGGACGTTCTTTGCGGGTTGTCTGATAACCCCACAACCGCTATTCGTTTGCTTTTCTTTAATATTTTGCCGATTTCCTCGCGACTTGGATATGCTAGACTCATTATTTTTAGCCCCTTTCAAAATGGTTACTGTGTTTGTTATACCCTTAAAATCTTAGTTTTAACAACAGGTTACAACCACTCCCACCTCTACTTAATTCTGCACAACTTGCAAGAAACCCTTTGCTTCTCTTAAAATTTGGCATATATTAAAGATAGGAATTTTACATAAAGGAGTTTATAGAATGATTGAAATCATAATACTTATTCTTGCTTATCTATTAGGCTCCATCCCTTTTGCTCTTGTTGTCGGTAAAATAGGCTATGGTATTGATATAAGACAGCATGGCAGTGGAAATCTGGGTGGAACCAATACCTTTCGTACTTTGGGGGTAAAGGCTGGCTTGATCGTAACGATCTGTGACATCCTGAAAGGCACACTTGCCGCCTCCCTACCGGTGCTATTGGCTGCCGACATTCATCCTCTGATCGCAGGACTTTGTGCCGTAGTCGGACATGTATATCCTGTTTTTGCAAAGTTCCGTGGAGGTAAAGCAGTTGCAACGTCGGGTGGGGTATTGCTTTTTGTCAGTCCCATCATGTTTGGCATTATGCTTTTTTGTTTCTTTTTATTTTTGTTTCTTACCAAATATGTATCGCTCTCATCCATGCTGACAGGTATCGTTACAACAGCATACAGCATTATATTTGGAGACCTTCCATTGATAATTGCCGTTTCACTTCTTACTGCATTTGTCATATTCAAACACCGGACAAATATCAGCCGGATAATCAATAAAACCGAGCCAAAAATCACTTGGCTAAGCTTGAAAAAGAAAAATCAGACCAACTGACATACTGCAAGTCAAAAAGCTCAGAGAATATCTGGGCTTTTTTTATAGCTGTTTAACTGTTTCTCTTAATGTCTTTTTTTCTTCCTCATCCCACACAGAGTAAATTTCAAAAGTACCCTCCTGGAAAAACAGCGGAAATCTCCTTTTGAACCAAGGCTGCATTGGTAGCTCCTTTGCTTCATGAATGGATACCCAGTGAAGTGTTCCTTCAGGAGGATCCGGTAAAAGTTTCCCTTCAAAGGTGCTGGTAAGGTAGTTGAACACCATATACCTGTAGTTCTTTTTTACATCTACAAATTCATCAAGTCCTTTGTAGATCAGATTTATGACACGAAGGCCCGTTTCCTCATATACTTCCCGTGCCGCTCCTTCTGTCAGGCTCTCAGGAAAATCCAATTTGCCTCCTGGGGCGATGAAACCTGGAAACCCTTTATTACTGGGTCTATCCAACAGCAAAACCTTATCCCCATCTTGAACAAGACACATCGTATAGATGTCCACTTTAATATTATCTGTCATAGGTGATCCCTTCTTTTTGTAAATTCAATTCTGCGGCGCAACCAATTCGACCTTTATTCTGTCAGGATCTTCAAAAAATACGGCATAATAATCATTTCCACCGGCAAATGGATGCTTATCCTGATAAAGGATCGCCACATTCCGCTCTGTTAATGAGTGCGTCAACTCATCCACTTTAGCTCTTGAGGCAGCATGAAAAGCAAGGTGATTCAAACCCACTCTGCTTCGATGATAGGGAACATCCAAAAAACGTTCCTCTGCCTGAACAAAAACGAGGTAGGTTTCCCCGAGCTTCCAGCTTTGCCCCTTTTCCCACTGTTGATAGACCTCATAGCCCAATTGCTCGAGTAGCCATCCCCAAAATTCTTTCGACCTCTGAAGATTAGAAACATAGATCTCGACGTGATGCAGCAATCCCTGCATACTTTTTCACCATCCCTCATTTATTGACATGGACTACCTCAATTTTAGTCCAAATAGATTGCCAATTCTTTTTTAGAATTCGGTCTTCAAATATTTTTTTCCTCTCCTCCGTTTTCGTGAAAAACTCTGTCGCCCTAAGCTTCATCTCCAAAACATCTTCTACTCCGCATGGAGCGGCAAGGATCACGGAACCATGCTTATCCAATTTTACACCAAGTGCTGTTGCTGTCTCCGGAAATTTAGAAATGGCATCAACAGAGGATGAGTAAGGTTCCAGATTGTTAACTTGATGCATTCTCACTTGGTTTTTAACAGACCAGGGAATTCCGGGATGGATGGTCGCAAGTTTCGCTTCCAGCTCCTTTTCTGCAGCTTCGTCTGGCATTTCAGGGTCGAAGTAGATAACATCAATGTCAGGAGGCTCCGTTCTTCCTTTGAAATGATGAAGAGTATCCCAAATTTTTGAACGTACAAACCCTGCACATACCCACCAATCGGGTAAATCAAGAGTACGTGCAGTTCTCAGGATCTGCATCATCCAAGGATCCTGTTCTATTATTCTTATAATTTCCTCTTCATTTTTGAGCATATATGCCCTCCTTTACGGGTTACGAACATACATTCTCATTATAAATCTTAGGTTCCATAAATGAAAGTATATTTTGAAATATAAAAGGTGATCAGCATTTCCATCACCTTGCTACCTTCTTTTACCCGTTAGTAACAGTCTGATCCAGATGCTTTACACAATTGTATTCCTCGCAATTCCATATGTTATCTGAAATTGACAGCGTAGTAATGGACGTATTTTGAAGATAGTTTGTTAAATCTACATCAGGTGTCAATTCTTTTAAGAGATGCCTGATGAAAGATCCGTGGCTTACAATTAGAATGTTAGATTCTGGATGCTTCTGCTGAATGTCCTTTAAGCATGCCAGCCCACGCTCGAGGACCGAATCAACCTTTTCAATTCCCAGATCCATATCCATGGAGCGCCAATCCGCTCCCCATTTTTCCAATCTCTCAGCTTCAGTCGTCCCTTCTATCAATCCACCGCTTACTTCCCTTAACCTCGTATCAAGGATGAGATCAGGTACATCGAGCTTTTCTGCCACAATCTCAGCTGTCTGTTTGGCCCTTAAAAGGTTGCTTGAGTATATATAATCCCAATTCTCTGAAGAAAGGCGTGCAGCAAGCTTTATAGCATCATTGATTCCGTCCTGGTCGAGAGGGATGTCCGAACTACCTTGTGCCCTTCTCTCCTTGTTCCAGGCTGTGCTTCCGTGACGGATAAAACCGAATTTTGTCATTTTGTTATCCTCCTATTTCAAATAGATTAAAGAAACCTTCCACTCAATAAAAACCAAGCTGAACCAGGGGGCCAGCTTGGAATCTTCATAATCTTATAAATGCGAATCAAGAAACGTCAGAATTGCCTGGAACACTTTGATTTCATTCTCTTTTTTTGAGAATCCGTGCCCCTCATCATCAAGGACAAGATATTCCACGTTGCGACCTTTTTCTTTCAAAGCTTCGACAATCTGATCGGATTCCTTTTGTACGACACGTGGATCATTGGCTCCCTGGATGATAAGCATCGGTTTTATCATCGTGTCCAAGTAGGTTGTTGGGGAATCCACAGTCAATCTTTCCTTATCCTCGATCGGATCACCAACCCATTGTTTCATGGCAGGCTTCCAATGATCTGGAACGGAATCGATGAAGGAGAACAGATTACTCACCCCAAAGATATCGATGACCGCTTTAAAGTATTCAGGATGTCTGCCATGCAGCAAAAGGGCCATATAGCCGCCGTAGCTTCCTCCCATCAGGAAGATTTTATCTCGATCTGCATAGCCGTTTTCGATCAGCCATTCCAATCCTGTGATATTATCCAGTCTCGGTCCGTGTCCCCAGTCTCCCTCTACCATTTTCATATAGCTTAGACCATAATTGGAGGATCCTCGGAAGTTCGGTGCAAATATGCTATATCCACGGTTTACAAGAAACTGGAAGTAGGAGCGGAAGAACTTCCTTTCCGAGCTTTGTGGACCACCATGCGGCCAAAGGATCACGTGGCCATTGGAGATTTCCTCCTTGGCACGGAAAAATAATGCTTCAATTTCAAGCCCATCGAAGGACGGGTAGGTTAAAATCTCTGGCTCGGAAAGGTCCTCATCAGATACAGCAGGGACCCGGTTATTGGTAAGAGGCTCCCAAGTTCCATCATTTTTTCTGAAAATGTTGGCAGGCTTAGTTGCCGTTTTACCTAGAAGATAGACTGTCCCGCTTTTCCCGACGATGACTTTGTCTATAATATCAACAGGAGCTTTTTCCTCTTTCAGTTCCTTGGAATCCAGGCAGAAGGAATAAAAAGTATCCTCTACACCGTTTGACGAGACCAGATAGAGATGATTTCCCTTCTTATCATAGAACATGCTGTTCAGATCCAGGGAGCTATCCTCCGTCACTTTCGTACAAGTTTGAGTATCCATATCATAATGAGCCAAGTAGCTCTTATCATCTTCATAATCGGTTAATAGATAGATAGATGAAGATCCTGTAAAAATGGCGTTGGAAACCGTATGCTGTTTATCGGTTTGTGGAGTGAGCAGAATAGTCTCTCCATCCTTCACCAGATAAGCAAGTGAATATGTATTGGCAAAATGCTTCATGATAAGATAGCTCTTTTCATCCGCTGATACATCCATGAGATAGGTGGATGCACCAGAACCTTCAACAAGGAGCGTCTCTTCTTGTGTATCGAAGTCATAGCGATAGGCATTCAAATAAGTTTTATTGTTTTTGGAGCCTGTATAGTAGAGTCTTTTTCCATCTTCCGAAAACTTGGGATTCATATGACGATATTCCTCGTCCACACGCAGATCCTCCAAATCCCCTCCCCGTGTCGGTAACGCATAAAACTGTGTCAATTCATTTCCATCATAATCAAAGCTTGCCAAAATGTATTGTCCATTCGGCTCGTATTTCAGTGCATGACAGCTCTGGTTTTTGAATGTCATCGGATATGGATAGTTATTGGGCAGATCCATCCCCCACAAATTGTAGTGGCCAGTTAGGTTCGTGCTGTAGACCAGCTGAGTCTCATCGGGGCTTACAGAAAAATCCTGAATATTAAACACACGGAAAAATTGTTCCACTTCGGGCTTCTTAAAAGCTAGCATAAATAATTCCCCTTTCATAAATAAATACTCTCCCCATTTTATTTCGGGACACAAATAAAAATTCCTGCATCCCTTCTGAAGTTTCGACGGTTTTTGCAAAGAAAGGATAACAATAACAGGGAAAATGTATTATAGTGGAAGATAGAATAGAATAAAAGGGGTCAATATCGTGAAAGCAAAATGGAAAATAGCATTACCAATCCTATTAATCTTACTAATAGGTGGCGCATTTTCAGGACTATTATTAAACCAGTATAATAATTCCTCCTCCAAAATGGAAAATAAAGCGCCTAAAGAAGTAAGAGCGCATCAGAGCAAGCAAGTAGAAGTCGCAGAAAAATCCTACCGTACAGAAGCTACCATATCCGCTGTTGGTGACCTTCTTATACACAGTACGGTTTACGAAGCTGCTCAAACTGGGGAAAACAGCTATGATTTTAACCCGATGCTCGAACGTGTAAAGCAATACTTGCAGGAAACCGACATCTCCATCGCCAATCAGGAGACGATCATCGGTGGAACAGAAATCGGTTTATCCAACTATCCGAGCTTCAACAGTCCGTTTGAAGTTGCAGATGCACTGCAGGAAGCTGGAGTTGATATTGTAAGCATTGCCAACAACCACACCTTGGATCGTGGAGAGAAGGCGATCATGAATGCGATCAACCACTATGAAACGATTGATATGCAGTATGTGGGCGGATATAAAAGCGAGGAAGACCGTGCCACCCTTCGTACCATTACAGAAAACGGCATCACCTTTTCTTTTCTTTCCTACACATATGGGACAAACGGGATTCCTGTTCCGGAAGGTAAGGAGTATTTCGTCAATCTGATCGACCGTGAGAAAATCGAACGCGACGTGAAGGAAGCAAAAGAGAATTCCGATGTTGTTGTAGTAGCTATGCACTGGGGTGTCGAATATATACTACTTCCTAACACTGAACAGGAAGACCTTGCCGATTTCCTGGCTGGCTTGAATGTTGACATCGTTATCGGCCATCACCCACATGTACTGCAGCCGATGAAATTCCTGGATCGCCCAGACGGCAAAAAGATGTTTGTTGTCTACTCCCTAGGAAATTTCCTATCCGGTCAAAAGGATGATTATAAGGATATCGGCGGCATTCTTCAGCTGCGAGTGGAAAAATTCGTGGATGGAGCTGAAACGAACATCGATATCAAAGTGGATGACTTTATCCCGACTTATGTGTCCCAGGTCAATCCAACCAAATATCACGTAGTACCGCTGAAGGATGCTTCAAACTACGGTTTTCCAAATGGAGCGGCGAAGCATGAGGAAATGATGGAGCATATGTATCAGTGGATTAATGAGGATGCGAGTAATTAATGCAAAAACAAAAAAGTCTCAGAGCAGATGACATGCTCTGAGACTTTTTTGTTTTTGCTTCTATAATATGCCAACTGGCACCTTAGAGTTCTGTTTGTAAAAGCATATCTACATGGGGGATATTATCTTCTAAGTATGTTTCAGTTATAGCTTTGAATCCAAATGATCCATAGAACTTTCTTAGATAATCCTGTGCCTGTATTTTCACAGTGTCTTCCTTTAATTCATGATGGATAAAATCCAGTCCTCTTCTTAAAAGTTCTTCTGCAATTCCTCGGCCTCTATGTTCTTTTTTCACTAATACCCTGCCAATTGAAGGTTCCTTATAGGAAACACCTGCTGGTAAAACCCGTAAATATGCTATAATCTCTCCATGTTCCTCTTTATAAAGGTGATATGACTTTGGGTCTTTGCCATCAACCTCTGGATAAGGGCAATTTTGTTCCACAACAAACACTGAAGTTCTCTCTTTTAAAATGATGTACAACTCCATATTTGTTAAATCATCAAATCTCTTTAAATACCAACTCATAAAAATTTGCACCTCTATTTTGTAGCTTTATCTTCTACAGCAGTTTCCCCATATAAAATTCATCCACAAAAGTACCATCCACCAACAAAGAGTGCTTTTTCACTCCCTCTATTTCAAATCCCATCTTTTTGTACAAATTTATTGCAGCTTCATTATGTACCATGACAGTCAACTCTAATCTGTGGAGATTTCTATCCTTCGCCCATTCCTCCACCTGGCAGAACAATTCTGTCCCTACCCCTTTACCGCGTGCAGGTTCCGATACCCCCACTACGAGATAAATGGAATGCGCTGTCCTTTCTGTTGTTGATCCGATTGCCATGAGGTACCCTATCAGTTCTTCCCCATCAACAGCAACAAGGATTGTGGAGGACTGTTCATTTTCCAAAGGTTCAATCCGGTGTCGTCTTAATTGCTCCCCTGTCACTTTTCTTTCTCCAGGATTAAAGAGCATAAAGTTGGATTCTTCCACCCTTTTTATGAGTTCGGCCAATTTATCTGCATCTTCAGGAAGTACTTTTCTGACATTCATTCTCTATCGCTCCAATTCGATGTACTCACGGATCAGTTTCCATTCATGGTTTTCTTCCCGCCAAATGAACATGCATTTGGCAGGGTATTCCGCTCCGCTTATCACAGCTGTTTCACTTCCCATGACGATATATTCTTTTCCATTTTTACGGGAGGAGATGGATTCGATTTCAAAATTCTTCGATGCATCCTTGTACTGCTTCAATACCGATACAAGGTCATAATGAAAATCATACTGCTCTGGCCTCTCCAATCCTGAGTGCGCCCAGTATCCAACAAATTTCTCTGACATGAAACTTTTTATTTCCGAAGGATCCTTTGTAATAAACGCCCTATCCCAAGCACAAAAATAATTATCCACCACATCTTTGATAGACAACATTCTTCACCATCCTATATTTAAAATCTAGCAATCTTTAAATCTTATAGAAATAAAAATAGTTCTCTTCCTTCTTGAAACCTATTCTTTCATAGAGTCGTTGTGCATTAATGTTATCTTGCATCGTCTCTAGGAGTACTCCTGCTGCACCTTTGCTGTCTGCAAACTCGATTGCCTTGTTCACCAGCTGCTCACCAAACCCTTTTCCTCGATGTTCCCCGTGTACAAACAGATCGTTCAATACCCATGTACGCTTCATTTGAACGGAAGAAAAGGTCGGATACAGCTGGGTGAAACCAACTGCCTGCTCCTGATCATAAGCCAGAAAGATGACTGATTCCTCATTTGAAATCCTTTCGTGCAGAAAATTGACCGCTCCGTCCATATCTGATTTTTGCTCATAATATATCCGATAAAGATTGAATAGATGCGCCGCTTCCTTTACATGGTCCAACCCTGCTCTTTTAATGGTCATTTTGTTCTCCCTCTCCTTGTAGACTATCTATTTTACCCCTTGAAAGCTGTATGGAATGCTTCCATCAATGCCTGAGATTCCTATGCACTCTTTTGCTTGAACAAGATCCATCCATATCACTTCTTCTATTTCATCTGGAAAAGCTATCCCGATTTCTCCGCCTTTTATCCTTGCATGAAAATAGAAGAATACAGCATGATGGCCTCTATCCTCAAAAAGCGCCTCGGAAACCCCGGCCAGTCCATTTGTCTCTACTATCAGACCAGTTTCCTCCATGGCTTCTCTTATAGCGGCATCCTCCAAGGTTTCCCCTGGCTCCACTGCCCCGCCAGGTAATGTGTAATATGATCCCTTCTTACCTTTATTCTTCACCATCAGAATTTTCTCCTTGTTCCCGCTAAGGAGAATCACATATGCCACGTCTACTCTTTTCACATTACAAACCTCCATATTGCGAATGATGAAAAAACTCGTTCCAGAACTTCCCCTTTAATATGCAGAACCAACTGAATCGAAACTTGATTGCTTTTCTGCTGATTGAATGATTGATGTTGATAGCTTCTTCATTTGATAATCCATTATTTCTCCATTGACCGAATAGGTGAATGCATGCTCTTTTGGTGATTCCGCTCCTAATATTTCAGGCAAAAAGATTGGCATATTACTTACAACTTGATCTGAAGTTTTGATCCAATCAAGCCTCTTCCATTCCAATTTCCCCTCAGGACCTTCCTGAAGTGTTCCTTCCATCTCCGTTCCGGTAAAGACATACATCCCCCCTTTGTTATTCCAGGATACGATGCCCCGGAAGGTTAGATCATTGATTAATAAACCTGTCTCCTCCAACGTTTCACGTAAAACGGCATGATATGGAGTTTCACCTTTTTCTATTTTTCCTCCTACACCATTCCATTTCCCCTTGTTCGGAGCTTTGTTTCGATGTAGCAAGAGAATGGAATCTTCGCGTTGTATAAAGCATATCGTGTATGGCAGTTCCATCGCTTCCCCCCTAAGTGGTTTCGTTTGGTTCATCTTGTGGAAATTAGTTATAATAAGAAAGTACATAAAGACCATGTATTTTTTCAAATGGAAACTCCAAAGCCATAAAAAAATTCATGCATTCGATTGATAAGGAGTTGCTCTTATGAAAATGACAATGTCTCAACCGGCAGTAGACTGGTATAAAAATGAACTGGACCTTAAAAGTGGCGACTCTATCCGCTTTCATATCCGTTATGGCGGGTGCAGCACCGTCCAAAAAGGATTTTCACTCGGAATTGTCCAGGAAAATCCCGATCAGCCAGCAGCAAGCGTCGAACAGGATGGCCTTACATTCTTTGTAGAAGAAAAGGACGAATGGTACTTTGATGGCCATGATCTGCATATAACCATGGACGAGGAACTGAACGAGCCGAAATTCGGTTATGAATGAAAAGAAAGAATTAGGATGAAATTGTCCTAATTCTTTTCTTTTTGAAAAAACCGCTCTATCTGATCCACCTGGTTTTCAGAGATTAAAATCTCCAGTTGTTTATCGCCAATGAGATCAAAATGAGGGTATTGGTCACGATTATGTATCCACTCTTCCTTCAGGCCGTAGGAATGCCCCCATGCGATCAGCTTTTCCAAATCACTGCAGCCTGCCTTTGTAACAGTCTTAATGCCCTCAAAACGTGGATGGATCCAATAATGGGTGATAAAGGCCATCTGTCCATTGGAGACTTGCTCCTTCCACTTTTTAAGTTCTTCTCGAGCTATCCCGAAGGCCATTATAACTACTCTCCTTGCTTTTTCGCATTCTCGTAAGCCTCATGCCACTCCGGATATTTTTTACGGATAATGATTGGCTTAAAGTTGTCCTTTTTTACGCATACATGTGAAGAGCTGCCGTTAAGTGCGATTTCTTCATCTGGGGTCAACACTATATAGCCATAGACGACCCTGAATCCATCGTAGGTTTCGATCCATGTTTGAATCGTCGCCACTTCCCCATAGCGAAGCGGTTTCTTATAGGTGACATTTATATCGATGACAGGTGAGATGATCCCGTCCTGCTCCATCTGAGCGTAGGAGAAGCCAAGATCTTTGATAAGCTGTGTCCTGCCGAGCTCCATCCATACGAGATAGTTGGCATGATATACCACACCCATCTGATCCGTTTCTGCGTATCTTACTTCTATTTCTTTCGTCGATACTAACATCCTCTTTCCCCCATTTGCTTAGAAAGTATCCTATTATGATACCATAAATGAATATTTTTCCACATCAAAAAAGATGAGCATTGGTAAATGCCCATCTTTTTTCCTATAGATTACTGAAAGCCGTTTTCGCGAGAGCTAGCTTCGTCCTTTATTTCGGAACGGAATGCGGCGATGCTTTCTTCACGACGATGATTTTTCGCCTCAATCTGCTCTCTTTCCTCAGGGCCGGCAAATTGCATGGACTCCTGAGCTTCTTCGATATTTTCAATCGTATTCTGGACCATGCTCTGTAGTTTCTCTACATTGTCACTGCGATCATCCGGGTTTGGACGGTGTTGTTGATTTTCTGCCATAGCGTAACGCCTCCCTGGTATCATGAAGATATACTACAATCTCTAGTTTGTGCATGTTGAGTGACTTACACACTTGAAAAACTTGGATAGGTTATTCGCCTTTAGTCTGAATGACTTGAGCATGCTTGCCTGAAGTGTCCTGCATCTGCTTCCCCTTATTGCCTCCCGCTTCCTGCGGTTGTGTACCAATATGGTTTGGCATAAAATGCTTTCTGCTTCCTTTTGGATTACTCATAAAAACATCCCTCCTACTTTTACTATCTCTAAGTGGAGGGATAATCATAACAAGAAATATTTGAAAGTTATTCTGCCTTATTCAACATCTTCTCTTCCAGACGGTCTTCAATCTTACGGAGAGCTTCCTCATCTTTTAGCAGCAACTGTTTATTTTCCAACACAAGCTCTTCAAAAGAACGTTTACGGATTCTTCTCATTAATATCACCTACTCACTTATTATTGTAATAGTATTAATGTCCATAATTCTTTAAAATTATGATAACTTTCCGACAAATTGTGAAATTTTCAGTCTTCTGAGGCTTTTCTAGGAGTATTTTTTTCAAAAGGGGATATTTGTGCCAGTTAATCAAGATATAGCCGTTTTCAACATTTCAGAAACTGGTAGATAGAACCAATTGATATATGCGAATATATGTTCTTGTCTAATCCCTTTACTTACGATATAGTAAAGAAGTGAGAAAATTTCGAAAGGATGAATTCATATGACTAATTTGAGCCTGAAGAACTACGAGAAGAATAGAATTTATTTTCTTTCCCTTCACACTTTATCTGAAGAGAAATTAATGAAAGAAACCGAGCACAGTAAGTGGAGCATCAGAGAAATTATCGGCCATATTTATTACTGGGACAAATATTTGCTGTATGTTATGGTACCAGAGATGTTTGAAGGTGCTGCTCTTCCTGAATTTCCAGATCATGATACCTATAACGAAAAAGCCATGAAGCACATTATTAAATTTACATCCACAAAAGAACTGTTAAATGATTTTTCCATAACACGAGATAGTCTGCTTCATAAAATAGAGGCACTGCCTCAGGATACAACATTTACAATCGGAAAAGGAAAGAGATCATTTTCGCCGGACACATTTATGGCGATGTTTGTGGAACATGATGACCACCATATCAAGCAGATAGAAGCATTTTTGAAGAGACAAAATATGAAACTGTGTTAAAATATGGATAAAAGCAAGAATATTCTTTTTTATTCGAGGTGATGCTATGAAGAAAAGACTGATGACAATTTTTGCTATAGTAGCACTGGGTTTAATGGCTTTTCTTTTCTTATTTCGAGACGGGATTATCCTTGATCATATTGGCCTCCATGTTGAGTTTCCTTTTGGCAATGCGGTCGAGGTTCCGGCAGAATTTTCAGAAGCAGATACTAACGGCAATGATACCCCCGATCCGCTTGATGTTGTCAGGACAGCTCGTGGCGAAGTCGATCGGCGCACCTCGTATAAAAGCGTCTATTATGATGGAGGATATCCCCCTGAAAAAGAAGGAGTATGCACCGATGTTATTTGGCGGGGATTGATGGGAGCAGACATCAACCTGAAGGACTTGATCGATAAGGATATAGCGGAAAACACGGACCTATATCCCCGTGTTGGAGGAAATCCTGACCCCAATATTGATTTCCGGAGAGTCCCCAATCAGGACGTCTTTTTTCAAAGGTTTACTGAATCGTTGACAACGGAATTGATTCGAAACGATGTGGAAAATCTGAAGCAATGGCAGCCAGGGGACATTGTTGTTTTCCTTGGAGGGGACTTTGATCATGTAGGAATAGTTTCCGACAGAAGAGCAAAGGACGGCACCCCCTACTTGATTCACAATACCTACCCATTTGCGGCGGAAGTAAAATTGTCATCCTTTAAATCCCCCATTACAGGTCACTATAGATGGAAATATTAAAAGGAGCAGATCATCAAACGAGGTCTGCTCCTTATTATCATCAGTTCATTTTCTTTACTTGCTCTTCCATCAACTCATACGTCATTGGTCCAAGATGTCGATAGGAGATGATTCCATCCGTATCAATGAAGAATGTCGTAGGCATGGTCAATACGTCATAATAACGGAACATTTCTTCCTGGTCGAGGAGAATTGGGAAGGTGTAGCCACCCTCTTCGACGTACTCCTGTACATTATCAATCCCAGGCTCTGAAGTAGTAAGGTTTACTGCCAGTATTTCCACATCTTTGTTCTCTTCCGAATACTTCTGCATCTCAGGCATTTCGGCTCGGCATGGCCCACACCAAGTCGCCCAAAAATTGAGGATTACTTTTTTGCCATGATAATCCGAAAGCTTGGCGGTTTTGCCGTCAAGGGTGGTCAGTTCAAAATCTCTTGCCATTTCTCCCTCTTTAATCCCTACTTCAGGTTCTTTTTCTGAAAAGACCTGGAATATCGCATATCCGCTTAAAGCCACCAAAAAGGCAATAGCAATTATTTTTTTCACAAGATCTCCATCCTTTATATGAAATACATCATTCCATAATAGCTCGCCAACACAATAGCGGCACTTACGATGACTGTTATTGTCAGTTGTCTCATATGTAAACCTGCGCGATACGCTTTCCAATAGAAAAGGAAAAGCGCTGCAATGCTCGCCAGATAAATCCCTTTAGTCCCTCCGGTAAAAAATATAATCCCAAATGGATTGGTCCAGATAATGGACGGTCTAAAGAGAAGAATACTAAATTTAAACACTAAAATCCAGCATATGGCTCCACTCATCAGATGTTGCTTCATGATCCTTAATGTCTCAGGCTGTTTTCTAAATATGATGGCCATATATAAATATGCAAGGAGCAAAGAGAAAAGAAGGACAAGGATTGATTTTTTGAGAAGCAGCGGTCCTAATTGAATGGCATCCATCTTATTTACCTCGTTTACTTTAATTAAATCATATACATGTCTTTCCTTTGATTCTTCATGTGTCTATTTTATAACAAATATCATTGGATGAAAAAAAGCCGGCCTCTCCATCTGGAGGGGCCAGCTTCGTTTTTGCACTATTACGCTTTTAACTTGTCACGTAATACCATTCTTAAGATACCACCATGACGGTAGTAATCGATTTCCACTTCGCTGTCGAAACGAACAAGTGCTTCAAACTCTTTCTTGTTACCATCTTCGTCAGTCGCTGTAACTTTTACAAAGTCACGTGGTTTTACTGTCTCATCAACAGCCACTTCAAATGTCTCTTTACCAGTCAAGCCAAGGATCTCAGCATTTTCGCCGTCTTTGAACTGTAATGGTAGAACTCCCATAAGAACAAGGTTGCTGCGGTGGATTCTTTCGAAGCTTTCCGCAATGACAGTCTTGATTCCAAGCAGGTTTGTTCCTTTGGCAGCCCAGTCACGGGAGCTTCCCATACCATAGTCTTTACCAGCGATAACCATTAGGCCAGTTCCGTCCTCTTTGTACTTCATGCAAGCATCATAGATGGACATTACGTCGCCAGTTGGCCAATAAGTCGTCCAGCCACCTTCAGTACCTGGAGCCACTTGGTTACGGATACGGATGTTCGCGAACGTTCCACGCATCATTACTTCATGGTTACCACGACGGGAACCGTAGGAGTTGAACTCACGTGGAGTTACGCCGCTCGCTTGCAAGTATTTGCCTGCAGGCGTATCTTTTCCGATGGAACCAGCAGGTGAGATGTGGTCAGTTGTTACTGAATCCGCAAACTTCCCAACTACACGCAATCCGGAAAGTGGTTCTACTGTTCCTGCTTCAGGAGTCAACCCTTCAAAGAATGGTGGGTTCTGAATGTATGTGGAATCATTATCCCATGAATATAGTGCTTCATCGGAAGTCTCGATTTGGTTCCAACGCTCGTTGTCATCAAATACTCTGTCATATTCTCTACGGAACAGTTCAGGAGTTACAGTAGCTTTCACCACTTCCTTCACTTCATCTTGGGATGGCCAGATGTCCTTGAAGAATACATCGTTGCCGTCTTTGTCCTTGCCTAGTACGTCGTTTTGAAGATCAACATCTACATTTCCTGCAAGTGCATATGCCACAACTAGTGGTGGAGATGCAAGGTAGTTACCTTTTACAAGTGGATGGATACGCCCTTCAAAGTTACGGTTACCGGAAAGTACAGAAGTAACAAGAAGATCATTTTTCGCAACTGCTTCTTCGATTTCATCGGCTAATGGACCGGAGTTACCGATACAAGTAGCGCAGCCGTACCCAACGATGTTAAAGCCAAGATCGTTCAGGTAAGGTTGAAGTCCGGAATCATGAAGATAGCCTGTTACTACTTTTGAACCAGGTGCCAAGGAAGTTTTTACAAAGCTTGGAACCTTCAATCCTAATTCCACAGCTTTTTTCGCAACAAGACCTGCCGCAATCAATACGTATGGATTAGAAGTATTTGTACAGGATGTGATGGACGCAATGGCAATCGATCCTGTTCTCATTGTTGTTTTATCACCGTTCGCAAGTGTTACTTCTACTTCTTTGTTGATATCAGTAGGAGTCATACCATAGCCTTGGTTTCCTTGTGGTGCTACCAATGCATTACGGAAAGTTTCCTGCATCATGGATAGAGGCACAAGGTCTTGTGGACGCTTAGGTCCGGAAAGGTTTGGTTCGATTTCAGCCAAATCAATTTCCACTACATCTGTGTAGATAGGATCAGCATCAGGGCTGAAGAACAATCCGTTTGCTTTGGAGTAAGCTTCAACAAGCTTGATTTGCTCTTCTGCGCGGCCTGTTAAACGCATGTAGTCCAGAGACTCCTCGTCAACCGGGAAGAATCCGCATGTTGCTCCATATTCAGGTGCCATGTTAGCAATTGTTGCACGGTCTGCAAGTGGAAGCTCGGAAACCCCAGGACCGAAGAACTCAACAAATTTACCAACTACACCATGTTTACGAAGAACTTGCGTAACTTTTAAAGCCAAGTCCGTAGCAGTAGTTCCGTTTGGTAAAGAACCTGTTAATTTAACCCCTACAACCTCAGGAACAGGGAAGTATGATGGTTGGCCAAGCATTCCTGCTTCTGCTTCGATACCACCTACACCCCATCCAAGAACACCGATTCCGTTGATCATCGTTGTATGGGAGTCAGTTCCAACAAGTGTGTCAGGGAAAGCTAGATATTCACCATTTTCCTCCACACTGTGAACCACGTTAGCCAAGTACTCTAGGTTAACTTGGTGAACAATACCTGTTGCCGGTGGAACTGCACGGTAGTTGTCAAAGGATTTTTTTGCCCAGCTT
Organism: Sutcliffiella sp. NPDC057660; assembly: GCF_042800035.1. NCBI lineage: Bacteria > Bacillati > Bacillota > Bacilli > Caryophanales > Bacillaceae > Sutcliffiella > Sutcliffiella sp. NPDC057660. Next base: position 32,910 of record NZ_JBHVHV010000005.1, read on the forward strand.
AGGAACTTATAACGCTCAGCATTACGTTCGAATTCAAGCTTCATGTTGAAATCCAGGGAGTCAGCTGTTCCTGCTTTATCTACCTGTACAGAGTGGTCAATTACAAGATCAACCGGAATCTCAGGATTGATTTTCTGAGGATCTCCACCAACGTCTGCCATTGCTTTACGTAGGGACGCAAGGTCAACAACCGCCGGAACTCCCGTGAAGTCTTGAAGGATTACACGAGAAGGCTTGAATGGTACATCCACGTCCTTTTGCTCGTCGGTTCCCCATTTTGCTAAGTTTTCAACGTGTTCTTTCGTAATAACACGGCCGTCTACCTGGCGTAGAACGGATTCTAATAATACTTTAATGGAATATGGTAAGCGTGATACGTTACCAACGTTCGCTTTCTCAAGCGCTTGCAAAGAATAGTAATGATACGTTTTGCCGTTTACATCGAAGGATGCACGTGCATTGAAAACATCTTGCTTCGTCATATGTATTACCCCCTGCTACTCATAGTTTAATAGGACCTCGCTATGAACAATTAATAGGCATTGAAAAACAGGCTCACCTTTGGAAAGCGTTTGCGATTGTTTTTCTTTGAGACAAATTACGATTGATTTCTCCCACCGAATAGTCCTTACGACATTATCTTAATACAACATTCTTCATAAGTAAATATCAATAAAGTTATCAAATCACATAAGTTACACTTATCTTTCATAATATTCGACAAATACATGTGTGGATTTCTGCTGGTAATGATAAATGTAGGAGGTGAAGGATAATGGCAAAAAGAAAGGCGAACCACGTTATCGAGGGAATGAATGCAGCCGGAGCTCAAGGCAAGGGTGCAGGATATAATGAAGAATTCTCCAATGAACCATTGACGGAAGCACAGAAACAGAATAATAAAAAGCGTAAGAAGAACCAGTAGTGTAATTAGGTTATTTATGAATTGAGTGTGGTCTTCATCGGTGGGATGAAGACCTTTTTAGTGTTATTTTTGGTGTGAGGGCTTTCATGGGCTGGATGATGGACTTTTTGATTGGGATTAGGAAGCGAAAGATCCTTCATACGCTTGATGATGAACTTTTCACTCGGAATTTGAAGTCGAAAGGTCCTTCATAAGAGCGATGATGGACTTTTTACTCGAAGTTTCGGTGCGAAAGGTCCTTCATAACTTCTATGACGCGTTTTTTGCCTGCATTCCAATAACAAAAAGCCCATCATACAACCGATGACGCGTTTTTTACCTGCATTCCAATAACAAAAAGCTCATCATACAACCGATGACGCGTTTTTCACCTGCATTCCAATAACAAAAAGCTCATCATAACCCCCATGATGCGTTTTTTACCTGCATTCCAATAACAAAAAGCTCATCATACAACCGATGACGCGTTTTTTGCCTGCATTCCAGTAACAAAAAGCCCATCATACAACCGATGATGCGTCTTTTACCTGCATTCCAATAACAAAAAGCCCATCATACAACCGATGATGCGTCTTTTACCTGCATTCCAATAACAAAAAGCTCATCATACACCCAACCCCACCCCGCGTCCCCCCACTCATACAACAAAACCCAAAAAAACCGCCCCAGACTCCCAAAGTCCAGAACGGTTCCCTTCTCAACCTTGATTATTTCCTTGCTGCAAAATCGTCTGCAGATCCTGCTGGAATTGCATCAATTGTGGACGCTGTGTTTCAGATGCGACTTCCAAAGCATTATTGATCTGTTCCATCGCTTCATTCACTTCATTTTCCAGACGTTTGAAATCATGGCCATAATCCGGGTCATTTCTTACAATCGCCTCATATACGTCCCTTGCCTGCTCTGTTCCTTGCTGAGCTGCTTGGAAAGCCTGCTGTTTATCTTTATGGTATGGCATGCGGGTTCACTCCTCCAGTAGAAAATAATAGCTCTACCTAGACTGCCCATATGGCAAAAAATTATACCTGAATTCCCTCCGCATAATACACGGCAATTATCAAAAACTAAAAGCAAAGGAGGAGATCAAAATGAACAAAAACGACCATAAAGACATGGTAAGAAACCAGCCCAAAGGTAACCAACATTCAGGACAGCCAGAGCCTTTAAGCGGATCACATAAGGTGAAGAACCGCAATCATACCCGACAAAAGCATAATTCTAGTCACGATATGTAAGCATCTCCATCGCTTTGATCAGATCAGGGAGCTCTCCACGCGTGATGGTTCTGAAGTCGAGTAGGATACTGTCCCCACTTGTTCGGACTATCACGCTTGGAGTCCCTTTTCTTAATTTTTCGGCCAAGGAATGTGCAGCAAGTGATTCATGTTTCAACCTCACTGCATAGGTAGGTATCGTTACATCCGGCATCGTCCCTCCGCCTACCATGGAATACTCACTGATAATTTCAGCCTGAAAACTATTCCATTCGGAAATGGCGTCACTGAATTCCAAAGCTTTCTCCCTGACCTCCTCCAAAGGCTGCAGCATATCCCTCACTGTAGGAATATCTTTGGGACGCTGATTCAAATATGCTTTAAAAGTCGCTTCCAAAGCGGCGAAGCTCATCTTATCCACCCGCAGGACTCTGGCCAATTGGTGCTTTTTCAGTTGATCGATATATTTTTTCTTGCCAGCAATAATTCCTGCCTGCGGACCGCCAAGAAGCTTATCACCGCTAAAAGAAACTAGATCTACACCTGTTTCAAGAACCATATGCACAACCGGCTCTTCCCCAATGCCCTCTTTGGCAAAATCATATAGTACCCCGCTTCCCAAATCCTCATATACCATAACCTCTTCACGGGCTCCTGCAATCTCAACAAGCTCCTCCGTAGAGACTGTTTTGGTAAATCCAATTGTCTTGAAATTGCTCGTGTGAACTTTCAAAAGCATCGCAGTTTCAGCATTCAATGCATCAGAATAGTCTTTGACATGTGTTTTGTTGGTGGTTCCTACCTCTACAAGCTTTGCGCCGCTCTCTTCCATGATGGAGGAAATGCGGAAGGATCCACCGATCTCCACCAACTGCCCCCGGGATACTATTACTTCTTTTCCTTTGGCAAAAGTTTTCAAAATAAAGTATACGGCTGCCGCATTATTATTGACCACCATTGCAGCTTCAGCTCCTGTAGCCTGTTTGATCAAGTCTTCCACAAGATCATGCCTCGAACCACGAGTCCCTGATTCGATTTCATACTCCAGATTTGAATAGTTTGTGGCAACCTCTGCCACGCGGTTAATCGCTTCCTTGCTTAATCTTGCACGGCCAAGATTCGTATGTAAAATAGTACCTGTTCCATTTATTACTCGTTTCAAACGATTTTCATCCGCTTCATTCACCATCTTTTCAACCGTTTTCCAGATGACACCAGTCAAATCATCATTGAAAACGATCCCGTTCTTAATATCTGAACGCACGCTTTCTAAGGCTTTACGAATATGAACCGTCATCACTTCATCCTGAAGATTGTATTTTTGTCTTAAACGTATAAACATTGCATCCCGTTGCAGTTCATGGACCGGGGGAATGTCCCGTAGACTTCTATTCATCATTTATTTCACCTGACTTAAGGATTTTTTTCACTATTATAACATGTGCAGGATAATGGAGCAGAAATTGGAAAAGAGAAGGGATATACCCTCCTCCAGCTTAGCCTTTTTCCAATTTTGCAATGACATCTTCCGCTTTCGGGAAGACTCCTGTTTCTTTTTTGGAATGAAGCGTCTCTCCATTCACTTTCACTTCAAAAACTCCTCCTGAACTAGGAATGAGTTCCATGGAAGTGATAATGGTACGGAAATGGGTAAAAAGTGATTCCGCGAAACTCGCGGCTTTTGGTGCGTAGTTTCACTGCATGCAGAACTCGATGGATACTTTGAAATTTGTCATGAATTTTCCTCCTAATGCATGATGTACTACAAGTGCCGGCATCTTTGTCAGCGCTTACTTTAATTGTAATACAAGCATCCATTTTTCGCAAAAGTATGAAAATTAATTAGTGGAAATCATTTTCACTACTGACTATACTTAAACTAGCAGGAGGTGGTCCAAATGAGTGAACACGAAAAAATCCGTTTAACTTCACTTTCAACAAAAGCCGGCTGAGGATGCAAACTTGGTCCAAGTGACCTCACGCAAGTTTTGCGTGATTTGCCCTCCAATTTAGAGGATCCGAATCTGTTAGTGGGATTCGCCACTTCAGACGATGCCGGAGTCTATAAAGTGACAGAAGATATTGCCTTGATTCAAACCGTCGATTATTTTACCCCCGTGGTGGATGATCCATATATGTTCGGTCAGATTGCTGCCGCCAATGCACTAAGTGATGTATACGCAATGGGCGGAGTTCCGAAGACGGCATTAAATATCGTGGGATACCCGATTAAGAAATTGGGTCCTTCCATTCTAAATCAGATTTTAGCGGGTGCCTTTGACAAGGTGAAAGAGGCGGGTGCAGTCATTGTTGGTGGACACTCCATCGATGACCAGGAGCCGAAATTCGGCATCTCTGTTACAGGCTTTGTACATCCTGAACGTATCTGGAAAAATGTCGGCGCACGACCAGGAGATGTGCTTGTCCTGACAAAACCGATCGGTGTGGGCATACTGACGACTGCCATCAAAAGAGGCAAAGCAACAGTTGATCAAATTGAGCTTGTGACAGCGGTCATGAGTGAACTCAATAAAACGGCTGCAGAAGAATTGCAACACTTCGCCCCACATGCCGTGACAGATGTAACAGGATTTGGTTTATTGGGACATGCAAGTGAAATGGCAAGAGGTAGCGGTGTGAGTCTACATATTCATATGGATAGCATTCCCGTACTTCCAGGAACATTTGAACTTGCCGCTGAGGGGGTTGTTCCTGGTGGATCCAAGGCTAACCATGCATGGCTCAAGTCCGATGTAAGTTATGCCTCTAACATTACGGAGGAGCAGCAGCTTGTCCTGTGTGATGCAATCACTTCCGGTGGACTGCTTGTAAGCCTCCCTAAGGATGAAGCTGCACTATATCTGGATTTGCTTGCAAAAAGGAATCTCACAGCTGCCATTATCGGTGAAGTTGTAGCGCCTGATGAAAAACTTATCCATATCGAATGAAAAAGAGCAATCCCTCTAAATTTGAGGGATTGCTCTTTTTCTGCTATAGCCATCTGCGCTTGGTTCCTTCTCTCTTCGTAATCCCAAGGGCATCCATCAGCTCAACGAAAGGAATCAGATATTTTCTGGAAAGCTGCAGTATTTCCTTTATTTCGCTTAATTCAACCTCTTCCTCTGTTTGACTTTTCAAATAGTCAACAGCCACATCAAATTCATATCCATCAATCAGATGTGCATCATCCAAAAGATAAGCTTTCATTTGTTTCAGAAGGAAATATTTCAAGTCATGGGTTTCTTTTTCAGGCAGACCAGCTTTTTCACAGTAATGGAGGAACGGCTGTGGAGTTATCTTAGCCGACGCAAGCTCCCGCTCCACCTGTTCCATTCTTTTCTGCCACTGCTTTGGGTAGCTTGGCACGAATCCTTCCAAATACAATATATTATCCTTCCTTCGTACACATTTAGCCTCTTCCATTTTTCCCAGAAGAAATTCAAGGAGCTCAATTGAAATGATTAAACTGAATTCAGAAAGGACTTCAGCCTTTGGAATTCCAAGCCTTAAGGGGTGCATAACGTGATATTCACGAATACGGCCAGCCAACTGACGCTCTTTTTCCTTTAACATCGGCTCAAAGGCATATAGTCCACCAGTGACATTCACAATAAGCCCTTGCTCCTCAAGCAGCACGAGCACATTATCCTCCAATCCCGCTTCCCTTTTCAGATTCTCCATTGGAAGCAGGTCTCTTCTAGAAAAAGCCTCTCTTACCCTTTCTTCAGGTGTACCCTGCTTGATTCTTCTTAGAGTTTCAATGGTTGATTGACCAAATTTATAGACAGATCCCTTTGATTGAATGATCCATCCTCCCCCTACGGTCTCTACTGGAGTTGGCCTCCTGAGGATAATTTTATCTCCCCGGCTGCACGTAATGGGCTCGTTTAGACGAAGCTGGCATAGTACCTCTTCTTCTGAGTGGCCGTCATATTCATTTCGATCAAAAAAGACGATTTTACCCAAGACTTCCGCAGTACCGGTATGAACCTTTACAAGACTCCTCTGTTTTATTGGATATTGAAGATTTTCCACCATATGGAGGGATACATCAATGGTATCGGTTGTATCATATGTATTTTCGTGAGCGAGCACATCGCCGCGCTCCATGCTATCCTTGCTTAATCCGGAGAGATTTACTGCAACCCGCTGACCGGCAGCGGCTTGTTCCACCTGCTTGTTATGTACTTGAAGCTGCCTTACTTTTGCGACTTGCCTTCTCGGCAATACTTCAACGGTATCCCCGTTTTTAATCTTACCTTCTGTTATCGTACCTCTGACAATCGTACCTTGTCCCTTCAGTGTAAAAACCTGGTCGATGGGTAGCCGAAAATTGCCTGTAACATGCTTTTCCCGTAAAGTTTCCAGCTCTTTTTGGAGCAGTTGCTTCAACTCTGGAATCCCTTCCTTTTTCAAGCCGTCCACATATACAACTGGGGCATCTTCAAAAATAGTTCCAGTAAGCTCCTCCACAATTTCCTCTGTCGCAAGATCAAGGAACTCCTTATCTACTTTGTCTATTTTAGTGAATGCCACGATGCCCTTTTTCACCTGCAGAAATTTCAGGATTTCCAGATGTTCCTTTGTTTGAGGCATGACCCCTTCATCTGCTGCTATGACAAGAATGACAAGATCAATGCCAGAAACCCCTGCAATCATCTGCCTGATAAATCGCTCATGGCCAGGCACATCGACCACAGAGACAACAGATCCATCACCTAGTTTCAACGGAGCATACCCGGGTTCGATGGAGATCTGCCGCTCCTTTTCCTCTTTTAAACGATCTGTGTCCACTCCCGTTAGAGCTTTGGTTAACGTAGTTTTACCGTGGTCAATATGACCGGCCATGCCGATTGTAAAGTGTTTAGTCAATATCCTCACCTATTTCATCAATAAACTGGACGTTCTTTTTCCCACATACTTTCACAACACTGACCTTTGTAAATGTTTTGATGTTATTCCCCAAGTTCCCACTGCCGGAACCGGTCACACCAGTCTCTTCAGCAATAGGGCAAGCCTTGAAAATGTTCCCGAAATTCACGACACCGCCACTCACATTCTCGATAATTACCTTTTTGATAAAACACGCCATTTTTGTCACCCCTTTTAATTTAGGGTATGACAGCATGTTTTTGCTTGTATAGGTGGACGTCCCTGCCTTAATTTTTTTTATAAAATTGCCGGAGATACTGCTGCCACTCTTCCTCTGTCCACTTCCGATTTTTACGCTCCTGCAAAAAGCCTTTTTTCCATTGACGTTTCACATTATCCACTTTATTTGCCTGAATGCTGCTCTGATTTAAGGCTTTAGCCCGAATATCTTCCCAAATAGGCTTCTTGGCGGAAGGTTCAAAAAATAGTGGCTCGATCAGGAACTTAAATATGAATACGCTGAAAATGAAAAATGAGATTATTTTTATTGGTATAGGTAATGGTAGGACTAGTATTGAGACAAATCCTACGGCAATAATGAAGCCTCTTCTATAGGAAAATCTTCTTACTACCTGTTTGCGCTCATCCATGGAAAGTTCCAACAGGAATTGGTATCTCTGCTCCATTTCACAGTCAACACAGTACGCCTCTATGAAAGTGCTTTTCTCATCATATCTCTCTGCCAATCTCTTTTTGTGTTTCGTACAAAATAAATCCAATCTCTTCCTCCAGCATAGTGTCTTAGTAGGTTCATTATATCAATTTATAGGAGAAACGAAAATAATCGCTATGCAGCTCCTAAAATACAGAAAAACAGATGCGGATTGCACAGCATCTGTTTTTTGATTGATCAGCTATATTTTTGAATAATGCTCATCAGCTTCTGTTCCATATTAGGCAGGTCCTGTTTCGTTACCGTGAAGTTCACGTGTGATTCGTCCATTTCCAACGCTTCAGAAAGGAAACTTCCCAATCCTCTTGCTTTACGATCCACCTGCATCCATACGTCCACTTGGTTATCTGTCTGATTCAGGAACATGAATTCTATTTCATCCAATCTGCCACGATACGCACCGGACGTTGGAACAAGTTCGAATTCCTGGACAAAGGGTTGACGTGTTTTCAAGCGATAAGGTGCCGCTTCACATTCCACTTTTCTAAGTCGGAATCCGATATCAGTAGCTGCCTTCAGTACTGCAGAAATGATAGTGGAAGGCATCACGTCGATAAAATCTCTGTCTGATGGATCCACGGCATTCTTAATATCGAGCCCTGTTTGGATCCAGACCTTCGTATTCCCCATCGTGACGGGAGTTTCATAAGGCAGGACAAAGTGGAAAGGAAACTCCTTCTTTTCATTCGGACCAATTGTAAAAGGGTCTACAAGTTTAATGGATTCGATGGTTGCCTGTTTTTGTACCTTCGTGTCATTGGACTCTTTTATATATGTCGTGACAAGCGATAAATAGATGGTATCAATCTGCTGCTCTGTTGACCCACCTTTGATTTCTACGATACCTTTTACTTCTTCACCTGGAACCAAACGGTCGTTCACCAATTTGGTATCTACCGTTGCTGCCCCTATCCCAATACTCGCCAATGCCTTGTTAAAAAAGGACATTACTATACCCCCTACACCAATTCAAATTAGTTTTTTGGATAACACGGTTAATTTACGAGCTAGTTTTCAAAAAGTTTCATGTTTTTACAGATTAATAGATGAAAAGTGGCTCTTTTCCATATTAATCTCTGCTTTGAAATCTAACAAGTAGGATGAAACGACAGCTTTTTGTATGCAAACATTTTAATACTGGTTTTTTACTGTATTCTCATTGTTGACAATCGTCCCGATAGATTCACCCATACATATCCTGCTCATTGCGCCTCTTTCATCAAAGTTGAAGATGTGTACAGGCAGTTTATAATCCCTTGCCAGCAGCAGCGCGGATTGGTCCATCACCTTGATATTATTTTTAATCACATCATTATAGTGCAATACCCGATACATTTTTGCGTCCTTTGTTGTTTTAGGGTCACTTGTAAAAACTCCGTCTACACCCTGTTTGGCAACAAATATCGCATCACAGTTGATTTCAATTGCCCGCTGCACACTTGGGTAGTCGGTTGTTACAAATGGCTGCCCGTTCCCTCCGCCAAAAATGACAATATGACCCTTTTCCAAATGGTGCATTGCCCTAAGCCGGATATACGGTTCTGCGACAGAAGTAACTGCTATGGATGTCATGACCCGGACATCCTTTTCCGTTTTACTCTTAAGTACACCTCTCAGCATCAAACTGTTGATAATTGTGCCAAGCGTTCCGATATTATCCGCCTCTACCCGGTCGATGCCCCATGCATCCGCCATGCTTCCCCGAAATATATTGCCTCCACCTATGACAATGGACACCTCTATCCCGTTTTCTACAATGGAAAGTATTTCGTTTGCGATATGTTCCAATCGTTCTGGACAAAAGCTGTTTCCGCTCTGGTCCGCTAATGCTCCCCCACTTAATTTGATCATGACTCTCTTATACATGCACACACCCCTTTTTCCAAATAAAAAGGACTAAAGGCAAAAACACCTTTAGTCCTTCCAAATATGAAAGAGAAGAATAACGCCTGCATCCGCTTGGTTAGAACGTCTCACCATTACTCTTCCCCCCTTTTCATTCTGTTTCCTTAAGACAGTTTATACAAGAAAATCATAACAGTCAATGAATTTTTTAAAATTTCAAAAGCTTTTTTCTAGTTCGTCAACTAGATGCCCGACATAGGCGACAGCCTTCTGGATAGGAGCCGGGGTTGACATGTCCACACCGGCGAGTTTCATCATGTCCAACGGTTTCAAGGTACCTCCTGCTTTCAATGCCTCCAACCAGCGATCCACAGCAGGCTGGCCTTCCTCCTGGATGCTTTGCGCAGCAGCAGTAGAAGCAGTAAGTCCGGCTGAATACGTATAAGGATACAGACCCATATAGTAGTGAGGCTGACGCATCCAGGTCAAGCCTGCTCCTTCGTCCAGTTCAACCGAGTCTCCCCAGAACTTGGCCAGAAGTTCTGTTTTTTGTTCGCAAAGAAGTTTTGCCGTGATTGGCGTCCCCTTGTCTGCCAATTCATAGACTCTGCGTTGAAGCTCCCCTTCCAGGATATGCGTGACAAAATTATGATAGTACGTTCCAAGTGATTGCAGGATCACCCAGCGTCTCATGCGCTCATCGCTCGATTTGGCCAGGATATGCTGGCTTAATAGCATTTCATTCATTGTTGACGGTGCCTCGACAAAATATCTGGACGGACGGGTATTCGTCAATGTCTGATAGCGCCCAGCCAAACTGAAGTGCCCGGCATGTCCAAGTTCATGAGTCAGAGTAAAGGCATTTCGCATGGAATCGTTCCATGTAATCAGGATATAAGGGTGTACACCATAAGGGCTTGAACAGAATGCACCGGAAGCTTTCCCCTCATTGTCCGCCAAATCAACCCAACGGTCCGAGAGCGCCCTTTCCATGATTTCCATATATTCTTCTCCCATGATCCCCAATGATTCCAAGATAAGCTTGGAGGACTCCTCATAGGTGATCTCCGGGTTATATTCCGGATCAAGAGGTGCTTTCAGGTCACAATAGGTCATCTTGTCCAATCCGAGCAGGCGCTTCTTGAGCCTTGCAAATCTCTGCATATGTGGAGCCAATTCAGTTTGGATGGTATCAAGCTGGTTATTGTACATTTCCTTTGAGACATCCTGATCATGCAACAGCATGTCCGTTACGGATTCATAGTTTCTCAGACGAGATTCAATGACCTGCTTTTTTACTTCAGTAGCGTAGGTGGCTGCATAAGTATTCTTATATTGATTCAATGTTTTCGTATAGGAAGCATACGCCTTCCTGCGGATCTCGGTATCGGGCGATTCCTCATAAAAAGGGAAAGAGTTGAAAGTTAATGGATGCTCGGTCCCGTCATCCATTGTGAACGAAGAAAACTTCATATCGGACGTTTTGCTTCGCAGATAGATCATATATGGTGCATTGTGCACTTCACTGAAGGCTGCCAACACCTCTTCCGCTTCCGGGGAAAGTCGATGCGGTTTTGTCGCCATCAGGTCATGCAATGTTTTACTATAATCCTTTAACCCTGCTTCTTGCTGTATGTATGCTTCTACTGTCTCTTCATCCAACTCAAGAATTTCAGAGGAAAGGAAGGAAATATTAGATTGCACAACGCCTAACATCGATGCAACCCGCGCAGAATTTGCCTGATTCACAGGGTTCGTTCCATCCTCCGACTGACGCAGGCTGGCAAAAGTCATCACTCTGGTGATCCGTTCAGCTAAAGCGTCTTTAGCAAGAAGACTGTCCAGAAGTGTCTTGGCGCTCTCACCCACTTTTCCTCGGTATTGCGTAACCGATTCAAGATCCTGTGGAATGGCCGCCAGTTCAGCCTCCCATTCCTTTTCGGTTTCAAACAGGTCTCGAAGGTCCCAAGTATGTTCAACAGGCACTTCACTTCTTGTTAAGGTCTTGTTCATAACTTTAGTCATACAATCTCTCCCCATCTGTCAAAATATATTTCGCATTACGAAAAACTTAACACTATTATATAAGAGTTTGATAATGATTGAAATGGGATAATTTAATTTTTCTAATTTTTTCGTCAACTTTTAAAAGAAAGCCCTTTCTCCTCCAAAGCCAATCGAAGTAAACCTACCGCTTTTGGGCCAACCCCATGCAACTTCAACAGCTCTTTCTCACGAATTGTTGCCAATTCTTTAAGCTCCGTGTATCCTGCTGCATCGAGCGCCCTTGTTGCGGGTTTTCCAATACCCCTAGGAAAACCAGTTTCTAGTATCTTGCCTTCCTGTTTCATATCAATTGCTCCTTTCCCATCTTTAATAGATTATTTCGCTATTATTATTGCAAATTCCTTGTAGAATAAGTAGAATGAAACATGTCTAAAAAATGGGGCTGATTGCAATGCTGGTGCTTGTCTCGGTCTTCAAAACCGCTTGTGGGGCGCGTGCCGTCCCAGGTGGGTTCGATTCCCACGCAGTCCCGCCAATCTTTACATATCAATGGATTATAGTTATTCCCTTTTTAAATCGCAATCCTCGATTAAACCCCTTTTCTTTGTTTGGGTGCCATCTTTTTCTACTACCTCTTTCATATTTAGTAAAAAATCTGCGGTAGGATTGGTACAAGTGCCTTTTAAAATTTTATTGCCCTAAATAATCACCAAATTGTAGTGAAACAACCTCTAATTATTAGCAGACGGTATGGAGTGGGAATAAAAAAAGAGCTTAGAAACCGCACATATTATAACTTCCGGATAATCCCCTCTTTAATCCCAGTAATATAATCCCCGTAAATATTCCTTGTTAAAAACTCATTTTGTACACCTAAGGTCCATTTTTCTTTTGAAGCGGCAATATAATATTTAAACATATCTTTAACATGTAAATTACTTGACTTTTTATGATAATTCGCATAACTACTAAATGAACTTATATACCTACAAAATATTTCAAAAAGAAGAGTTTCGTCAAAATAACTATCCCCTATGTAACAGTAAGTATTTTCATTTCTAAAAAAGAACTGTGTCATTTTTAAAATTAAATCAAACTGATGCTCTTCTAGATCAAACCACTCTTGATCAAGATGTTTAGGCTTTTCTGGTTCTGTTTTATCATAACGTATTGCCGATATAAGTTTAGAAATGTAACTACCAGTTATTACTACCAACATATCCGCTAACTGTAATCCAACGAAATCTTTAGAATCCTGGTCTACCAGTACTTTCCCAAATCCAATCTTTTCAAATGGTTCAGAAGGTATACCTTGGTCAAGAATCAACGTTGACTGCTCAGGTTGCCATACATCTTTTAGCTGGTTCTCTGACAACCATAAGTCAACATCGAAGCTCACCTTTTCCCAATCAAATGATACTTTTTCAAACACCAAATTATCAGCTAAGTGTTTCCCCTTCCCAATTATTGTTATCATATTTTTGTAATCTTCTAATTGATATTTCATTCTAGTATTATTTTTATGGTTTGCTACGAATTCTTTCAAATCATTTTGAATAGAATACAATATTTCATTGGTATTTTTTTGTGGATCGAAAAGACTTTTAATGACCTCTTCTGATGCTTCTAATTCACAATATTTTGTGAGACTGTATTTCAACAATATAGCGGATTTAATAAATCTTTGAGCTTCAAGTTTTAGAATCCATTGTATTAGTCTGGCATCAACTACCATTGACATTTTATTTACTGAAAAAAGTAAGTTAGAAACGTCTGCCTCTAGCAGGATATCAAATAACATAAGATAGAAATCACTATTAACTTTTTTTATACTTGCAATGCCAAATTTGAAATTCCCCTGTAGAATATCAATTCCTTTTAGTTCCTTTTCGACTTTATTTTTTTGTTCTTTTCTATAATCTTCAACAAGTTCAGAATATTTTTTGATAACATCTTTTAGAGATCTTTCAGGAATGTAAAGTACATCAGCAACATAAGATCGCATTAAATCATCACCAAGATTTATTCTTCTATCATCACTATAGTTTCTTGAAACTCTTATCGTTTCCTGTGGTCCCTTTTCATCAATAAATACTTGTCCCATAGTTAATCAGCCTCACTTCAATTTTGGTCAGATATACTTTTTATTGATATTGTAAACTCGTTATCTGTATCCACTAAATTTCTTACAGTTCTATCTTTTCAGATTCCATTTTCACACAAATTCTCATTTGTGGATCACTCAATTAAAAAAACGTAACAATCCATCCATATTAGCCATAATGAGTTTCGTGTCGTTGATAATGCTTTTTCACTAAAATGCTGCCTTACTTTAAGTGCATTGTTTTACAACTTCATATCATTACAAACTAAATATCCATTATTGATTGGAAGTCCTTATTCATTAAATGACCCTAAAAAGGGAAAAGAGCGCAAATCCTTATTCAAGGATTGCGCCCTTTAACGGAAGACTCGAATTCAAGATATACCTAAAGATATCAGCAATAACATCAGAGCTACCTGGTGAAAATAGAAAAATAGATAACCCAATCAACATAACACCCATAACAGCTAACATAAAAACCTTTACCTTTCTGATAGAACCTAGTTTAAATGCCTGCAAACATGACCTAAAAAGAAGAATAACCCCAATTAGAAGGATTTCAAAGAAATATAAACCAATTAGATCACCTTATTAATTTTTCAATCGGTTGAGGAAACTTTTTAAACTACTAAAAAGAAGTGACCACAATCGTATTCATCTAATTTTAAAATTTGTTTATAGTTTTCAAACCAAATTCCATTCTCCAGATCAAATCTTAATTTTTCCAGACACTTCATAGTATCTTCCCCTTTAGCAAGTGGAGAAGTTCCGCGCTGAAAATCATAGTCTAAATATCGTTCAGGACTTCTCCAGCCTGTAAAGAAAAACTGATCAACCAAATTATATGGGAGTGGATAAGGAACAACAGTAACAGGACGTTCAATCTGCTCCTTAAGTAATTGGGAGAATTCCTTCACTGGTGGATGAATCCTATACGCATTTTCTAAAACTGGTTCAAAGTAATCAAACAACCAACAATCTTCTTCACATAATCTAGGATCTAGAGTGAATATGACAATCTTCCCATTCTCCTTTAAAACTCTTCTCATTTCCTGAAAACAAAGGGACAAATCTTGAAAATGATGAGATGCTAGAGTGCATATAATCCCATCTACAGAAGCATCTTTTAACGGTATTCGCTCCGCAACTCCCTCTTTCCAATAGATATTTCTATGCTGTTTGCCTTGGGTCCTCATAATTTCAGAGGGCTCAAGAGCAATGACATTATAGCCCACATCAGCAAGTTCATAGCTGTAATTGCCCGTTCCAGCACCGATATCTAATATAGTTGCAGAATGTTCTAAGTTGAGTTGTTGCAAGATAAACTTAGTGATGCGAGGATCTGCTTTTCTGGTAGTGTTATAGGTCTTTCCTATTTGATTATAAAGGGGCATTCTTTTCACTTCTCTTTCATTAGTATTGGTCGGCGGTAGCTCCTAATAAAGGTGCCCTTTTATGATTTTAAACGTATCAATACCAAGGAAGGTTTAACTTTTTTGAATTTTTTGGGTTAATATAAAAACTATGAAACTTCTTTTTAGTATATGCCAAGTTCCTGTCGTAAAGAGTATAACAAGGGATTTCTTTCCCACAACCTCCCCGTCTGCAGAAGAACCTACCAATACCAAAACATATTAAAATCTCCCTTTCATAGTAGAGAAGGGAGATTAGTTGTTAAGATTTATTCTTTTGATGAATGCATTAGATTAAATTCTTTGGAACCGTTTTTAGGAATGCTCAAAATAGTCCAATCTTTTCCCTTTATTTGTTTTCCAATAAATAAAATTTGACCTAAGTGATAACTTATATGAGCTATTTCAGTTTGAATTGCTTGTAGTACACTGATTGGTTGTTGCCTTAAAGTTACAGTTTGATGTAATTGATTTGCTTCAAGATTTTCTAATGTATCAAAAAGTAAATTCCATCCATCTTCCCAATATCGCATAAGGTTTTCCCTAGTTTCACCTTGATCAATAAATTCCATATCCCTTTCCCTATAATGCTTTTCTCCGTCAGTAGTTAAAAAATTCATCCATCGAGAGTTCATATTACCGCTAATATGCTGAATAATAATTGCAATATTATTAGATTCTACATTTGGCTTCCAATGAATATCCTCATCGGACAATTGTTGTAATGCCTCTTCTGCTCGCGTTTTGAAGTGTTTAAATTGCTGTATCACAATTGAAAGGTAATTCTTTTCGAAACTATTCAAAATGTATCCTCCTCACTGAATGAGCTCTATTCTAAACGTTATTTAACTTTTCTCCCTAACCTTTGTTTGTATTAAGAAAACTAACATATTAAAATCTCTCTTTAAAAAGCTCCCCGATTCCTGCATAGTGTATAAAAAGAAAGCTAGTTAGTAGAAGAACACTATACCCACTGCAATACTTTTCTTCTTCTATAAAATTTTTTAAAATAACACAAGTAACAGCGTGAGTAGTCGCATTGGCTCCATTTAAAAGCTATATCATTAAGGATAAACCTACAAAGATTTAGGTTTTAACATATTTGTAACCAGAATTTTTTTCTTTTGTGAAAAATCTAATTAACTCGTCAATCAAAAGAAATACCATTGAGACAAGCAGTGAGAATATTGCTAAGAATCCTAATACAAAAACAGGAATTATTCCGAACAAAATATGTAAAGGAAAAGAAAGAGCAAATCGAGCTTCCTTTGGTTTTTGTGTTATTAATTCAATTAGTATTGATACTGGCAATCCAAAAAAGAAAATACCTACCCCAACATAAACAGATATAAGAATAATATCTTGAAAGAAAGTGCTTGTTTCATAATTTTGTGAGCCATTTAAAAGGACCTCTACAGGAGATAAGCTGCTAATAATTAAGGTTGATATAATAAATGTCAAAATGGCTGTTACTATTTTTCTTTTTAACATAGAACTACTCTCCTTATTCTAGAATTCTCCTTTTCAACACAATACCAATTATTTCAAATATCCACAGGCCTGACAATCATTTTTCATTTTTGTCGTAAGGTCCCAAAAATGTACCCGATACTAATTCTTTATCAGTCTTACTTTTAATTTGATAATCTTTTTTTAGATAAACAACAACTCGAATAGGAAATTCAAATTTTTTCCTT
Source organism: Sutcliffiella sp. NPDC057660 (assembly GCF_042800035.1). NCBI lineage: Bacteria > Bacillati > Bacillota > Bacilli > Caryophanales > Bacillaceae > Sutcliffiella > Sutcliffiella sp. NPDC057660. The sequence goes on from NZ_JBHVHV010000005.1 coordinate 49,719, forward strand.
AACCATTTTGCAAATCCCAGACAAGCCCTTCTAACTTCTGAATGAACTCCTTGTTCACATCTAATTCTTAACCCTTGTCGTGGGTAGCCGTTTTTCATATAACCACCTCTAGCCCAATAACCAGTCCTTAAACTTAAAAAAATAATTTCTAATTTTTATAACTTTTAAAATGATGCATTCGGTTAAATAGCCCTAGATTCAAATAAGTGCTGTTCCTTGCTGCAGGATCGCGCCCTTTAAGGGAATAACTAAAATATTGGCTTATTCCTAAAATTGCTTATAGCTTGTTGTAATGCATACGTTAAATGCAAACTTATTTATCTGAACTGTATTTTACTAAATAGGGTAAAAGCAATGAAACTATAAGAGCTACAAATTCATTACACCTAAATTAATAGCAAAATAAAAAGCAGAATTTTCCTTAAAAATCACATTACCCTTTAACAGCATTGGTATTATTACTAATGCAGTGAGCTTTCCGAGATTAGTTGCCTTGAGCTCTGTCCCATATTCACCACAATGTATTGTCCTACTTTCAAAAAGTGATTTGTAGGTTCTTTTCCAACTGAATTGATGGTTGCACACATTATATTTTGGTAGCTTCAGTAGTTCCTCCTTGTTTTTTGTAAACCCCCCGTTACTTGAATGCCATTGTAATAATATAGTTAATAATCAGCATCCCAAAACTTATCCTTTCTCATATCTTCAACCACTCTTTCGAACATATTCTCACTACAAAAAATCATTCGAACAGGTGATTTAGTTGGACTACCACCACATTTAGAACAAGGAAAAACTCGCACTTGATAAATGTCATTCATTTTCCAATGGTACACGTCTAAAAGCCAATGTGTAGCGTTTGGGTAGTCAGGTGTTATTTCATCGTTTAACATAATAAATTTATCAACTTCTCCCATTGGTATAAGTTCATACTGTATGCACCGTTTTCCTTTTCGCTTATGCTTTTGACGTTCTGCTTCTTTTAAAATATTATATCTATTTTCAATCTTCTTTTTTAATCTTCTTTTCATTCTTATCACACCTAAAAGTCACAATATTATTTATAGCATCTTTCACTATCCTGTCCTATCCTTAAGCATGCAAATGAGCTATTACCTAATGAAGCTAAGACACCGTTAGTCGAATAGAGAATGCTGTATTTAAGCAGGAAAACTCTCGTTTGTTAGAGCAGAAATTAAAATGAGAATTGCCATAAAAAATACTACTCCTAATAACAACGCACCTAATTTTACCCACCATTTCTCTTCAGAAAAAATAAAAAATGTTATCATTATAGCGAAAAAAAACATCTTTGAAATAGTATTAGGTAGGTTTATTGTTTCAGGTAAGATAACTAATGTTAAATATAAAAGTATTCCGCAAATAAAAGAATACATAAGCAACCGTAAAAACAACAACATAAACACCTTCTTATAGTTTCATTCTATTAGCCTTCCCTAGTTACTAGTTAATACCTAACTCATGCTCAGGCTACTTGGGAAATATTTGTCTAATTTATTTGGATCACCTTACTACAGTATTTTGCCAGTGAACTCTTAACTTGTAAATAATGGTTCTAGTTTAAAAATCCTATATAATTTAAAATCAAGATAAAACATCTTAGGAGATACAATATGTGGTTAAAGATACTTTTAGGAATTATTGCAATTTTAGGCATTTGGCTTATGTGGTTTTCTGTGTTTGGTAAGAAAAAGGCTATTGATAATATGGCGATGGGCGGTTCTTTTAGCTTATTTGAACTAATATTTGATTTACTAATTAAGTTTTCACCAACTTTAGTAAAAAGAATACTAATATTCATTTTAGGATTAGCTATTGCATTTGTTTCTACGATGGGAGTATTTTATTCATAATAGTGTTGCTGAGGACCATTCTAAGACATAATAACTAACAAAACTTCTTTTTAACTATATAAGAACAAGAGAAATGGACTGCTTAAACAGTCCATTTCTCTTGTTCAATTCTTAGCGCATGATTGCGGAGTAATTTTCTTTTTCTTCATTACAGGAATGCTGCCCAATTTCTTAATACCAATTATTTTAAAATGGGTTTATAAACTCAATTATTTTTCAATAATTTAAAAAACACCTACCTTATTACAAATAAGCGTCCGATCGTTGAAGAGAGTTATTGAAGAACCCGTTTATTAAAAATTAAACATTACCTTTTGCTTTTAATATTATAAATTTATAAGTAATCAGGAAGGTGATGTTTATACATCTCTAATTAGAATGCGTACTTATGGAGACCAAAATACAATGGACCGAGTAAAAGTACAAATACTACAGCAATAATGATGTATTTGACTGGAGGTGAAACATCCTCGAACTCCTCCCCGTAGTCAGCTAGGAAGAAGCTGTAGATTAAGTCCCAAATTAACGCCCCAAAAAACACGATCTGCCATAAATAAGTATTCATTATTTGAATATTTGTTACGTAACCAAAGAGTCCAATCCAGGTAATAATCGAGATTACAAAATCTAGTTTTGCTGGAAAAGTCTTATATTTTCCTTTAATCAGATATCCAATAGCAACAGCACCAAGTATTCCTAAATAAATTGTCCAAAACACATTAACAAACATAATCCATTTCCTCTTTCCTCTGTTTCCCCTGAATCATAAATGGAAGGTTAAACCCCTATTTATTTATAAAAATTATAATTCCTTTTGATTGATTTTGAATACAGGGACTTTCTTCCAAACATTTACCTCTACTGAAATTTGTATAGGACCGATCTTGAAAGAGCGCATCTCACTTTATGAAATGCGCTCGATTGCTGAAGATCGTTGATTAAGATAAAAGCTACGCAGGTCTTTCAGAAAAGCTCCTATATAATGGAAGATCGCAAACAATATTCAAACTAAATAACAGCATATTTTTTCCAAGAAAGCCACGGTTATTTAAAGAAAATATTTGTTAATTTATATCAATTAATATTGGTTTTAAAACCTTGGTATTTTCGATATCTAATCTTCCATAGTTTTCCTTTAGATTATTACTTAAAATTGTTGCAGTTCCGCCTTCGTTAAACCAAATTCTGTATTCATATGATTCTTCCGGCTTATTTTCTTCCAATTTCATAAATAGAGTTGACTTTAAATCTTCTCTTCCTGCCATCATTACCTGAATAGTAGGGTCCCATTTAACTTGTTCAAAAGTATTTTTTAGTTCATCTAGAATTTTACTATCTGTAATCAACACTTTTTCTCCATATCTTCCTTCATCACTAGCTACTTGAATATCTATTCTAGTGAGTTGTTTTTCGAAAGGATTTTCTTCGTCAGCAACATCCACGGCAACTTCCCCATAGCCATCGCCATCCAGGTAGACCTCATATGTCCATAAGCCACCATAAGGAATTTCGAATGTGGTCGTGAATCGCTGTAAACTAGAATATCCAGAGGATGATTCGGTAATTTTTTGAGGGTCTAATGCTTGAACTCGCTCTCCGTTCTCTTGATTAACGGCAGTAATGGATAGTTCTTTTCCTTCAAAAACGTCAAAGGGTTCTTGGAAACTGAAGATATAGCCAAAAGGATCTCCCGCTTTCAATGCGGGGTCAGCTAATATACTAAATACTTCTTTCCCATCCCTGTTGAATTCGTGTCTTATTTCAAAGTTATTTTGATTGCTCGAATCGTTAGTTGTTATAACCTCTCTTCCATCACGGTTGATTTCTTGTCCTACTTCAATGTTAGTTAGATCGCTCAAAATACTAGTTGTTTCTTCAGAGATACTACACCCTAGTAATTGAATACTCATAATAAAAATAAAAATACAAAGCGTAATTTTTTTCATTTGGTACCCCCTAATATTTATTAAATTGAATTAATTTCTAACAGCAATCTCACCAAATTCTTATTCTATTTAACTGCCCTATTCTTAAATAAGTAGCGATCCACTATGCTGCAATCGCTCCTAGATTTGAATTAGTTAATAAACACACACTGTTATGAGGGAACAATATTACTTAGAAGTAATTCTTAGAAAATACCCATCTGGGTCAGCAATCTTAAAACCTCTCATATCCCATGGATATTCTTCTACGCCAACTTCAATAGGGTAATTGTTATCAAGGCAACGAGAATGTACTTTTTCTAATTCATCTACAACTATAATGAACTCAAAACCATTTCCTTTAACTTCGCTCTTGGCTTTACTATGAAAATAATGATTATTATTTAAGATATAATCGGAGGTTAACAATAATGAGAAACTATCGTAATTAAAACGTGCGGATCGTTCATTCCTACCATAGAGGTTTAGACCTATGATGTCTTGATAAAACTTGATAGAATTTTCAATATCTCTTACATACAATTCCACACGAAAAAGAACACCCACAGATTCAAATCCCCCTTATCTAACGTTATTATTGATACATTATTCCAGAAAACCGCCATATGGAAAGAATATACCTTTGTAGACTATAACTCCTCAAAGTTGAAGGAAGGGCTCCGTTCGAATCCTAAAGGCTAACTTTTGTAGAGTTCATTTCCTTTGAATAATATTGAATTAATTTCCCAGTTTTCTGGGCATACTCTATTTCCTTATTTGTGCTCTTTCCTATATATCCATCCACATCAATAACAAATATTTCATCTGACATATCAATCTTCTTATAATGCATATCTTCAAATAATTTTTCTTGTTCCATTGTTATCTTTATTCCTTCACTTTGTTCAAAGAAACCCAGACTAATTACTATGTGACCTTGTAAAGTAAGTGATGCTTCTGCTTCTCTAAACTGTTTCTTAAACTTAGTAGATCCACATAAAGTAATTATCTTCATAAATTCACTCCATTCTATCTGTTATTCATTTATTCTGCCCAGCTCGTATTTGAGGAGCTATCCATTGTGCTGCAATCGCTCCTAGATAGTTGAAGATGAAATTCATTCATTTACAAGTAAATATAATACTTCATTTCCATCAGGAGTTTTTAGTAGCAATTGAGAATACTTAGATAAGCAAGCTCCAATAAACTCTTCTTCATCATTAGTATCTAGATTTGGATTGAATTCTTCAGGCAAAAACAAAATATAATCACCAGCAATCCTTTGCCATAAATCCTGTAGATATTTCAGATCATCTTTGCTAATGACTTCAGTATAAGGATTACTTATATTTTCACCATTAATATTGCTCGGTTCATACTACCAAAGAATCGTGCATTTTTCGGAGCCATAAAAACTTGTTTTGTATTCAAATAAGCTTAATAACAAGTCTGTTTTGGGTTCTGCTAATGGGAATTCAATTAATGTCTTTAAGTCAGCTCTCTGTCTAATATCTTGATTTAAATCAATTATATCTAAAAACCTTTTCCAAGAGCCTTCCATACTTCCCCTCCTAATCGTCCTTTACTGAATGCAAAGCACGTAACGCATTTACTACGTGCAAACCAAAGTGAGCTTGAAAATTAAACTTCCAATGCCAAATTGCTTCGTTAAGCATATCTTGCTCGAATAATATGATACCTTCTTTAAGGTCCTTATAAATGTCTAAAATATCGTCTGATAGGCTTCCACACGCTGGTTCATCTAATTTATAGGGGTCATATACTTCCCAGTAATATTCATATTTATCGAAATCGACCTCTGGTAATTGAATTTCAAATTGTGGTGCTTCTGCATTATCAGGTTCAACTTCAGGAAGTTTTAGAGCCTTTAAGTACAATTCTAAAAGTGCAGCAAGAAGTTTTTCCGAATTTTTTTCATCAAGACAATATAATGAATCAATCAAAGTGCAATAATGATTAGCCGAGGATAGAAAATTCCTTGCATTTTCATCTATCATTTTTAAATCCTCCGATATTAAAGACTTAGTAGCTAAAATTTGGTAATCGTAATTTATTTTAAGTGGCATTAGTGGATAACAAACAATTATCAATAACCATTTTGCTCACCGTTGTAGAATCATTTCAGAATCTGATTATGGTCAGGAAATGAAACCAGCTCAAACTTTAAGCTACCTAATTTCCTTTTTAACTACAAAATCTATGCAAAAAATATAGAAAATGAGCGCTTATCCTTTTTCCAAGAAATCTCCTAATCGTTGAAGAAACATACAATTAGAAGAACAAAAAAATACCATTTTTACAAATCAAAAACAAGTTCTAACTCCGATTGGTTCTCTTCAAATGGTAAGTTTGTCTTTTTGAAAATCATTTTCATACCTAGGACGTCATCTGGTAATGGTGGATCCACAATAAAGTTGTAATAATAGTGTCCTGGAGAGCCACCACCACTTATCATTCTGCAATAGTATTCTTCGTTTCCCTTTATAACAAGTTCGAAGAAACCCGGGTTATATTCCTCATCTGTATTTTCATCCCAATCCATATTTAGAAAGACAACACTAGCATTATCATATTGCCGAATAGATGAAATATAATACACTTTATCTTCATGTTCATTCGACTTCAAAATCTGTATGATCCTTCTAAAACCAGTAGGCTCTACAATAGATCTGTGATGTTCTTCTTTCATTATTAATGAAAATAGAGAATTCAACTGGTTTTCATAGAGTCCATATTTTTGTGACCATTCTGAAATGTACTCTAGTGGAGGGAACCCCGGTTTACTTAACGTAATCTCTTTTCGTGTCTTAAGTAGGGCACAAATCTTTTCATCAATTGGTAATGCCTTTATATCATAATGGTCAGTAGGACGTACAAACGGTATTTGTTTCAACATTTATTCCCTTCTTCCTTAATCTCATTTGTCTTAGACAGCATATACTGTCTCTTGAAATGTAGGTATTCTAGACAAATCCTAATCCAACAACCCTGCATTTTTCTGGGATAATTTACTATTCGAGATTAACCTTTCTGTTTCCTTCCTAATTTCAAAATCTGGCACTAAAATGAGATTGAGCGCTGATCCTTGTTCCAGGATTGCGCTCGAATGCTGACGATCATTATTTAAGAAAAGCCTTTAGAGCTTAAGTACATTTCTTCACAATACTTTCGTTTGGTTCACCAAGATTTATCTCTTTCCCTTATATTAATTTCTTTATTTACTGCACTTCCCATTTGAATTTTCCATTATACTGTTTAAGTTGTTTTTTCACTTGTTCCAATTCATAAAAACTTGAATGTGCTTTTCTGACAATTTCCTCATCCGTTTTACCTTCTTTTAAAAGAGTCCTGATAAGTTCATATCTTGATGCTTCAAACTCAAAATAACCATGATATACATTAAGCTGATTTCTTATGTCTTTTAATTCAACATAGCTGGTTGTTGCTATATAAACAATTTCTTGATCTGTTTTGCCCATTTGTATAAGAGTTCTAATAATGCTATATCTTTGGTTTACTTGACCTGTCGCATATCCTTCTCCCCATCCGTCATTCCAAGCTATATCGTAGCATTCTTTGCAAGGAAGACACTCCTCTTCCTTCTCTTTAACTAATCCCAATAGTATTGGTAATGAAACTAATGTTATAAGAAATAATGTTTGTTTCACAAAAGTCACACCTTTTTTACCTTAGTAAGACCTTTTAGTACTCTAAATGAGTCAAATAGGCATTAAATCATTTTTTTCTTGTGCTAAACTGCTTCGTTTGTTTAAGTACAATCCTTCACAATCTCTAATTATTTTAACATTAAGCTCCCAATTTACCGCCAACTGTTATTCCATTATCTGGCCCGATTGTTGAATGATGACGTCCCTATTATCGAAATCCGAATCGGTAAACGCAATTAGGCTGATTGAAAGGTTGATTTAACGTGTTTTTTATCAACGCAGTCTTCAAAACCGCTTGTGGGGCGCGTGCCGTCCCAGGTGGGTTCGATTCCCACGCAGTCCCGCCATTTTCAAAAGACTCATTAACCAAATTTGATTACTAATAAAAATAACCACCAATTTAGGTGGTAGAGAAGGTACTTACGTTTTTTTTTGTTATCCTCAGTCTAAAATTCTCCTCTCAGTTTTTTCAATAAACGTAGCCCCATTTTTAAATACATATTCTAGGTAATTTATTGTATAGGCTTTGCCATCTTGATCTTTCCAATCAAATTGTATTAGATTTACTTGAGCTATTCTATCATCCAATCCATCAGGCATTTTTACATTCTTTTTTACTTTTATTCCATCTGGATTTTCTATTTTATCAAAGTCGATATCTGTTTCTCTTGAAAGCTCTAATCTAGCCCTCCCCTGATATTCTTCTCTGTATTTACTTTTTATTGAATTTTGATAATAAAAATAAGCAAAAATTAATATGATTACAAGGACAACACCTAAAAATATTCTTGCATATCCCTGGTTAAACTTCATCGATTACCCCCTCCGTCAATACACATACCATTTAACCTCCACCACAACTTTTACCCACAAAATAAATGGGGACTTTTACCAATATTTTATCAATCTATAATATTTTAGTCACTAATTCTTTTTTCAGCCTTCGATGAAATATATTTAATCAATCACTAAATCTTATGGAACTTTATTACAAAACTCACGTCTACTTTTTTAAAAGGGGTGATGAAATGGGAAAGAGAATTTATTTAGCTTTGGCATTTATTTTACTTTTACTTGCTGGCTGCAGTGCCTCCAATGACTCCAGTGAATCGTCCAAAGAGATGGACTACGCCGCAGGAGAAGGTTATGAAGGTGGAATCGGTGCTGATACAGATGATAGCAGTGATGATGGAGGACAGGCAGCACCCGAAGAAGCGAGCGGACGCAAGGTGATGTACAATGCGTCTGTGTCATTGGAAGTGGATGACATAGGAGAGTCGATTGATGAAGTTGAAAAAAACGTCCGGGATCTTAATGGGTACGTTGTTGAAGTGAATTTCACCTCCAACAATGAGCAGGACTACGGCTCCATTACGCTCCGAATTCCAACTGATTCCCTGACAGCATTTTTGGATGGCTTGGAAGATTACTCTGGAAAAGTGATAGAAAAAAGAGTGGTAGGTCAGGATGTCACGGAAGAGTATGTAGATCTTGCCTCCAGATTAAAGGCGAAAAGAGTGGTGGAGGAACGACTGCTGGATCTTTTAAGCAAAGCTGAAAAAACCGAGGATCTACTTAAAATATCCAATGACTTATCAATCGTACAGGAAGAAATCGAACAGGTCATGGGCAGGATGAAATACTTGGATAATAAAACAGAATTCGCTGAAGTGGAAATGAACTTTATGGATGTCTCCATCCCGATTCCAGATGTGAAAGGCAACGAGGATCTGAAGACAGGCGAAAAGATAAAGAAAACATTTGCCGTTTCCCTGAACTCCATTACTGCCTTCTTCTCCGGCCTTGCTGTTTTTCTGATCGGATATTCGCCGATTCTGCTATTATTGGCCGCGGCTTCTTTTATCGTCTATTTGGGGATAAGAAGTTACTATAAAAAGCGGGAATCCAAATCGGAATAGCGGTTACGAGTAGATTGATACAAAACGAAGGTGTCCCTCTAGCCAAGGACACCTTCTTTATATTTTTATTTACGCTCTTTTCGTAAAGATTGTTGTTTATAAGTATTGGGGAGGTTTCAGTTTAAGGCGTCAGCAATAATAGCCCTGTTGGTCTCCGTCCAGGCTTTCGCTTATCCAGGAAGGGCTCGAGAGCCTCATCGTTGCCCGCGCGCCTGCGGTCTCTCCCTTGACACGCTGCCCAACAAGGGTGAATTTTAGTATCAAATTTAATTTTCTAAAGTTAGGGAAATTGCACTTTGTTTAGTTTTATTATTTCAGTAGAGCAAATAATATTATAAAACTGAGTTGATTGTAGCGCAGGACACTTGACTCCTGCGGGAAAGTAGAGGGCATGGGAGACCCCGCAGGCGAAGCCGAGGAGGCTCCCATCCGTCCCCGCGGAAAGCAAGTGTCCGGAGCGGAAATCAACGGGCTTCATTTGAAGCTTACATTAATTCTATTTAACATCACCGTGTGCGAAAACAGCCTTTATTTTTCATTAAAGTTTCCTTCATGCCAAGTCTTGATTTCTGCCGGCCAATTATTACTCGCATACACTTCGGGACTGAATCCCCCAAGTTCAACAAGAACAATAATTCCATCGACATTAACAATATAAAAGTCTTGGAACGGAGTAGGCTTTACCTCCTGAACATTCCTGTTGCGCTCTGCATAAAAATCTCTTATATCAGCTTCAGCAAAACCTGTAATTTCAGTGTAATCTTTATTTTCAGGAAAGCTTTTCTTCTCACTATCAACTTGATCATTTCCTTGTGGTTTTATTTTATTAAGGATGGATTGTAATAGATTTATCACTTCAGCAAATCCTATAAAAACCATACCGTATACGAACATTTGAAAAAATAGCGGGAGCCCAAGCCCAAAACTCTCTGTTTCTGAAATCACTATTATTGCCCAGATAAAACCGATAATGATAATTCCAAAACCAATAATCCTCAATATTCCCCCGACTTTATTTCCCATCTATCTATCCCCTTTTAGTTTATACTACTAAATTCGACACTTTCCATTAAATCCCTCTATTGGGTGAAACACAAAAAAAGACACCTGGAATTTTCGCGTCCCGGTTTGTAGAAAAATCGGTCTACAAAAAATATAGAAAACTCAGTTGATTGTAGTGGAAGGCACGGAGACTCCTGCGGGAGGAAGGGGAAGCCACTGAAAAACGAGTTTATTATTTGAATTTTATTTAAAAAACTAAACAAAAAGAGCTTAATTGGCAATTACCACCCAATTAAGCTCACATTTCACCCTATCTTACTATTTATTTTTCATCGATTAGCTTAACTATTCGTTTTAAATTTACTGCGAATATCGTAGTGGCACCTTGAATTTGCATCCCAAATAGACCTGCGGCTTTTGATTTTTCATACCCATGTCTATTCTTTAACTCACTATTCTTTGCTTCAACTTTATATCTTGAGCGGGCAAGTTCTTTGAATTCATCTGTCTGTTGAAACGCTTCTTGTTCTAAGTGTTCATTTGATTTTATAGGGATGGAGTAGGTCTTCGACTTAGCTCCTTCTTTATAGCACCCTCGACGAATCGGGCAAGCTTTACAAACCTCAACGTTCCAGAAATATTTTAGTTGATCGTTACGGTTTGTTCCCCTTTTCTTTATCAGTCCACTCGTTTTCGATAAGTGCCCAGCAGGACAAGTAAATCGGTTTGCGTCTTTATTAAATACAAAACCATCTTCTTTTTCCCGGGTGCCGTTTGTGATGACCGGATGCAGCTTCGCTACAAGTTTTATGTTTTTTTTATGAGTATAAATCAAATTATCTTTACCGGAGTAAGCGGTATCTCCACCTACTGCATCTACTTTCATCCCTGCCTGGTTAGTTTTCTCCACTAGTTCTTTTAGGTATTTACCATCGGCTTTTTCTCCTGATGTGATTACGGCAGCAGTGATAATTCTTTCGTCAGACATAGCTAGGTGGGTTTTATATCCAAGAAAAGAGTGGTCTTCCGATTTATGTCCAACCCGTGCGTCGGAATCTGTAGAGAAATGAGTTTGGTGATTACAATCTTCAAATGCCTCTTTTAAATGGTTTAGCTTTTCATTGACTGCAGGGATCTGTGAATATTGTGGATTATTTTCTAAGACATCTACTAAATTTTCCGTGTAGTCTAATTCTGCTTGTAAATCTTTACTTACTGGTTTTTCAGGGAATATTTTTTTTGCTTTTTCATCAATTTGGTAGATAGCTTTGCGCAATAGTTTTGATTTTTCCTGAAGATATTGCTTAGCTGTTTTAGATCTATAACGAGAATTTGTATGTGTAGAATCGATAAAGATTATGTTTTGTTTAATAAGATTATGTTCGATTGCGATATCTACAGTTTTTCCAATTAACATATCTAGAATTTCCATATCCTTAAGACGAAGTCTTCGGAATTTGGTGAGTGAGCTAGGGTTGATTACGGATTCTTCTGGAGCCATATCTAAAAAGAATTTAAATGACATATCATATTTTGAGCGCTCCACCACGTCTACATCTGATAGGTCGAAAATTACCTTTAACAATAAGTATTTAAACATTCTGATTGGTGGTATGGCATTACGTCCGTTATCGAGGGAATACTTATTTTTCAGTTCTTCGTGTATGAAGGAAAAGTCCACAATTCCGTTGATTCTTCTTAGTAGGTTATCTTTCGGTACTACTAAGTCATAAATCTCGGCATAGGGACTCAAAGCGAATTCTTCTTGGTTCGTTAACATAAGCACACCACCTAAAGTTAGTACTTTTATTATAAAATAAAATAACTAGACAAACCTTAAAAAATTTAGGTTTGTCTAGCTATAGGAGCACTTTTTCAGTGGCTTCGAGGAAGGGACAAGGGAGACCCCGCAGACGCGCAGCGTCGAGGAGGCTCCCGGACCGCCCGCGGAAAGCGCAGTGCCTGGAACGGAAATCAACGGGCTTTATTATACACGCACAAAAAAAACTGTAGACAACCTCGAATTACATCGAGTTTATCTACAGTCTGAGTCTCCTGAAATTTTCAGGCGCCTTCCACTCAAGAGTGAACCACTTAATCCCCATCCGTCCTATAGCTGCGACTCCTTTGATTCTCAGGAATCGCCTGGACGATTTGGATGACCCCGAATAAGATGACTCCAAAAATCATCCAAAAGAAGCGATCAGAATAGGTGGTCACCCCAAATAGAAAAAACAATGAAAAAACAGCTAGAATGAAAAGGTGAAGAAATTTGTAGTATTTCCCTAAGATCCTACTCAACAGCGTAAGTACACTAAGGGATAGAAAAAAGATGGATAATTGTATGATACTTTCAAGAAAAATATTTGTTTTGATTGTACTTCACTATCCTTTGTAACAAATTTACACTAGAAATCTATGTATAGTGGTAAGTTGTTATTTTAATACTACCATATTACTACCATTTGAATGATTCTTCCACAATAAGACATGAATTTCCTTAAAAACCGAAAAACCGCATCTCATTAAAGAGATACGGTTGCATTATATTCCTCAACTATCTGATTTGTCCATCACCGGTCATCTGATACTTAACGGTAGTCAATGCCGGCAATCCCATCGGTCCCCGCGCATGAAGTTTCTGGGTGGAAATGCCGATCTCGGCACCAAAGCCCAATGCTCCTCCATCAGTAAATCTCGTAGAAGCATTATGATAGACCGCTGCAGCATCCACCAGCTTCATAAATCTGCTGGCAGCTTCCTTATCCTCTGTGATAATCGCTTCAGAGTGCTTGGTTCCATAGTCATCGATATGGTCGATGGCTTCATCGATCGATTTTACGACCTTCACAGCAATATCTAGACTCAGGTACTCGTTTGTCCAGTCTTCCTCACCGGCTGGAATTGCTCCAGGGACCACACGGACGACTTCTTCATCTCCATGAACCTGGATGTTATGGTCCTTAAACAATTCAATTAGTGCTTCTTTATTTTTGTTAAACCATCTCTCATGGACAATTAACGTTTCGGCTGCATTACATACGGCAGGTCTGTCAGTTTTTGCATTTACTATAATGGATTGAGCTTTTTCCAAGTCTGCCGCTTCATCTACATAAAGATGGCAGTTGCCAACACCCGTCTCCAAAACAGGTACCGTGGCATTTTCCACCACTGCCTGAATGAGGGATGCTCCACCTCGAGGAATCAGTACATCAATATGCTCCTTCATAGTGAACAACTGCTCTGTTGCCTTCCTATCCGTACTGGAGATGAATTGAACTGCCTCTTTCGGAATCCTTGTTGTTACCAATGCCTTGTGCATGATATCGACAATGGCCTGATTGGAATGGATGGCGGAAGAACCACCTTTCAGAACGATGGCGTTTCCTGATTTTAATGCCAGTCCGGTTGCATCGACTGTAACATTTGGACGAGCCTCATAAATCATCCCGATAACACCCAGCGGCACTCTCACTTTTTCCACCTGCAACCCATTATCCAGCGTCCAGTCAGAATGAATATCTCCAACAGGATCCTCCAGTTCTGCAACTTCCCTTAATCCATTTGCAAAATCTGCGATTCTCTCCGGGGATAATGCCAGGCGGTCCATATAAGCTTCCGTATAACCTTTTTCACGGCCCTTAGCCAAATCCTGTTCATTTGCTTTAAGAATATATTCCACATTGCTTTCAAGTGTATTCGCGATCTGTTTCAGTACTGCATTCTTCTGTTCTGTGGTCAGCAGGCTGACCACCTTAGCCGCTCTCTTCGCTTCCTTCGCTTGTGCTTCTACGTTTATGTCCATAACTAAAGACATCCAATTCCTCCTATTTTTTTGACTATCTTATATTCCTACAGGGATTGAATCTTCCAGATGACATACTAAATCATCATGTTTTACCACTTCTTCTGTATAGTTGTTTTCACTCTGGTCATACTCTCTTAATTGTTCGGATGAGTAATTGACAACTCCCAGACCAATACGGTTTCCTTCAAAATCCAGAATTCTCACAACAGATCCTTCCTGGAAATAGCCCTTCACCTTGCTGATACTTGAAGGCAGAAGTCGTTTCTTACCAAGCATGGATATGTCGGCATTCTCCGCCAACATCACTTCACCTTCCGGACCGGAATTGAATGCAATCCATTGCTTTTTATGATTCAGGTTTATGGAAGTATCATTGGTTTCAAAATACGTACCGACCGCTTGTTTTTCGACTGCCTGAAGCAGGATATTCGGTACCCCAGCCTTCCCTAAAAATGCGGGAATGCCTGATGCCATGGCAATCTTGACTGCATCTATTTTGGATTTCATCCCGCCGGTACCAACCGCACTGCCGGAATCACCTGCAGCTGCTTCAATTGCTGGAGTGATTTCCTCCACTTTTCTGAGCAGTGTGGCATCCGGATCTTTACGTGGATCTGCATCATATAAGCCATCAATATCTGACATGATAAGGAGCATATCTGCGTCCACAAGGCCAGCCACCTTTGCCGAAAGGGTATCGTTGTCCCCGAATTTCAGCCTATTGACCGTAACGGTATCATTTTCATTGACGATCGGTACAATACCACGCTCTAAAAGGACATTTGCTGTGTTACGCGCGTTATTGTAGCGATTTTCATCCGAAAAATCTTCTCTTGTAATCAATATTTGAGAGGCAACGTATCCGTTTGATAATAGTAGTTCAGAGTATGCCTCCATTAGCAGCCCTTGTCCGATCGAGGCAGCTGCTTGCTTTTCAGGCAAGGAAGTTGGTCTATTCAAACAACCCAATTTCCGGTATCCTGCTGCTACAGCACCGGATGAAACTAGAAGCACCTCATATCCGAGGTCTTTTAATTGTGCGACTTCATCTACCAATCTTTCCAGTTTTCTTCTACTGATTTCTCCATGTGAGCTAGTCAGAGAACTGCTTCCTATTTTAATTACCACCCGTTTTGTATCTGTTGCGGGATTCATTGAATCACTCCTGTTACAGTCTTTGTTGCGTAATCAGCTTAACACCAATACTTTTTCATTTTCCGTACTTATTTCTTTCGAGCGTTGTGTAGCACCTTTGATTGCAGCGGAAATAGCCTTGCCTCCTCCATTCTCTCTTAAAGCTTCAAGACCTGCTGCGGTCGTGCCATTAGGAGATGTTACCTTCTTTCGTAAGCTTTCGGGTTCTTCATGATTGGTTAAAAGCATTTTTGCCGCTCCCAAAATGGTCTGAGCAATCACATCTCTCGTTACATTTTCATCCAATCCAGCCTCATTGGCCGTCTTCTCCATATGTTCCATTAAATAATAGAAGTAGGCAGGACCGCTTCCTGCAACACCAGTAAATACATCCATCTGCTCCTCTTCGATGGTATACACTTTCCCAATAGTGCTTAATATAGCCTGAGCATCCATCACATGCGCCATTCCTACGTGCGTTCCTGTGGAGATGGCAGTTGCAGATTCCCCTATCATACTGGACGTATTAGGCATCACACGGATAACCGGTTGATTGCCAAGTAGTCCTTCTTCCATGTAATTTGTGGAGATGCCCGCCAATACAGAAAGAAGCAGCTGATGAGGCTTTATTTTGTCCTTTAAAAATGAAAGTGCATGGTCGATATCTTTCGGCTTCATCGCAAGAACAATAATATCCAAGTCTTCAAAAGGCAGATTGTCCTTAGCAACACCGAGTACACCATATTTACCTTGGAGTTCATTTAATCTGTTTTCATTGGATCTATTACTTACAATCACATTTTCTGCAGGAACAATGTCACTTGCAACTATGCCTGAAACCATTGCTTCCGCCATTGATCCAGCTCCGATAAATCCAATCGTTTTTTCGTTAAGCATCTTATCTCTCCTGACTTATCCGTCCGTTTTTAACAACGCATCTATACTAACATGTAGAGAGGCAGTTTCAAGGGGGATTTCCCAATTAGTTGGCATAAGAGCCAGATAGTGAGTGTAAACGCTAACATTCAGAAGCATAAATCTTTAAATCGCAAAAACGGGGGTAAATCACGGAATATCGCGGAATATGCCGGTTTTTGATGATGCACCCTTACCAATATTATCCTCCTGCTTGCTGTAGAGGTGTTTCTCAACAAAAAACATCGCATTTCCTATAATAAGGAATATGCGATGTTTACCATCAGCCCGCTTTTTTCAATTCTTTTAAAGTCTTCCGGAGCTCATGGGCCATTTCACGGCACTGTTCATGTTCTTCGTCAGACAGTTTCAGCTCCCCGTATCTCACTTTGGCATACAGCTGCATAAATTCCTGTTTCAGAAAAGATTCGCGATTCAACCAATCCTCTAATGTTTCAAAAGGGTATCTGCCTCTGTTCTTCTTTTTGGCGAGCTTTTCGAGATCAAACATTAACCTTCTTACCTGATCCTCTGGAGGTTTTTGAACACTACTTGAAAAACGGAAGCCGTCTTTTCTCTTTGTTAAGGAAGACAGGAAGGTTGGTTGGTTTATATCCTCATCCTCATCCTTCTCCACTCGCTTCTTTCGCAGAATCAGAAAAATGACGGTAATTACCACAACAGCTACAATAGCAAGCACCAAAGGATTATCAAACAGGCTGCCAGACTCTAAAATCATTTCCGTTTCAGGCTCCTGGTCGCCTTCAAATTCAATTCCACTCTCTTCTACCGGCCCTTTTGGTTTCACTGTCCAGTCATGCAAACCCAGCAAATAAATGAACGGTCTCGCAATCAAGCCTGCAATAAATGAAACTGCACTCCCCAACCAGCCGAACGCGCCGCCAAGCAACCATTTTCCAAAGGTGGAAAACGTCGCTGCAACAGCCAGAACCATGCCTGCAACTATAGCAGTGGATGTCAGAACGCTCTTCTGCATCGGACCATTGCCCTTTAGGGAGAGCAGGGTCTCCCCGGTATATAAGAGCAGGACAAACACCAGCTGACCCGCAAACAATGCAAGTAAGGTGGAAGCAAACGGATAACCGACCGCCACTCCCCCAACATAAATGATAGGCATCCAAAAGAATGAGTGCATCAGCAGGGTAAAGGAAGACAATCGTCTCTCCTGGATAAAATACATAAATCCCCGATAGCTCAAGAATAGGCCCATCAAAAAGGAAACAGCGATATGGAAATTAAGCAGGTATGCCAAAAAGGCGATAATCGGCGCAACAAACATGATGGATACATATGTGTCAGGAAGTCTTTTGGATAAAAGCACGTAGATTCCAATCGTCGCTGCATAGGCTGCCAAAAATCCTGGGATTGATGGAAGAGCTTTTGCGTCCATGTAGAATAGCAGAATAAAAAAGAAAAACAAATTCAGCTCCAACAGCATGGTAAGGCTATTCTTCCAAATGTTAACCATGTAGCACCTCCTGCCTGTGATAGGAACGCCATTGCCTTAAAGTGTAATGCTGGTCCAAGCTGTCCAAGCTGTACACTTTGGTGGAAGTCGGCATTTTCCAACTGGCTACACGCTCCTGATCTGCACAAATAATGACATATGGTGAAGTTAATGCATGCTGAAATGTAATTCTTTCGAAACTTTCCATTCCAATGGCCACATTATTGGATTGCAATCTTGCAAGAAACGTCAACGCCATCTGCAATTGTTTTTTTCCTTCACCAGATGGCAATTCAAAGTAGGAAGGTTTTCCCGCTTTTTTTATATTGACCAAAAGTGAGAACGGAATATGGTTTGCTGCTGCATGATGAAGCAAATACGTAACAGCCTTCAGTCTTTCTTCAAAGTCTGTGGATCGGATATCCAGCACCATCAACCAGGAAAACTGTGAGCTTCTCTCATGCAGTTTCGTTTGGAGCTTTGCCATTCTGGCGCTTGCTTTCCAATGCACCTTATTGAACGCATCCCCGTTCTGATAATTCCTTGTTCCCACTATGGTTGTCATATCCTCGAAAAGGGAAGATTTAGTAGCATAGCTGCCCTGATTACGAGGTACAATTCTTTCCATACCTGATACGACTCTTCTATCGGAATACACAACAGTCTCAAATCTTTGAAGGTCCGTCTTATGACGATACACCTTGCCTGCATCCATGAAATGGCGGATGTCTATGTCAACCCGCCGGATTTTCGCCACACCACGGGAATGGGCCGTAAACGGTACATCTATAAGCAGGACACTTTTCCCTTTAAGGGAGAAAGGTATTTTTAATATACTCATCTGTTTTCTTTCATCTCCAGCCTGAAACTTGAGGTTTTTATCTACCGCGAGCACGATATTGCCGAAAAAGATCGGCAATCTGGAGTGTTGTTCGAGTCTAATCGTAAAAGTTCCTTCTTCTTTAGGGAAAAGTTTAATTTGCTCTTCCACAATAGAAAATTCCAGTTTCTTGCCAACCTTGTCCAAATAAAGATAGCATGCCAGGAAATAAAACATATAAAGGCTTCCGATAAAAAAGAAAATGGAATTTCCACTCAGCATACCACCAAACATCAACACAAAAGCTCCTGCTCGAAGATATTTATGATGGTTCAGATTATCAATTTGTTGACTCCAAGTTACCATTTCTAATTTGTCGCCTCCACTGGAACCGTCACACGCGATAACACTTCATTTAAGATCTGCTTGTTCGTTTTCTTCAAGGATCCTTCCATGGTAAGGACGATACGGTGGCTCAACACATATGTTGACATCTTTTTAACGTCCTCAGGTAGAACATATTCGCGTCCATTGATATATGCACTGCCCTGTGCAGCTCTCATCAGCGCCAATGTACCACGGGGACTGACTCCCACTTCAATTTCCT
This sequence comes from Sutcliffiella sp. NPDC057660, assembly GCF_042800035.1. Classification (NCBI taxonomy): domain Bacteria; kingdom Bacillati; phylum Bacillota; class Bacilli; order Caryophanales; family Bacillaceae; genus Sutcliffiella; species Sutcliffiella sp. NPDC057660. The sequence goes on from NZ_JBHVHV010000005.1 coordinate 68,880, forward strand.
CATGGCTTCTGGTCTTATGAACAATTTCCAATATGTAATCTTCTACAACCGAAGATACTTTCACTTTTTTAACATCCTGTTGGAAATCTAAAATTTCATCTTTAGAAAATAGGGCAGTCAAATGCTGGATCGGGTCGTCCTCCCTGTAACGGTTCAGGATCTGCTTTTCTTCTTCAAATGTTGGATACCCCATATCAAGCTGAATAAAGAAACGGTCCATCTGAGCTTCGGGAAGAGGAAACGTTCCCTGTTGGGATTCAATTGGGTTCTGAGTCGCTACCACCATAAACGGACCAGGGATTGGAAGCGTCTGTCCATCGATCGTGACCTGGCGTTCCTCCATAACCTCAAGTAGACTCGATTGTGTTCTTGGCGTAGCACGGTTAATTTCATCCGCCAAAAGGATATTGGTCATAATGGGTCCGGGACGAAGCTCGAAGGTCTGCTCCTTAGGATTGAAGAATTGAATTCCTGTTACATCACTCGGCAAAACGTCAGGAGTAAATTGAATTCGTTTGAAATCCGCCTCCACCGTTTTTGCAAAGCTTTTGGCAAGCATTGTTTTCCCAGTTCCCGGAACACTCTCAAGTAGTACATGACCTTTATTAATTAATGCGTTGAATAGGAGCTCTACCACTTCTTCTTTTCCAATAATGACATCGGCCATCTTCCGCTTTAACTGTTTTACTGATTCCATTTTCCTAGCACCCCTTTTAGTTTTCTATCTATTTAGAATTATTTTACCATTATTTCTTGCAAAAAAAGACAAATTAACAAAAAATAGCCGATATTATTTATCTATTATTTTTATGAAAAGCAGTGGTTCTTAACGTGTCAAGGCAGTAAGGCAGGTACTCACGGGACGAAAAGGGGTGATTCTTACCGTGTCAGGGCAGCAATTCGGCCCCACACGGTACAAAAAACGATTAAAATACATGATTCTCCAAAGATGATTCTATTCATAAATAATCCCTCAATTTCCCCACAAAAAAACTCCACTAAGCAAGCTTAATGGAGTTTAATATGGTATATGCTTAATCTTTAAACATGGTCAAATCCTTTGTCCGATAGCTTTCAGGGGTGACTATGGAGATCAATTGATTTTGACTCATCTTATTTTTTATTCTGTCAGCTATTCTTTCGCCGTAACGTTTGGTTAAATCACCTGGGTGTATATTGGAAGTAAAGACGATACTTTTTCCTTGGCGTTGATTCAAAATGGAATAGATTGTCTGATCCACCCATTCACTGATCCGCTCCACTCCCAGGTCATCGAGGATGAGCACATCCACCTCTGCGATAGCCTTCATGAATCTGCTTTCGGAGTAGCCGGAGTCGTTTTCCCATGATGCGACAATGGTGTCCATCAGCTTGGGTACATCAAAAAACATGGCAGTAATGTTATTTTGTTTAAAATATTTATACAATCCGACTGCCAGATGCGTTTTCCCCCGTCCGGTCCTTCCGTAGAAAAACAGGTTCTCTTTTCCGGTAAACTGATCAAAGAAATCAATGGTACTCTCCAACGCTTCCCCTTGACTTGCATATTCCACTTTGAAATTTTCGAGTGTTGCACCCTCGAGTTCTCTTGGAACGATACAGAATTGTTCAAAGTATTTATGCTTTCTGCGTTTCTCCGCTTCCATTGTTTCTTGCGCCAAACGGCAATCACATTCATTTTCGAATTCCTGCCATTTCCCTTTGTTCTCGCCGCCAATAATCTGCATACGAACTCGTTTGACTTCCCTGTTGCATTTCGGACATACTCTAGAAGAGATGATTTCCGTCTTTCCCATATTCCCTATTACAGCTCCAATTTTTTTCAATGCGGCCACCTCCATATGACTGTGGGTATTATATTAAATGTATCGTTCATATTAATTTAAATAGTATCAGTGTTTTACTAGTGCAATTATAATAGTTTCGGGTATAATAATACAAGAATGTTAACGAGTTCGGAGGGAAAGAACATGTTAACCGGATGGTTTTTATGGTTAATTTTATTTTGGGTAGTGGCGATGGTTGGTTTGTTGGCCATTGGCGGATTTTTCATGTTTCGAAAATTTTTAAAACGTCTGCCAAAAGAGGACGGCTGGTCCGAATTGGATTGGCAGGACTATTATATCAAAGAAACGCGACACATGTGGCCTGAGGATTTAAAATCCCTGTTGGAGGAGCTCGTTTCGCCGGTACCGGAACTCTTTCGGGATATCGCAAGGCAGAAGATCGCAGGTAAAATAGGTGAGCTTGCCTTCAAAGAAAAAGCAACAGCCATTACAAGAGAGCATGTAGTCAGAGGGTACATCCTGGCAACTCCTAAACGGGATCACAAATTTCTCGTAAAAAAATTAAGAGATCTTAACATCGACCAAACCCCATATCAGCACCTATTCTAAAACGAAAACCTCGGTTAAACCGAGGTTTTTATCGTTGGCGGAAATTCCGCACTTTCAAGCTTCTTATATTTGATATACATAGCTATTCTCCACGGAACGATCATCCCAAAAGCCAGTAGCCAGAACATGCCTGTCAGCTCTCCGATGTCTATGGTCGTGCTTAACACCAGCTTCATCACGATCCGGATGACGAGCAGTCCCAATAGGATAAAAATGAATGCTTTCGAACGCTTCAAATAAATATCAGATTCCCTGATTTCGAATTTGGAGGTTTTAATCAAAAAGATGGAAAAAACCGCCCCTACAGAAAGCGCTTCGATAATTTGCAAGGAGCTCACCCGAAATTCAGGAAACAGAAACATTAATGCTCCCGAACTCATAAAGATAGGAGGTAAGATTATTTTTTTCACTGATGAAGGCCTTTTTGCCGCCTTCATTCTAATAAAGATGACTAGAAGAGCCATACATACAGCGAATATCGTAGATAGAATTGTTTGCACTAAGATCATCCCTTATTTTCACAACTTTTTCCCTTTACTATTATACCGAAAAAACGAAATAATAAAAGCGATTATCAAAACCCTTTATACATTCAGAAAAAAATAAACTGCCATTCAGCAAAAGCTTAAATGACAGTCTATCAGACTATTATCCTAGTACTCTCTTAACCGCTTCCAACACTCTATTCTCATCAAATGGCTTTACGATGAAATCCTTGGCACCTGCTTCTATCGCTTCCACTATTAAGCGCTGCTGCCCCATCGCTGAACACATGATGATTTTTGCTTTCGGAAACTGACGCAGGATTTCATGAACCGCATCTATTCCGTTCATTTCTGGCATGGTAATATCCATTGTCACGAGGTCAGGTTGAAAATCACGATAAAGTGAAACAGCCTCTCTTCCATTCTCGGCCTCCCCGACAACAGTGTGGTTGGCTTTTGTTAAAATGTTCCTAATTGTTAGCCTCATAAATTTTGCATCATCCACCACTAAAACATTAGCCACCGCAGAAATCCTCCTTATGTCCTATAAAAAAGTTTTTATTTTCCTATATATCCAATTTTACTTTACCCCTTTTAAGAGGCGTACGCAACTAAAAACTATAGTGTCTTAAATTAAAATCCTTGGAATCCACCGGTAATTCTTGTAAACCAGGCAATGATTTTTGTCATCCAGTTAAAGAACAGTAAAATACCCATCATAATCATCGCATAACCGCCGACTTTCATGATCAGCACATGATTACGTTTAATCCAACCTAGTTTTCCGATGAAAAATGATAGGATGAAGAATGGAATCCCAAAACCCAGCACATAAGCTGTCATATAGATGACACCTGAAGTCGGATTGGAGGCTGCCAAAGCCATTACGCTGATCAGGATTGGACCGGTACATGGCGTCCAGCCCGCAGCGAATGCCATCCCGATCAAGACGGTCCCGATAAAACCGGAAGGTCTGTTTTTAAATGAAAACTTCTTGTCCTGCATAAGAAACTTGGGTTGGAATACACCAAGTATCACAAACCCGAAAAAGATAATAAGTATTGCTCCTACTTGTCGGATCAGATTCTGATATTGAGTGAAAAATTCTCCGATGAAAGATGTACTGAAACCTAATGCAATGAAAATAATCGAAAAGCCTATCAGAAAGAATAACGTATGTAAAATGCTTCTCTTTTGCAGCATCCCTTTCTCATCTTTCAGTTCCCCCACCGACACACCGGTAATATAAGATAGAAACGCCGGATATATCGGCAGCGTACATGGTGAAATAAAAGATAAAAACCCTGCTCCAAACGCCAATAATAAAGTTACATCTGCTTCCATGCTATCACTACTCCTACACATTTATATCTTTCTTAATAGTATCAGATTCCATCCTTGTTAAATGCCTTTACTTTTAACATTCTATGACGAAAACATGACAATCTTGCACTTAACTTTTTCACTATTATGACAAACATTAAAGTACCATTAACTTGAAAATATTCTTTGAATTCCCTATCGGATTCTTGTATAATAATGATACGAATTGGAAGAAGAAAGGAAACCCAACATTGGCTACTAAACAGGAGATTTTACAACTGATCGAAAAAAAACGCATAGAGTTAATAGATATTGTTGCAAAATACGGAATGTCCTCTTCTAAAACTTTAAAGATAAGCCAGGAACTAGATATTCTATTAAATAAGTATAACCATTTAATTGTACCTAAATAATGATATTGTTACATAGTGAAAAGAACCATCAGCGGATTAATGGTTCTTTTCTTTTTTGACTTTGTCAATTGACACTATTGTTTCACTAAGGAGGCTTTTAAGAATGGCCCACTGCATCTTCCACTTTATCGGGTTGGCCGTTTTGGAGAAGATACATTTTATGGTAGAGGCCCTCTTGATTTAAGAGCTCCTTGTGTGTTCCCCTTTCCACTATCTCTCCCTGGTGGAGCACAAGTATCTGCTCTGCATCCTGTATAGTCGATAATCGGTGAGCGATCGCGATGGTGGTTCTTCCTTTTCTCATCTTTTCGAGCGCCGATGAAATCGCTTCTTCGGTTTCGGTGTCAATATTGGCGGTCGCTTCATCCAGCACAAGTATTTTCGGCTTAGTCGCAATGGTCCTTGCAAATGCGACAAGCTGCCTCTGCCCGCTTGAGAATGTCGCACCCCTTTCCACTACAAGCTGCTCATACTGATCCGGCAGTTTTCGAATAAAACTGTCAGCCTGGACAAACTCTGACGCTTCCACAATCTCTTCATCTGTAATAGTTGTATCATGCAATCGAATATTATGATTGATGGTACCATAGAACAGGAATGGATCCTGCAGTACCAACCCCATCTTCTTACGGAGTTCTGCATCCTCAAAATTGTTCAATGACACACCATCCAAAAGGATTTCTCCTTTTTCAAGCTGATAGAAACGCATAAGCAGATTGATGATCGAGCTTTTACCGCTTCCTGTATGCCCGACAAGTGCAACGGTTTCCCCTGGTTTCGCTTTAAAGGATACATTTTTGAGCACATCCCTTTTTCCGTCATAGGAAAAGGTCACATTTCTGAACTCGATTTCCCCTTGAAGGATCACAGGCTTTACGTCGGCTGGCAGGGCTGTGGGAGCCAATTCCTTTTCATCAAGCAAAGAGAATACTCGGGAAGCGGATACGATTGCCTGCTGATACATTGATAGCCTCATCATCATCTGGTTCACAGGTTCGAAAAAGCGCCCCAAGTAATTGACAAAAGCATAGAGAACACCAATTTCAATTACGTTGCCGATCGACGAAATCCCAAAGTAGCTTAACACCAGTATCAAAGAAAGCACATATACAAAATCGATTGCCGGGCGGAGTAATAGACCATCCAATTTGATGTTTTTGACTCCCGCCTGATAGTGGGCCTCATTGATTTCGGCAAATTCACGTCGAAGCCTGCGCTCCTGTCTGAACACCTGGATGATGGACATCCCCTGCAAGGACTCGTTAAGCTTTGCATTTAGCTGGCTGAGTCTTTCTCTCATATCGGCATAAAATCGCGAGCTGAAATGGCGGTAGGTTGCCATGATCCCGAAAATGACTGGGATGATCAGAAGGCAGAACATTGCTAATTTGACGTTCAGGAAGAACATGGCAAAAAATATTCCGATAAGGAAGACACCGTTCTGGACAAAGGTGGAAATGACACTTACAAACATGTCCTTGATGGCTTCTGTATCATTTGTCACTCGTGAAACGATGCTTCCGCCAGGTGTCTTATCAAAAAACTTCAAGCCAAGGCTTTGCACCTTCGAGAATATGTCTATCCTCAGCTCCTGTATTATTTTCAGTGATATCTCCTGAAACTTTAGTAGCTGGAAATAGGTGATAAATACCTTGAGTACAAGGATTCCTAAATATAGAGCTGCAAGGGATATGATAGGTCCCCTCTCCATCACCTGAGGTGTCAGGTAATCATCTATGAATACTTTGATGATCAGCGGACCTACAATTTCACCGATTGTTGCCAAAACCAATAAGGTGAAAGCAAAAATAAACTGCTTCGTATGCGGTTTAGTATAGGATAATAGTCTTTTAAGTACGATTCTCTGCTGTTTAGCTGTTAAGGTTTGATTGTTCATCTTTTAGCCCCCATGCTCCACTAGGGATTCCAATGCCTGTCGGTGGTACATATCTCGATACCAACCTTCTTCCTCCATCAACTCTAAATGCGTCCCCGTTTGGACAATTCTTCCATCATGCATGACCAAGATCAGATGTGCATGGCCGATTGCAGATAATCGATGTGAAGTGATAATGGTTGTTTTCCCTTGACGATTTTCTTTTAATGCGTGTAGGATGCTCTCTTCTGTTTTGGCATCCACCGCAGATAGGGAGTCATCCAGTAGGAGAATTTCAGGATCCATCAATAGCGCCCTCGCTATGGACAGCCGCTGCTTTTGCCCTCCGGATAATGATACTCCTCGCTCACCCACCATTGTTTGATAGCCGTCGGTGAACTGAATAATGTCCTCATGAATGTTTGCCAGTTTTGCAGCATGTATAATTTCTTCAAAGGATGCTTCCGGAACGGCAAAAGCGATATTATCCGCAATTGTTGCAGAAAACAGGAAATGATCCTGAGGTACATAGCCAATAGCCTTCCTTAAAGCTTCAAGAGAAAAGCTATAAGAAGAGTGTCCTCCTATCGTAATGTCTCCTTCCACACCATTGAATTCCCGGATTAACACTTTTAACAGAGAAGTTTTTCCGCTACCGGTTTTACCGACAACACCAAGCGTCTCCCCCTGTTTAAGTGTAAAGTGAATCCCCGTCAGGAGCGGCTCCGGTTCATTAGGATATGTGAATGTATTGACATTAAAAATGATATCGCCTGAAGGAACTTTCGTGTTGGGATCAGTTCCATCCAATATATCTACCTCTTCCTTTAACAGCGAAGAAACTCTATCATAGGATGCCCGTCCCCGCTCCACGATGTTGAATAGCCAACCAAACGCAAGCATTGGCCAGATCAACAAACCAAGATAGGTAGTGAAGGCAATAAGCTCCCCAATTGTCAGTTCCCCTTGCAGGACGTATTTTGAACCGAAAGCCATAGCCAGGAAAAAGGATATCCCGATAATCAACCCGATCGTCGGATCAAACAACGAATCAATTTTCGCTACCGTTACATTTTTCTTAACAACATCTTCAGCCTGCTTTTCAAACTCCTCGATATCCTCTTTTTCCTGTCCGAACGTTTTAATGACTTTTATACCATTTACGCTCTCCTGCACCTTATCATTCAGTGAAGAAAATGCTGCTTGAGCTTTATGGAAGGTTCGATGCAGCAGCGTTCCGTAGTAGTTAGTGGAAATCGCCATGAAAGGTAAGGGTATCAGACAGATAAGAGTAAGCTTCCAACTGATGGTTGTGGCCATGGCAATCAGCACGAATCCACCTGTCATGAAGGAGTCGACCAATGTCAGAACTCCGGCCCCTGCAGTCTGCTGAATTGCCTGCAGGTCATTTGTGGAGTGAGCCATCAGATCTCCCACTCTTCGTCTTTGGTAGAAACTCGGTGACATTTTTGTAAAGTGTTCATACAAATTGTTGCGCAATAACCTTGCCAACCTGACTGAAGGACCAAAGATCATGATTCTCCATAAGTACCTTAAAAAATATACAATGATTGCAGTCCCTAATAGGATAAGCATCAACTGCAAAATCAGGTCCTTTGTCAGTTCCCCTTCAGCGATATGATCGACCGTCATACCGACGATTCGTGGAGGGACGAGCTCCAACAGGGCAACAAGGGCCAGCATGAATACACCTGGTATATAGGACTTCTTTTCCAGTTTGAAAAACCACCATAAATCTTTAAATATACTCATCGTACTCCCCCGTTAACATTCTTACTTATCTATGTAATCAACTTAGATAGTTTAGCAAAAATTCTAATATTTAGGAAGATTATTTCATTAAATTAGCCAAAAGAAAAAGCACTCATTTGACTGAGTGCCCTATCGTTTATTTCATTTGTTGGTTGCTCATTGCTTTCATCATTTGGTTGATTTTCTTTTGGGATGGTTTCATTCCCATTTGCATCATCATCACGCGAAGCATTTGCTCATTAATCGGCGGGTTTTTCTTCAGGTAAGTCATCATGTACTTACGAGCGATGAAAAATCCTAGTGCAACTCCAGCAATCAAAGCCAGAACAATAAGCAAAATCCAAATCCAAGGTTGCATCTAACATTTCCTCCTCTAAACTATGTCTACCAATGTAGTGTACTAAACCAACTATCATTATACAACATTTTCCGCTAATTTTCTCTATACCCTAGACATATTTTCTCTGTTTTATCGGCTGCAACCAGCCAAACCGACCAGATTTGGTATCGATAGCGAGGAAGTATGGTGCCTGTTTTCTAATAACTTCAAAAAAGATCGCCTCTGCTTCAAAAGACCCAGAGGAGGACAGCTTCAAATATTTTTCAAAAATCGACAATTTAGCTATTGATTCTCTTTTTTCTATTTTGTGCTGATAGGATTGCGACTGGTAACCTTCTATTTGTTTCATGGAAGTTTCTAATGCCTGCTGGAGGGGGAAGGTCGGTATGGGGATGGTGATGTAATCGACCTGCTGCTTCACTACATCTTGAAGTTGATCCACTTGTTCATACTGCTGAAAGAGCTGAAATAATTTCAATTCATTGCCCGCATAATGCTTCGCAATTTCTTCCTCTATGAGATAGATCATATAATGGCGCAAACAAAACCCTCCTAACATCCTCTTTTATATTATTATAAGGAATGATAGAGGAAAGATTTGTCTGTTGATGGCGCGACTATTGACTATTTTTGTTGGAACTTGTCGAAAGCATCAATTCTGAACAATAAACTCCATTATCATGATACAATTTTAGGTAAATAACAAATAAAAGGACACATTTTATGAAAATACGAGGAGCAATAAAATTATTATTAATTGTTTGTTTACTTTTTGTTTTTTATAACGGATACAATATATGGTCTTTCAGCAAAATGAATGAGTTGGAGAAATCGGATGCCGCTATCGTACTTGGGGCTGCCGTCTACAACGGAACTCCTTCTCCAGTTCTCAGAGAAAGAGTGAACCATGCTATATGGCTGTATGAAAATGAGTACGTTGAGAAGATAATTTTTACAGGTGGAAAAAGCAGGGAGGACAGCCTTACAGAATCGGAAGCAGCAAAAGAGTATGCTAACAGTAAAAAGGTTGCATCCGGGGATATTCTTATAGAGGTAAATTCAAAAATTACAGAAGAAAACTTACTCTATGCTTTGGAAGTGGCAGAGGCTAATAAACTTAACACGTTTATTTTGGTCAGCGACCCCTTGCATATGAAACGAACTACTATGATAGCCGAGGACTTCGGAATGGATGTTAGATCATCTCCAACACAAACCTCCGCATATAAGACCTATAAGACCAAAATTCCATTTTTCTTTCGTGAATTATTTTTTCTAATAGCGTATAGAGTGACATTGCCTTTCCGCTGAATATACAAAAGAGCCATGCACGTATGCATGGCTCTTTTCAAATATATTAGTTATCCAATAGCGCCTTCACTCTAGCAACTACGTTCTCAGTAGTGAAGCCATATTCCTTCATGATTCTTTCTCCAGGAGCAGAAGCACCGAACGTGTTGATTGCGAGGATATCCCCTTCATCTCCTGTGTAGCGCTCCCATCCTAGTGGAGTTGCCATTTCGATTCCAAGACGTTTTTTCACATCTTTTGGCAATACGGAGTTTTTGTACTCCTTGGATTGCTGTTCGAAACGGTCCCATGATGGCATACTTACAACTGAAACATCGATGCCTTCCTGTTGAAGTGCAGCTTGAGCTTCTACAGCCAATCCGACTTCAGAGCCGGTTGCAAGTAATAATGCATCCGGAGTTTCCTTTTGTGCTTTGGAAATCACGTATGCACCTTTTTTCACGCCTTCTAATGCCGTCTCGCTTGTTCCCTTGATCGTAGGAAGATTTTGACGAGTCAATACAAGAGCAGTAGGTGTTTTCTCTGATTCCAATGCCACTTTCCAAGCAGCCGCAGTTTCGTTACCGTCTGCCGGGCGAATCACGGAAAGGTTCGGCATAGCACGCAAGGATGGCAGTTGCTCGATCGGCTCATGTGTAGGCCCATCTTCTCCAACCGCAATACTGTCATGTGTAAATACATATGTTACAGGCAGCTGTTGAAGTGCAGCCAAGCGAATAGCTGGACGCAGGTAATCGGAGAATACGAAGAAAGTTCCACCGTATACTTTTAGTCCACCATGCAATGCCATACCGTTTAACGCCGCACCCATTCCGAATTCACGTACTCCGAACCAGATGTTTCGTCCGCTGTAATCTTCCGGAGTGAAGTCCGCTTCGTTTTTAATATTCGTTTTATTGGAGCCTGCAAGGTCCGCAGAACCTCCAAAGAAATAAGGAACTTTTTTAGCGATTGCATTCAGCACTTCACCGGAGGAAGCACGGGATGCCAAGCTTTTCCCATCTTCATAAACTGGAATCTCAGAATCCCAGCCTTCAGGCAATTCGCCATTGATTGCCGCTTCAAGCTGCTGACCCAATTCAGGATATTTCGCTTTGTACGCATCAAATAGTTCATTCCAAGCCTCTTCAGCCTGTTGCCCTTTTTCAGCTACCGTTTCACGGAAATGCGCATATACTTCTTCCGGAACATGGAAATCTTGTTCAAACGTCCATTTGTATGCTTCTTTTGTTAGCTTCATTTCATCGGCTCCAAGTGGTGCTCCGTGAACATCAGACTTACCGGAAAGATTCGGGGAACCAAATCCAATAGTCGTTTTCACTTCAATCAGTGTAGGTCGATTAAGGTCGCTCTTCGCTTCTTCCACTGCCGCCGCAATCTCTTCCAGGTTATTTCCGTCCTCAACACGGATGACCTGCCAGCCATACCCTTTGAAACGCAGTTCTACGCTTTCAGAGAAGGAACGGTCGAGATCACCGTCAAGAGAGATATCATTGGAATCATAAAGAACGATAAAACGTCCCAGCTTCAAGTGGGAAGCAAGGGATGCTGCCTCACCAGAGACACCTTCCATCAAATCGCCGTCTCCACAAATGCTGTATGTAAAATGATTGACCAATTCCATATCTTCTTTATTATAAGTTGCTGCAAGATGACGTTCGGCCATTGCCATTCCCACACCCATTGCAATACCCTGTCCAAGTGGACCAGTCGTTGCATCTACACCTGCAGTGTGGCCGAATTCAGGATGTCCTGGAGTTTTGCTGCCCCATTGACGGAACTCCTTCAAGTCATCCATGGATAGATCATATCCGCCTAAGTGCAATAGGCTGTATAACAGCATGGAGCCATGACCAGCAGATAATACAAAACGGTCTCTGTTGAACCAGTTGGGATTGTTTGGGTTATGGTTCATGAATTTTGTCCAAAGGGAATAGCCCATAGGAGCAGCCCCCATCGGCATACCAGGGTGGCCAGAGTTCGCTTTTTCGATTGCATCGATAGATAATGTACGAATTGTGTTAATGGAAAGTTGATCTATATTGTGTGTCATCAATTCCATCCTTTCTTTTTATCTGATTTTTTATTGGAAAAATTATATTTTATCATAAATAGTATGTTCCAATGTTCTGAAAAAAAGCGATTAATGCTTTAAATTCTTTTTTGTTTCCTTTAGCTTCTCTGGTGTAACATCATTGCCCTCCGGATCTACAATGGTCACGGATTGCAGCGTGTTATCCATGGAAGCACGAAAAGTCTTGATATATTCTTCACGAAGCTTTTTTTGCTCAGCAGCTTCTTCCATTGAAAGACCTTCTGCTTTGGATTTCTTTGATAATGCATTAATTCTTGCGATTTTTTCTTTTGATAGCATGTAAAACCCTTCTTTCATCCTAGTAAACACATGCTTTAATCTTACTAGAGGGAATCTTTTTTTACAAGCAAACCGCCGTCCTTCTCATCAATATACTCCTTATAGCGCCTATGGACAGTCGCCTTGGAGACATCATACCCAAGCCCTCTTAGTGTAGCTGCAATCTCATGGAAGGTCAGCTTGTTGTTACGGAGCCTTGCGATTTCCTCCACGGGAATATCAATTTTTTCTCGGCCCGGGCTTGCATGGAGGTTGGAAAGGTTCTTGGATGGATCATATCCATTCCTGACTGCCCGCTGCATCCCTCTTTTGATTTTGAGGTTATGTAATTTCCGTTGATATTCCTCCACAATCCCTACAATATCCAAGACCATGGAATCTGAATCCGACAGCGACACTTCTCCATTGTCTGTAATGGTGAATATCTTCACCTTATGCTTTCTCAGCCAATGCAAGAATGCTATCTTGGCATTTCCGCGTCCCAAGCGAGTTTCATCCTGTATGAGGACGACATCAATTTCCTGGTTGGACGTGATTTCGATGATTCGGAAAACCCCTTCCCTATCCAGATCGAAACCGCTCGCCTGCTCTTCTATCACTTCTACAATTTCAATTTGGTGCTGCCCGGCCAACATGAGCAGCTCTTCCTTTTGTCTTACCAGTGACGTTTCCTGTGTCTCTTTCTTTGTACTCACTCGGCAATAGATGATGCCCTTCATCGTAAACACCCCTATAAATATCTAGATTACTTATTATCAGGCGAACAAATATTCCTGTCAATTATTCGAACTTATGTTTGTATTTTTGATGAGAACATGCTATACTATTCATAATATTAATGATAGAGGTGCGGAATATGAAACTATCAAAAAGGCAACAAGATATCCTGAATTTCATTAAAAAAGAAGTACAGGATAAAGGCTATCCCCCATCCGTTCGTGAAATAGGCGAAGCGGTAGGACTTGCTTCGAGCTCCACAGTCCACGGACATCTTGCCCGCTTGGAAAGCAAAGGGCTTATCCGTCGTGACCCTACCAAGCCTAGAGCCATTGAGATCAGAGATATGGAAGACGAAATGACGCCAAGGATTTCTGCAGTCAATGTTCCAATCATCGGTAAAGTAACTGCTGGCCAACCTATCACAGCCATCGAGAACGTCGAAGACTACTTCCCGCTGCCTGATCGCTATGTAGCACCAGATGAGCAGGTATTCATGCTGGAGGTTATGGGAGACAGTATGATCGAAGCAGGAATCCTGGATGGTGACTATGTCATTGTACGCCAACAGCAGTCTGCCAATAATGGGGATATTGTCGTTGCGATGACTGAGGATGATGAAGCAACTGTAAAACGTTTCTTCAAGGAAAAAGACTATATCCGTCTCCAGCCTGAAAACTCCACGCTTGAGCCGATTATTGTTCGTAACGTGAGTATTCTTGGTAAAGTGATTGGTGTATATCGTAACATCCACTAAAAAAGAGGCTGGGACAAATAACGGGTTCTTTTCCCTATCGCAAAAACTCTATTTACGCAATAATTTGTACACTTAATTGCACCGCAAAATGCGGTGTTTTTTTCATCTAAAAAAGCAGTGGAAATGGTATTTTCCTCTGCTTTATAATTTGTTATTCTTTTGTTGTAAATGAGAAGCCATACGTTTTTTCTAACTCTAACAGCATCGAACGCAAACTTTGAACTTCCCTGTTGTTGTCAACTACGAAAATCTGATTATCTTTATAATGAAACTCCAAACTTTGCTCATTTGTTTCTTCATCTATAACTAAGTATACCTTTTCTACATCCTCCCAACTGTATTTGATTTCTTCTTCGAAAGGAGCATCAATAAAGGTGAACCCAGCAGTATTCATAACATTAATTGGTTTTAACCCAATATACATAAAAGCAATTGCCAAAAACAGGGAACCTATAACTATAATGATTTTTTGTTTGTAAAAAAAGTAAGATGCAATGGAGCCTATCATTAAAAACAACCAGGCTATCCCAAAATACCAATAGGTAATGCTAGGTGTTTCTACAACCCAGACAGAAATCATATCCAAAGTAGCTCTTTGAAGAATGTACGGAAGTAACCAGATTATTAATGGAGATAAAACCAACAAAGCGATTGCACTTACCATAAAATAATGTTTTTTTTCATAATTTTTTTTCAAAGCGATACCCCCTCTTTTATTTTTACGTGTTATATATGGTTTAGTTTCAAAATATTTTTATTTTTGAAAACAATTTTACTGAAAAGTTAGGATACAATTAAACGTAAATAAACCCATAAAACCTTTATATATCAACAATAAATGCCTATCAATTTATATTACAAATTGATAGGCATTTTAACTTACATTTTTATTGATTGCGATAGATAACGGAAACTGTTATGGGACAAAAGTGTTTTAGCCTAGTAAAAACCGAACCAATTTGAGATTTCGTTCAAATTGGTTCGGTTTTTTAAAGAATTTAAATATGCGTTTATGTTTTAGATTACACTAGTGGTTGATTGGAGTGCAAGACGTAGACTCCTGCGGCAGCAGTGGCCAATTTGAGGCCCCGCAGGCGAAGCTGAGGGAGCTCACGGGTCACCCACGGAAAGCGAAGTCTTACACGGAAATCAATAGCGATATTTAAAGCCGGCACTTACATTATTCGTCTTTTTGTTAGATTTTTTTAGTTTTGTCCCAGGACGGTTTTGACATTTACTTTACCCTTTTTCTGGCTTTCTCTGTCCAATCATTATCCTTCCACCAGGCAATAAGCGATGCCACAACAGTCCACGTTAGCGTATATAGCTGTTCGAGCTGCTCTGAACTGACAGGAATCGGTGGTTTGTCCATCATTACCAGAACCTGATTGACTAATGCAAGAACCAGGAATACAACACGAAACCAAGCCCCTTTTGATACCGGTCTAATAGGTGCTTTAGACATTTTGATTCCTCCTTTTCACTTTTCTTCCACACTTTATCTTGGAGTTACCGGTTTGACGGATATCGCCAGCGATGTGGAAGTTGTCAAACACCCTTCCAAATCCTTTTCTTCCAGCAAACCCAATTGAATAGCCGATTTTATTTTTGCTTCATCGGGCTTTTTCACCACCAGAATCAAATCTTTCATCTGCAATTCTTCAAGACGTTTTATGGTGGTGTCTTCTTTATACTTTTCCGTTTTTCTAACCTGCCTTTGAAGCTTAAAGCCCCCCAAAAGCACTTCACCCTTGTCATCTGAACCAAGTTGATGCTCAAAATATTGATGGAATACTTCCTTTAAACGATTCATTTCTACTTCTATTTCTTTTTTCTTCTTGTTGTACTCGTAATATTTCTCCAACATATCTGCCGTTAACTGCTGCTCCGTTCTTTTGGCCATTCCTCTGCCTCCTAAAAAGTATAGATAGTCCATCATATTTTTTCAGGAGACAAAATATTACTTCGTTCGTTTATTCCTGGTGTAAATTTCTATTTAGGAAAAACAAGAAAATAGGACTCTTTCACTATTGAAAAATAAAAACCCCTGACACCAAAGGCATCAGGGGTTTGCAGATATTAATATTGAGATAGATACTGGTCGCGTTCCCAAGGATGAACTTGTGTACGGAACATATCCCACTCTATTTCTTTCGCTTCGATGAAGTGCTCAAGCAAGTGCTCACCAAGAGCGGCTTGAATGACTTCGTTGGATTTTAATTCTTCAAGTGCAGCAGCCAGTGTTGCTGGAAGATCTGCGATTCCTGCAGCTACGCGCTCTTCTTTGTTCATTACATAGATGTTGCGGTCGATTGGTTTTGGTGCTTCCAATTTATTCTTGATTCCGTCAAGTCCAGCTTGCAGTAATACAGCCATTGCAAGGTAAGGGTTCGCAGCCGGGTCTACACTACGCACTTCTACACGAGTGGAGATGCCACGTGATGCCGGGATACGAATCAATGGGCTTCGGTTACGTGCAGACCATGCAACATAACAAGGTGCCTCGTATCCAGGTACTAGACGTTTGTAAGAGTTTACTGTCGGGTTTGTTACTGCTGTAAAACTAGTTGCATGCTTAAGGATACCAGCAATGAAATGTCTTGCATTAGCGCTGAGCTCTAAATCGCCATTTTGATCATAGAACGCATTTTCGCCATCTTTGAATAAGGAAAGGTTGCAGTGCATCCCAGATCCGTTAACACCGAACAACGGCTTAGGCATGAACGTTGCATGTAATCCATGCTTCCGTGCAATTGTTTTTACAACCAGCTTAAATGTTTGGATATCATCACAAGCGGTAATTGCATCGGCGTATTTGAAATCAATTTCATGTTGTCCTGGAGCCACTTCGTGGTGAGATGCTTCGATTTCAAAGCCCATCTCTTCAAGTTCAAGAACGATATCACGACGGCAGTTTTCACCAAGGTCTGTTGGCGCTAAGTCGAAGTAGCCACCTTTATCGTTCAATTCTAAAGTAGGTTCTCCTTTTTCATCTAGCTTGAAAAGAAAGAATTCTGGCTCTGGTCCAACGTTGAAATTCGAAAATCCTAAATCTTCCATTTCTTTTATCATACGTTTTAAGTTAGCACGAGGGTCCCCTTCGAATGGAGTTCCATCGGGATTGTATATATCACAGATAAAACGGGCAACTTTACCTTTTTCGGAAGTCCAAGGGAATACAACGAAAGTATCCAGGTCCGGATATAAGTTCATATCTGATTCTTCAATACGTACAAATCCTTCAATGGATGAACCATCGAACATCATTTTATTGTCTAAAGCCTTTTCTAGCTGGCTGACAGGAATCTCCACGTTCTTGATGGTACCAAGGATGTCTGTGAATTGAAGACGAATGTACTTTACGTTTTCTTCCTGAACAATGCGTTTAATATCCTCTTGCGTATACTTAGCCATTTAAGTGTTCCTCCTCAGAATTTTTATTATGTTAGTTTTTAATAAAACTTACCAAATAACTCAAAAAATCAATGGAAAAATCGAGACATGTCTCCTTGGCGAAGACTGGTTCGATTCTGTCTTCCGGCTTGCATCATTTCTGCTCGCAATAGCTTTCGAAGTTCTTCGTCCGATAAATCAGGCTTTGCAACATTTTCGGCCACTTCAGGGGCTGGTATTGCCTGCTGATCTTTCATAGCCATCAAATGCTTGACTCCTGCTATGTTAACCTTCTGTTCAATCAGATGTTTGATTTCAAGTAGAGTATCCACATCATTGAAAGAAAAAAGGCGGCGGTTTCCTTCAGTACGTGCAGGTTGAATCAATTCATTCTCTTCATAATAACGGATTTGCCGAGCGGACAATTCCGTAAGCTGCATGACAATCCCTATTGGGAACAATGGCATTGAACGTCTGATATTGTCACTCATTCCAAATCCTCCTTTCACTGATTCCTGTGAAGTTAACCTAAGTTTATCTGATGTTAGATAATCTGTCAAGAACATGTTAGGTTTTCTGACATTGATTTTGGAATTGAAATGAATTATGTATGATTGGTGGATACCCCTTAATACTATAGCCTGTCCACATTGTATGAAAACATTTAATTACCCCTGAAATCCGAGTCAGGTAATGAAAAGTAAAAAGAGCCCTCAAAAAAGAGAGCTCTTGCACTTAAATATCCAATAATTTCTTTCCGATGAGATGATCGATCGCTGTGCATACTGCAATTTTCACGTGCGAATAGGTAAGCCCACCTTGAACATAAGCCACATAAGGTGCACGAATCGGACCGTCCGCTGTAAGCTCGATGCTTGCTCCCTGGATAAAGGTCCCTGCAGCCATGATGACATCATCTTCATAGCCAGGCATATAGTTGGCGTAAGGCGTAACGTGCGAATTGACAGGAGATGCATATTGAATCGCCTGACAGAATGCTATCATTTTGTCCTTGTCATCAAACTGGACGGATTGAATCAGATCTGTTCTTGGTGCATCCCAGCTTGGAGAAGTATTCATGCCCAGTTCCTCTAAAAATGCAGCCGTGAACATGGCGCCTTTCAATGCCTGTCCTACCACATGCGGGGCAAGGAAAAATCCCTGATACATTTCCTGCAGGCTGTAAAGGGATGCCCCGGCTTCCGCTCCGATTCCAGGGGAAGTCATTCGGTACGAGCATGCTTCAACCAATTCCTTCTTTCCGACAATATAGCCGCCTGTCTTGGCAATTCCGCCACCGGGATTTTTAATGAGGGAGCCTGCAATCAAGTCGGCGCCAACGTGACAAGGTTCAAAATGCTCCACAAATTCCCCGTAGCAGTTATCGACAAACACTACCACATCCGGTTTGATTTCCTTTACAAACGCGATCATTTCCTTGATTTCTTCTATTGTAAAGGAAGGACGCGTTGCATAACCCTTGGAGCGCTGTATACCGATCATTTTCGTTTTCGGTGTGATGGCGTCGTTGACAGCCTCCCAGTCGATTCCACGGTTATTTTTCAGATCCACCGTTTTATAGTCGATGTTGAATTCTTTAAGTGAACCTACTCCGGTTCCGCGAATGCCAACTATCTCCTCCAATGTATCATACGGTTTTCCAGTCATATAGACCAGCTCATCCCCAGGACGCAATACACCGAATAAAGCTATGGAAATGGCGTGAGTTCCTGAGATGATTTGGGGACGGACCAAGCCCGCTTCCCCGCCGAACACCTCGGCATAGATCTTTTCCAATGTATCTCTTCCGCTATCATCATAGCCATAACCGGTAGTCGGAATAAAATGGGAGTCACTCACCCTGTTCTGCTGAAAACTTTGGAGAACCCTGAATTGATTGGTTTCGATATTCGAGTCCACTTGCTTAAAAAGTTCTTGAAGCTGATTTTCCACTTTGGTTACTAATGGTTTTATCGTTTCCCCGTGCTGTAATAAATGAAACATGCCTAATCTCCTCTAATTTCGCTTTCTATTTTTTATCTCTGTAGACAATTTGGAGTTGTCAAAGTAATACCCTTCCATCTCGTAGCCATCTTTTTCGTCCACAAACTCCAGTTTACGGACGATGGTCTCCTGCTTGAGCTGCGACATTAATTTCCCTTGTTCGGATGGTACAAATATATGGTAAGCGTTCATCTCATTTACCATCATTTTTTCAATTCTTTGTACCAATGCATGGATATCGTCTTTATTCAAAGCACTGATATGCAGCATTTCTTCATTATAGGAAGGAACAAAGGACTCTGTCACCTGATCCTTTTTGTTGTAAATAGTAAGCACAGGTATCCCCTCGACACCAAGCTCCTTCAAAAGCTTATCGACTGTCTTCTCATGGTTAACATAGTCAGGACTTGAACTGTCCACTACATGCAGGATAAGGTCCGCCTCCGTCACTTCTTCCAGTGTGGAACGGAATGCAGCCACCAATGATGTTGGAAGATCCTGTATGAATCCTACCGTATCCGTCAAGAGCGCCTGGAATCCTGATGGCAGACTCACTTTTCGGGTAGTGGGATCCAAGGTGGCGAAGAGAAGGTTTTCCTCAAATGTCCCCGCTTCTGTCAGACGATTGAAAATGGTGGACTTTCCGGCATTCGTATAGCCGACCAAAGAAAGCTGAAAGGCCTGATTGCGTTTCCTGCGTTCACGATAACGCTCACGATGGCTTACAATGGACGTAAGCTGCTGTTTGATATCAACGATTCTGCGATTAATGTGTCTTCTGTCGGATTCAAGCTTGGTTTCCCCGGGTCCCCTCGTACCTATTCCTCCACCAAGCCGTGAAAGCTCTACTCCTTTTCCACTTAACCTTGGAAGAAGGTACTGCAGCTGAGCCAATTCAACCTGAAGCTTTCCTTCCTTTGACTTTGCTCTTTGTGCAAAGATGTCCAAGATAAGCTGTGTTCGGTCGATGATTCTCGCATCAAGCACTTTGGAGAGGTTTCTATTCTGACTGGGAGACAACTCGCCATTGAAGATGATGAGATCCGGCTCCAGTTCTTCCTCCAATTGGACCAGTTCTTCTATCTTCCCTTTGCCGATATAGGTGGCTGGATGAATTCGATCCCGTTTCTGCGTAAGCGTAACGAGCACTTCCCCATTTGCCGTTTTCGTCAGGGACTCCAGCTCCTCCATTGAGTAAAGGAACGATTCCTCATCAACATTAGGCAATTGGCAGCCGATTAATATGACTTGTTCTTTTTCTGTATTTTGCGTCTCGTTCAAGCGCGATACCCCTTTTTCCTATAGATTGATTATATTTATATTGGTATGAAAATGTATGTAAATAGAAAGTTTCATCTAATCATATCAAAATATCTCTTATTTCTCTAATATTTCTTGCAAACTATTGATTTCCTGTTGGATTCTATATAAAATCAGGAAGGCTTTAATGTTTCACAAGAGAGTGAGTGATAAAATGACTTGGGAAGTCTTTAGTATCATCGGGACCATCGCGTTTGCGATAAGTGGGGCAATTGTCGCAATGGAGGAAGAATATGATATTCTCGGTGTTTATATATTAGGCATTGTTACGGCATTCGGCGGCGGAGCTGTTCGTAATCTATTGATCGGTGTACCAATTTCCGCCCTTTGGGACCAAGGGATGCTGTTTCAGGTAGCTCTAGTGGCAATGACTGCAGTATTTTTGTTTCCAAACAATCTATTGCGCCATTGGAGAAAATGGGGAAACTTCTTTGATGCCATCGGATTGGCCGCTTTCGCCATTCAAGGCGCACTTTATGCTACAAATATGAACCATCCGATCAGTGCTGTTGTCGTTGCTGCTGTATTAACCGGTAGTGGCGGCGGGATCATCCGTGATCTCCTGGCAGGAAGAAAACCCTTGGTGCTCAGAGCGGAAATCTATGCAGCCTGGGCCATTCTTGCAGGACTTGCGATTGCGTTCGGAATCACAAGTTCCCCTTGGCAGCTATACGTATTATTCATTTTTATCGTTCTATTACGGGTTCTTTCCTACACGTACAAATGGAGACTGCCGAACCGATCTCTTCAGCAGCAAGCTTAGCATTCCCTGCCTGAAGAGGATGAATAATGAGAAGATGGCGAGTGGATCGTCATCTTTTTTGCTTTCCCCATGATTTTCAAGATCCGAAACCGATTGTAGCGCTGTATGAAGAGAAATGGCAGGTTGGCAAAAAAGCCATACAAAACCATCAACATACCAACTGACGGCGGATTCCACAAGAAGAACAAAATCCCTGGAAAAATGGTGATAGTATGTGCTACCTCCCCTCTTTTTGTTTCCAGGATAAATTGGTGTAGGTAGAAAAATGATCTGTTGGTAAGATTTCTTTTCGAAAAGGACTCCTTGAAAATTGCAGAACCATCAGGAGCAAGGTCCTTCCACCTCTTTATCATAATCCATTTATAGAATGTGCATTCCCAAGACTTTTCTTCAAACCATTCCCTCTCCTCTTTCAGCCACCAACCGGGTATCTGATTGCAAAGGTATGCACCTCCAAGGTGAATAATTAGCCATGCCACTATATTCACCAATGTTCCTTCCAAAGCAGATAATTGAACAAGCATTTCGACACCACCTTTTTATAGATCCATTCTTCTATCTTTCCACACGATATTTTTTGAGAAAAAAGTCCGAAAACAGGAATAGCCAAAAACGATGATAAAAAAAGCTAGCCAAACAGGAAAAACCACTACCGAATACCACTTAAAGTTACCTATATTCTTAAGTACTCTCCAAAACTGCCAACATAGAATTCCATAGATGACAATAAACCATGTGAGCGGAAAGTCTTGTACTTTTACCAGGAAAGTCACTAAACCACCCAACCATAAGGAAACAAGCAGAAGATAGCGGAAATCGGTCCGTGATGCTCCAGTGGCAAAGCTTTTGCTCCACCCTTGGATTAACGATGACAGGCCATCAGGATACATCCGCATATTGATTGCCCCTTTCCCGGAATATGCACGAACGGCACCTCCTTGACTCGCAATTACAGCACCAAGTGCCATATTTTCCATCAACTCTCCTTGTATCGCCTGATGCCCACCATACCGAAAATAATCCTTACGGCCGATCAACAGACATTGGCCGAATGCACCATTGGTAGCCAAATTTTTTTTGAACGGCAGAAAGGCACCAAGAGAGCCCATGATTACCAAATGAAAAAAGGAGGAGAAAGATTCATAGGGCCGCTTCATTTTATGAAACGGTTGAATCGAAACCATATCCTCTTCAGCTTTTATCTCAGAAACCAACCTTTCCAGGCCGTTCGCCTCTACCGTTATATCTGCATCCAAAAAGAGCAGGAACCGCCCGGAAGCTGATTTTGCACCGTTCCAGCATCCGAATGATTTACCGAACCAACCCTTTGGAAGCTCATTTAAACTCAACACAGTAACTCCATAGGATTTTGCAATTTCAGCAGTGCTGTCCGTTGAATGGTCATCCACCACAATAATGTCCTTCACCTTATTCAGGTAAGGCCGCAGCGAATCTAACAACTTGAAGATATTATTCTCTTCATTTCTTGCGGGAATAATGACAGAAAGCTCTTTAAGTGCTTTTGTTTCATCAGGAACACTATGGTCAAAATGAGGGATCCGATAGAAAAGTACATAGTTCAAGAACAGGGTAATGGCTGTCAGGAGTTCCATTACTTTATGCTCCTTTCTTTATATAGACATTTTTACATGTTATGAAAATTTAAGTTATGGGCAAAATGGAAAGTTGAGTGATCAATCACCCTTTACTAGTATGTTATCTAGTCTAGTCAAACTTTCTATTTTTCATAAGGAGGATTTCGAATGTCGAAAAAAGTAATTGTTATCGGTGGTGGATTGGGTGGCATGTCAGCTGCCATACGCCTTTCAGCTGATGGCTACCATGTTCAACTGATTGAAAAAGGAGAACGTCTAGGAGGCAAACTTAACAAACGAAGCGGCAATGGGTTTACCTTTGATACAGGACCATCCATCCTGACCATGCCATGGGTATTGGAGCAGTTGTTTGCAAGTGCCAATCGTCATTTACACGATTACCTCACGATCGAAAGGATCGAACCTCAATGGAGGACCTTCTTTGAAGATGGCGTCACGATTAATGTAACGAGTGATCTGCCAAGGATGCTCGAGGAAATAAAGTCACAATCCACAAAGGATGCCAATGGTTTCTTTGAGTATCTGAACTATTGCAGCAAAATGTATGAATACAGCTTAAAGAGCTTCTACAAAAAGAGCCTATCAGGGCTGAATGAACTAAGAGCTCTCCACAATTTAAAGGAACTGATCGGAATGGATCCTATGAAGTCGATGGATCAGATTACAAAAAAATACTTTGAGGATAAGCATCTTCAGCAGCTGTTCAACTTCATGGTCATGTATATCGGTTCTTCCCCCTACCACGCACCTGCTGTCCTTTCCCAATTGACCTATGTGCAGCTTGGGATAGGAATCTACTATGTGAAGGGCGGCATGTACAAAATCGCCGAGGCCATGGAACAGGTGCTGAACGAGTTACGGGTGGACTTCAGGGTGAATGCATCAGTAAAACAGATCCTGACTGATGGAAGAAAGGCAACTGGGGTCAGACTCGAAAATGGGGAAGAGCTTTTTGCTGACATCGTTGTTTCCAATCTCGAAGCGATCACAGCCTATAAAACCCTCTTAAAGCATGTCCCTTATGCAAAGCGGGCTCAGGAAGACTTAAGCAAATATGCTCCAACTGTTTCAGGCCTGGTTTTATGCTTGGGAACGAATAAGCAATATGACGAGCTTGCACATCATAATTTCTTTTTCTCTGAAGATCCGGAAAAGGAATTCCATGAAATCTTCAACGAAGGGAAACCTGCATTGGATCCTACCATTTATATCGGTGTATCATCCAAGTCCGATCCTTCTCAGGCACCGGAGGGGAAAGATAATCTTTTCGTACTGACACATGTGCCTCCATTGAAAGAGGGAGAAACATGGGATGAATATAAAGATGTCTATCGCGGGAAGATACTCGACAAACTTGAAAGAATGGGTATGAAAGATTTGAAGAAATCTATCGAATTTGAATATTGCTTTTCACCAAATGACCTTCAAACCCTATATGGTGCAAACGGCGGGTCCATTTACGGGGTAGTGACGGACCGCAAGAAAAATGGCGGATTTAAGATTCCCAGCCGAAGCAAACTGTTGGACAACCTATATTTCGTGGGAGGCTCCACACATCCAGGCGGCGGGGTTCCGATGGTTACTCTATCCGGCCAGTTGACTGCTGATCTTATCAACGAAGATACGGAAAAAGCACAGAAGAATATCGGGTAATAAACATATCCCATTTAAATAAGCAAGCGGAGGCAGGGTAACGAACCCATCCGCTTGCTTTTTTACCATTGAAGTATAAGGTCCTTGCTTTCGATGGTCATCAGCTCCAATTTTTCATACCGATCTACCATCAACAGTCGCATCGCCTGTGTACGGATAGACTTTTCGAGGATATTCCGAATATACCTACCATTGCTGAATGCCGAGGGAAGCATGACCGTTTTCATTTGATTCAGATGTTCACGAAGCTTCCATTCCGCTTCTTTGCTTAACAGGTACTCCCTTTCTTTCAGCATCCTCATACAGATTTCCATCAATTCATCCACAGTGTAATCAGGAAAATCGACAATGATGGGAAAACGTGATACAAGACCTGGATTGGTTCGAAGAAATTCCTCCATTTCCCGCTGATAGCCTGCCAGTATCAAGATGAACTCATGTTGCTTATCTTCCATATGCTTGACGAGGGTATCAATTGCCTCTTTTCCAAAATCCTTTTCCCCACCCCTGGCGAGAGAATAGGCTTCATCTACAAACAATATTCCCCCTATCGCTTTTTTAACAAGATCACGCGTCTTCTGGGCGGTATGACCGATATATTCCCCGACCAGATCCGCTCTTTCCGCTTCAATCAGATGTCCTTTTGCCAGCACATTCATATCACAGAACAATTTCCCGATCATCCGGGCAACTGTTGTTTTCCCAGTACCCGGATTTCCCTTGAACATCATATGCAAGACCTGTTTCTCCGCCTTCAACCCAGCTTCTTCCCTTTTTTTATTAACATAGATCCAAGCATAGATCTCTTTGACTACTTTTTTCATTTCCTGCAGACCGACGAGTTCTCCCAGCTCCCTCTCTATTTCCCTTAATATCGCATGCTTGGGATACGTGTATTGCTCTTCCATCGGTTGAATATGGGTTACTTTAATCGGTTTCTTCTGCCCGTTTAGAACGATATTTATTTTCCCATTATGATTGGTCATTGATTGTTCCAAGAGCGCTCACCTCTCATTCCGTCCGAACCAGGTTCCATAATTCCTGCTGCCATTATGACAAATACTAATCTATTAACCTTTATTTCTTCCTCAATTCGATTTTTTTCTACATATTACAAAAATTTTCAACAAGCTATTGACATTTTTGTCATATTTTGCGCTTTCCCGAGAAATAATGAGGAATTTTTTGAATAAATCGAGAGAATATCTCCATTTATTAACTAACTATATGTATATGTACGATGAAACATGAGTCTTAATGAAGGAAATAAAAAAACCAGCAGTTATGCTGGTTTTAAGCTTCCGTTTCGATTTGGACATTTTTGGACGGAGAAAAAGTGGAAATGGCGTGTTTATAAATTAACTGCTGCTTGCCTTCAGTCTCTAACAGCACAGTGAAATTATCAAATCCTTTAATTAATCCTCGAAGTTGGAACCCATTTAATAAAAATACCGTTACACCTGTGCTATCTTTTCTTAGTTGGTTCAGAACCTGATCTTGGATATTAATCGATTGCTTCATCTTTTCGTCCTCCTCTTATCTCTATATTTCTTACTTATTCGCTTCAAGTTGGAGCTTTCCTGCTACAAATAAAAAAATTTCCTCTAAGATGACCTCAAAATTGGCATCTGTCATATCAAACCACGTAACTTCCATTTTATTTCGGAACCATGTCAGCTGGCGTTTTGCATATCTTCTGGAATTTTGTTTCAATGCTTCGATTGCCTGTTCCTTTGAAAGCTTTCCATCAAAATAGCCATAGAGCTCTTTGTAGCCTATTGCCTGGATGGACTGACAATCTCGTATTCCCTTTTTGTAAAGTGACTCCACTTCTTCAAAAAGGCCTTGTTCTACCATAAGGTCGACCCGCAGATTGATTCTATCATATAATACTTCCCGGTCCATGGTTAAACCGACAAAGGCCACATCATATAATAGCTCCTGCTCCTGTGACTCCTGGTATTCCGCCATGGTCTTGCCTGTAGAATGAAAAACTTCCAGTGCCCGGATTACCCTACGCACATTGTTGGGGTGGATGTTTTCTGCACTTACAGGATCGATTCTCCGAAGCTCTTCAAAAACTTTATCCATCCCCTCTTGTTCCACCTGCTTTTCAAGGCGCAGTCGAATCTCTTCATCCTTTCCCGTGTCAGAGAACTGATAGTCATACAGAACAGATTGTATGTAGAGACCTGTACCTCCCGCAATGATAGGAATACAGCCTTTTTTTGATATAACGTCAATCAGTTCTCTTACTTCCCGTTGGAATTCTGCAACAGAGTATGGTTCAGTTGGCTCTTTCACATCGATAAGATAATGCGGGACTCCTTGCATTTCCTCTTTGGAAACCTTGGCTGTCCCTATATTCATTTCCTTGTAGATCTGCATGGAGTCCCCACTGATGATTTCCCCGTTGACTCTTTGTGCCAATTCCACACTTAATTTCGTTTTCCCAACTGCTGTTGGTCCAATAATAACAATTACCTTTTGCTTTTCTCCCAACACTCATTCACTCTCTCAACTAATCTGTATCACAAGATATCATTATACCCACATTTTTATGGGTTCAATCCACATTTAATGAAAATGGTCAAATTCTCCTTCTACATCACCCTTTTGAACATTTTTTCCATATCATAGGTGGAAAAGTGGATCAAAATAGGTCGTCCATGAGGACATGTAAATGGATTTTCCGCTTTTCGCAATGTATCCAGCAGTGCTGAAATCTCCTCTGGTCTTAAATGCTGATTTGCTTTGATGGCCGCTTTGCAGCTCATCATGATGGCAGCCTCTTCCCGCAGGTCAGACAGTTTAATTTTCTTTTTATCCATCACATGCTCCATCATTTCGTCGATGATTTCACGCTCTTCCCCTTTAGGAAACCAGACAGGATGTGCCTTGACGATAAATGTTTGGTGACCGAAAGGCTCCAGGAACACTCCCACCTCGCGAAACTCCTCCACATACTCCTCTAAAAATAAATACTCATCGAGGGAGCATTCAATCGTAAGCGGGACAAGTAGTTCCTGAAGATTCCGCTCCTCCTGCCCAAGCTTCTTATAATAATACTCATAATTGATTCTTTCCTGGGCAGCATGCTGGTCAATCAGATAAAGTCCATTTTCATTTTGTGCCAGTATATAGGTTCCATGCATTTGACCAATCGGATAAAGAGGAGGAATCCTGGAGGAAGTTTCCTCTGGAATTGAATCTTGAACAGGCTTTTCATACACTTTTTCCTCAACAATGCTCTCTTCCGTATGCCATTCATCTTCCGGTTGCACCTCTGGAACATTCCAAGCTGAACCGACACTTTCCTTTAATAATGATTGATCATCATCTTTTTTTTGTAAATATGGGGTTTTAGGTTCAGTGAATAATGTTCTTTCCTCTTTCGGCGTGCTTTCCATTCGCTCCAGTTTATGCTCCAGGGTAAATGCTTGCTGCAAAGGTTTTTCTTCCTTTTGAAGGCTTGCCGTTTTCCTTGGTGCATTGGAAGGAATGAGCTGTCTATCCTGAAAAGAAGCTTTTATTCCGTCTGCAATAAGGCGATACAGTTCTTCTTCCTTGCTTAGGCGCACTTCCAATTTTGCAGGATGCACATTGACGTCGACAAGCAATGGGTCCATTTCCACTTGCAGATAGCATATAGGAAAACGCCCAATCGGCAATAGGGTATGATATCCCTCCTGTATTGCTCTGATAATGGTATAGTTTTTGACGTTTCTTCCATTGATGATGGTGGAGATATAGTTTTTAGATGCCCGGGTGATTTCCGGCAAACCTATATAACCTCGCACTTCAAAATCGAGTGAGGAGAAGGATACAGGGATCATTTTCTTGGCTATATTCATTCCATAGATCGCCGCAAGCACCTGCAGACTATCTCCGCTTCCTGTTGTGGAAAGCATTCGCTTCCCATTATGACTCAACCTGAAGGAAATGGATGGATGAGAAAGTGCCAACCGGTTCACCAGATCTGAAATATTACCAAGCTCCGTATGGATGGTCTTCATGTACTTCAGCCTCGCAGGCGTATTGAAGAAAAGATGCTGTACGACAATGTCCGTACCTTTGCGGCTGCTGGCCATCTCCCTTGCCTCGAGATGGCCACCTTTGAACTTCAGGTACGTGCCAGGGCCGTCCCCTGTACTTGTTGTAATATCAAAAAGGGATACGGAGGCAATACTCGGGAGTGCTTCGCCGCGAAAACCAAGCGTTCTTATACGAAAAAGATCATTTTCATTCTTGATTTTACTTGTCGCATGCCGCTGGAAAGCTGTTATGCAATCCTCTTGATCCATCCCATCTCCATTATCAAGGACACGAATCCTCGTCAATCCGGCTTCTTCCAGTTCAATTTCGATAATGGTGGAATTTGCATCTATCGCATTCTCCACAAGCTCTTTTACAACGGATGCAGGGCGTTCGACCACTTCCCCTGCAGCTATTTTATTGGCTAGGCTTTCATCGAGCTGGATAATCTTCCCCATCTAGCTCCCTCCTCTCCTATTTTTTCGTTTTTAAAAGCTTTTGAATTTCATATAGTTTATTTAACGCATCAAGAGGTGTCGTATCAAGTAGATCCATCTTCTTTAATTTTTCAATTGCTTGCGTTTCCGCTTTACTCATTTTCTCATGACCACGCCGCTCTTCGTTCACTTCAAAGAATGATAGCTGTGTAAGCGGATCTGCACTTTCCTTTGCTTTGAGGTTTTCCGTTTCTGGAAGAGTCGATGAACCAGGTTCAGCTTCAAGCTGTTCCAGAATGACCTGGGCACGCGCTATCAGCTCTTTTGGCAGTTCCGCAAGTTCCGCTACATGGATACCATAGCTCTTATCGGCAGGACCTTCCTTCATCTTATGCAGAAATACAACTTTTCCGTTTTGCTCCACCACACTGACATGGATATTCTTCAGTTTATCCAGATTCTGATCCAGGGTGGTCAATTCATGATAATGCGTAGAGAATAAAGTTTTGGCACCGATCTTATCATGAATATATTCAATCAATGCCTGGGCAAGCGCCATTCCGTCATAGGTGGAGGTTCCCCGGCCTATCTCATCAAATAAGATCAAGCTGTTTTGCGTTGCATAGACGATCGCATTTCTCGCTTCCAGCATTTCTACCATAAAGGTGCTCTGGCCTGAAATCAAATCATCCGCTGCACCGATTCTCGTAAAAATCTGGTCAAAGATAGGGAGGGATGCCTCACTGGCAGGCACAAAACACCCGATTTGAGCAAGAATCGAAGTCAGGGCAACCTGTCGCATATACGTGCTTTTCCCTGACATGTTAGGTCCTGTGATGAGCAGCATCTCGTTTTCCTTATCCATCCAGCAATCGTTCGGCACATATTCATTGGAGTCCATAACCTTCTCCACGACAGGATGACGACCATCCTTGATATGTACTCTCCGTTCGTCATTGAATGTCGGCCTCGTATAATGCCGCTCCTCGCTGATAGTCGCAAAGCACTGCAGGACATCCATTTCACTGACCGCTTTTGCCAGCTTTTGAAGTCTTGGAATATAGGCCTTCACTTCTTCTCTCAATTTTAGAAACAGCTCGTATTCCAATGCCACTATCTTTTCTTCCGCTTCAAGAATAAGTGTTTCCTTTTCCTTAAGTTCCTCGGTAATGTAGCGTTCCGCGTTTGCTAGTGTCTGTTTTCTTTCATATCTACCTTCAGGCAATGTTGCGAGATTCGCTTTTGTTATTTCAATATAATAACCGAAAATCCGATTGTATCCTATTTTCAGTGAACGGATGCCCGTAAGCTCGCGCTCTCTTTTCTCAAGCTCCGCAATCCAAGTCTTGCCGTTCTTCCGTGCATCCCGGTACTTGTCCAGTTCCTCATGAAAGCCGTCCTTCATCATATTGCCCTCTTTAACGGAAAGGGAAGGCTGTTCTACGAGACTGTCTTGCAAAAGCCCTGTTAGATCAGCGCATTCATCCATATGTTCCAACACACTGTCCGTGTCAATCGGGAGCGTTTGAATCTGCTCTTTTAATGCAGGAATTTGTGACAATGATTTTCGGAGCTGCACGAGGTCGCGGGCATTCACATTCCCAAAAGCCACACGCCCCGCCAGCCTTTCCAGGTCATAGACCTCTTTAAGGAGCTCTCTTATTTCCTGCCTTGTAAAATACTCCTTCATTAACGTCTCAACTAGTTCATGACGGGTATCTATTTCTTTTTTATTTATTAATGGCCTGTCCACCCATTGCTTTAATAGTCTTCCTCCCATAGCTGTTACAGTCTGATCCAACAGCCACAGCAAGGAGCCTTTTTTACCTTTGGATCGGATGGTTTCCGTCAGTTCGAGGTTCCTTTTTGAAAACAGATCTATTTTCATCGTTTGATCCAACTCATAGAATTGCGCTGGCTGCAAATGGTCAAGACTCCGTTTTTGAGTTCTTTTCAGATAGTTTAAAAGTCGACCAACCGTTATTAGCAGTTTTTCCTGCTCCAACTTGTCCGCAATATGGGAAAATTCCGGAGTAATCACCGTTGATTGCTCATAGGAGAATGTGACTACCATTCTCTCTTTAAGCATCTGGACAATATGTGGCGGAAACCCCTCTTCTATCACAACTTCCTTCGCTCCGATTGAATAAACCTCATTCAGCAGCGACTGTTCAGGGCCGGACATAATGGTCGTATGTATTTCCCCGGTAGAAAGATCAGCAAATGCCAATCCATAAGTTTCGTCACCAAAGTCAGATAGGGTCGTAAGAAAGTTATTTTGCTTATCTGTTAAACCTTTACCTTCCATAACCGTACCAGGTGTGATAAGCTGGACCACTTCACGCTTCACCACACCCTTGGTAAGCTTCGGATCTTCGACTTGCTCGCAAATCGCCACTTTAAATCCTTTGTTTATTAATTGTTCTATATAGTTAGGAGCCGCATGATATGGAACCCCGCACATCGGAATCCGGTCCTTTGATCCGCCATCACGGCTCGTTAATGTAATCTCAAGCTCCTGGGATGCCTTAACCGCATCCTCAAAAAACATTTCATAAAAATCTCCAAGGCGAAAAAATAAAAAGGCATCTTGGTAGTCTGCCTTCACTCTTAAATATTGCTGTATCATAGGCGTATAAGAAGCCATGTTATCCCCAACCATTCTCCATTGTTTTTGCTGTTTTATTATATCATATTTCACAAGGAGCTATAGCGGTGGGGATTTGATTATATAAAGTTGTTGAAATTTGTATAGCTTAAAATGGTTATTCTAAATTAATTTTCCGTTTAACACCGCTGTTGATTTCCGCACTAGGCTGCGCTTTCCGCGGGGCGTTAATGGAGCCGCTTCGCCTATTGCTCCAATCAACAGCTAGATTCTTAAAAAAGCAGCAATAGATACTAACAGAGAACTTCATGTAAAAGATTTTCACCATGACAAATGAAAATATAGTGCAGACGTTATGCGTAACTTGCCGCCCCTGTTGATTGGAGTGCAAGGTGTGAGACTCCTCGAAAATGCAAGCATTTTCTTCGTGCGATGTATCGCTGCCGCAGCCTTCCTTGTCCTGCGGGAGATAGCGGTAGACTTGAGACCCCGCAGGCAAGCCGAGGAGGCTCAAGCTCCACCCCGCGATCGCTGCCACCTGGAACGGAAATCAACAGGGAGTCCAACAGATTACTTAGTTTTTAGGGTAACCTTCCAGAAAACAAAAGAAAACTAGGAAGTGGCCTCCCTAGTAATCTTCTTATTCTTCGTATCCGTCTACAATAAAGTCAGGATTCAGATCTTCGAAATCCTCGTCTTCTACATCCCAGTCCGAATCATCTGTAGAAGTTTCAGGATGTACCTCCACAACCACTTTTGTTTCACCGATTATTTCAGCAAGAAACTCTCTTTCCACCTGCACTTCCACTTTTCCACCATTTTCAGAAATGCTCGCCTCCAGGCAGTTGGGCTGTTGCAGTACGCGTGCTACTACTTCGTGCTCATCGCCAATACTGTTGTCATCCTTATAACGGAGCTTCACCACATCCGTATAGGAGACAGTTTCCGTGACAACCTGCGTTTTCGTATTGTCACTATGGGAAAACCAACAGTTGATATCATAATGCCCTGCCACTTCAACTGTGTCGTCCACTTTCTTCGCATCATACTTATGATTAATGACCCAGCATCCTAAAATACTAGTAGGACGATGCGAGGGACTAATCGTATGTTTAGACTGCGTAAATTTTCTACCTTTACCGGTAACTGCTCTTGTGATAATTTCTCTGTATTCAGACATTCGAGCATACACCCTCCTCATGACAATCTTCATTTCATCCTATGCGGGTTAAATGACAATTGTGCTTTAATGACATAAAAAAACGAAACCAATAATTTCTAACAAATTAACGTATAGTTCATTGTATGCAAGCTTTCCGAGATATGTGCCTATTTTATATGATTTTTTCAAGAAGAGAGGTTCGCTCATTAATATGCATATTACGAATCCACTTTAAGCCTATAACTCATTTCAATTCCAAAAAAAGAAGCAGCAAGGATAAGACTCATATCCTTGCTGCTTCTCTATACTGGTTTGGCTGCTTTTCGATTAATTGCATGAACCGCCGTGGCTATTCTTTACATGGGAGCCAGTTTCCCCGCGTAGAACATCGCCGCCGGTTGAAACGATGATTTCGTCTGTCACCTTATTGGAAATCGCATTTGAAACCAGTTGCAATAGGTCGTTCACACTTTGCTGGGAGTTTTTGAATTCTTGAACAATCGGAATCTCATCCAATTCTTTTAACAGATTATCCAGCTTTTCTTCTGTTTTCTTAAGTGCTTCCTGCTTGCTGTAGTGTTGGAAATTCACAGCTTGCTTTTGAAGGCTCTTCACACTTGCAACCATTTCCTTGATTTTTTGGTTTTCATTAATCTGTGCTTCTGCACGTTTGAAGTAATCCACTTCTTCCGTCTCCGCGATCATTTGTGCCAATTCTTTTGCTCTTTCAACGATGTCCGCTTTTGTATATTTAGCCATAATCCTTATACCTCCAGTGTTTCTTCTACCAGTTCACCATCAAGTGTCCAGGTTTTCGCTTTTGTTACCTTCACTTTTATCAACTTGCCGATAATAGATTTTGGTCCTCTAAAATTCACCAATTTGCTTTTTTCTGTATAGCCTGCCAATACATCAGGGTTTTTCTTGCTTTCCCCTTCTACCAACACTTCCACCACTTGCCCTTCATACTCTTTCAGCTTTTTCGCCGAGATTTCATTTACTAGGGCATTCAAGCGCTGAAGACGCTCTTTTTTCACTTCCAATGGAACATTGTCCACCATCTTGGCAGCAGGAGTTCCTTCACGAGGGGAATAGATGAATGTATATGCTGTATCAAATTCAACTTCACGGTAAAGGGAAAGCGTTTCTTCAAACTGCTCTTCCGTTTCATTCGGAAATCCGACGATAATATCAGTAGTCAAAGAAGCGTTGGGCATTGCCGCTTTAATTTTGCCGACAAGTTCCAGGTAGCGCTCCCTGTCATACTTTCGTGCCATCATCTTCAACACCTCGGAGCTACCCGATTGTACAGGAAGATGAATATGGTCAAGCAGGTTTCCGCCTTTTCCCAGAACCTCAATCAATCTATCGTCGAAATCTCTTGGATGACTGGTTGTAAAGCGGATTCTTGGTATATCTATCTTTCTTATTTCGTCCATCAGATCTCCAAGTCCATAAGTCATATCCTCAAAGTCTTTTCCATACGCATTAACATTTTGACCTAGTAGGGTGATTTCCTGATAGCCTTGTGCTGCCAGATGACGGACTTCCTGAATGATATCCAGAGGACGGCGGCTTCGTTCTTTCCCGCGAGTATAAGGCACGATGCAATAGGTACAGAATTTATCACAGCCATACATGATATTTACCCAGGCTTTGATCTCACCTTTACGTACCTTAGGAAGGTTCTCGATTACATCGCCCTCTTTGGACCAAACTTCGACAACCATTTCTTTAGACATATAAGCCTCTTTAAGTATGTTAGGAATACGGTGGATGTTATGTGTACCAAAAATCATATCCACTTGATTGTAGGTTTTCAAAATCTTATTAACTACTGATTCCTCTTGGGACATACAGCCGCAAACACCGATCAAAAGGTTAGGACGGTGTTTTTTCAAGGTTTTCAAATGTCCCAATTCACCGAACACCTTATTTTCGGCATTTTCCCTGATTGCACAGGTATTCAATAGGATGACATCCGCATCATTTACTGTATCTGTCGGTGCATAGCCCAAACCGAGAAAAATACCAGCCATTACTTCTGTGTCATGCTCGTTCATTTGACAGCCATATGTGCGAATATAGAATTTCTTACCGTTACCCAATCCTTGAAATTCTTCTGAAATATGAAAGTCATTATGATAGTTCACTTCTTCTTTTCCGCGCTTTTTCGCATCCTTCAAGGATGGTGGAATATACACGGTTTCAAAGTACTTGCTGAAATCTTTAGCGGATTTTTTGTCCGATGGATTTCCAACGCCCACTTGCTGTGATTCTACTCTTTGCTTTTCATTCATAAAGATGACTCCTTCCCATAGAGTCTATAAAACTCTACACATTAACATAGTATATAATTTTATCCAGTTCTAAACAATATAAATACATGAGCTGTAGGAAAATGTTCATATTCATACATAAAAAAGAGACACGCTTTTAGTGGTGTCTCTTCTCTTGTTGTCTTATTATGAAATAATCCCTAGCTCTTTCCCGGCCTTTTCAAAAATATCCAAAGCCTCTTGGAGTTCTTCTTTTGAATGCTGTGCAGTAACTATGGTACGTACACGTGCTATCCCCTTCGCCACTGTCGGGAATGCAATCCCTTGAGCGAATACACCATATTCCAATAATTTATCGGAGAATTTATGGCATAATGCTTCTTCTCCCACAATAACAGGGGTAACAGGTGTTTGGCTATTTCCTGTATCAAAACCAAGCTTCTTAAGCCCATCCTTGAAGAATCTCGCATTATCCCATAGCTTCTCAATCAGTTCCGGCTCCTCCAAAAGAACTTGGATCGCCTCATCACATGCAGCCGTAACTGCAGGCGGATGAGAAGTACTGAAAAGGAATGGTCTGCCTTTGTGGATTAGATAGTCAATCAAAGAACGGGTACTCGCTACATATCCTCCGAGTACACCAACAGCTTTACTCAATGTCCCGACTTGGATATGAACTCTTCCGTCCAAACCGAAATGGTTCACAGTGCCGCGGCCATTTTCACCAAGTACACCAGACGCATGGGCATCATCAACCATGACAAGTGCATCATACTTTTCTGCAAGCTCGACAATTTTATCCAGTGGAGCAATGTTGCCATCCATGGAGAATACACCATCTGTTACGATGAGGCGTTTACGGAAGTCAGCTGATTCCTTCAGTGCACGCTCCAAATCTTCCATATCAACATGCTTGTATACTTTACGAGCTGACTTTGTCAGACGGATACCATCAATGATGGATGCATGGTTCAGTGCATCGGAGATAACAACATCCTCAGGTGACAGAATGGCGGACAAAACTCCCTGGTTTGTTGTAAAACCAGATTGGAATACGAGCGCTGCCTCTGTGTGCTTGAACTTTGCAAGCTTTTCCTCTAGCTCTTCATGCATGGTGAAAGTTCCCGCGATGGTACGGACGGAACCTGTTCCTGCACCGAATTTTTCCACAGCTTCCAGCGCCGCTTTTACAAGGCGAGGGTGAGAGGTAAGCCCCAAGTAGTTGTTGGAAGATAATTGAATGACTTCCTTCCCGTTGATGACTACTTTGGATCCTTGATCGGATTCCAATGGAACCAGCTTTCTAAATGTACCCTGTTCCTTCATTTGATCCAATTCTTCCTGCAGGTATTCAAACCCTTTCATTAAAACCCCTCCTGAAAATAGATGTTCACATTTAATTTGAAATTAAGGTTGTAACACAACTTTACCACATTGACCTGAAATCATTAAATCAAACCCTTTTTCAAAGTCCTCAAGTGGGAAATGATGTGTAATCATCGGTTTTACGTCTACTTGGCCAGATTTAAGAAGTCTTGAAACCTGCTGCCATGTTTTATACATTTTACGCCCCGTAATCCCCTGGACCGTCACACCTTTAAATACGATATCATTGGTAATATCAAGCTCCACAGGACGGACTGGTAAGCTAAGAATGGAAACTCGGCCACCGTTTGTCACCATTTTGAATCCTTGGTTCATAGCTATCGGATGACCGGACATTTCACAAATGACATCCACACCATTACCATCAGTCAGCTCCATTACAAGATCTACCGGATTATTCTCTTTTGCATTGATGACAGTACTCGCACCCATTTTAGTTGCAAGGTCCAAACGATATTCATTCAGATCTATTGCGATGACCTGGGAAGCGCCGGCAGCTTTCGCCACTCCCACTGCCATGATTCCGATAGGGCCACATCCGATTACCGCTACCGTTTTCCCTGCAACATCACCCGCAAGAACGGTGTGAACAGCATTCCCCATTGGCTCTTGTACAGAAGCGACATCGTATGGCATATCTTTCGGATTTTTCCACACATTAACCGCAGGAAGTGCTACATACTCTGCAAAACAGCCATGTGTATCCACCCCGATGATTTTCGTGTTCTTACAAATATGGTAGTCCCCAGTTAAACATTGTGGACACTCATAACATACAATATGTGTTTCTGCAGAAACCTGGTCTCCCAATACTACATTAGTTACTTTGCTACCAACCTCGACAATTTCGCCAGCAAATTCATGACCAAACACATAGGGAGGATTCACTCGGCTCTCTGACCATTCATCCCATGTATATATATGAACATCTGTCCCGCAGATAGATGTCGCTTTTACTTTTATCAGTACTTCATCTTCTTTGATTTGTGGTATATCAACCATCTGAAGTTCGGCACCATATCCACGATGATGCTTCACGATTGCTTTCATTTTTCCATTCACAGAGAACACTCCCTCAATAAATAAGACTATAATTCTTGATTTCTACTAACAGTGTATCATCTATGAAGTTTTGAGTAAACAGCAGTGTCCACTCGGCGTGTACAAGTGATTACGTTGGGAAAAATCATGAGAAATTTTTTGATTTTTAGTTAAGCGCTTACATTTAACTGAAAGCTCTGTTAAAAACCGCTGTTGATTTCCGCACTAGGCGCAGCGATCAAAGGGGCGTTTTTTGGAGCCTCATCGGATTTGCCTGTTGGGTCTCCACTTAAAAAAGGTGATCAAGTCTTATGTCATTTACAGTACGGTTTTGTATTTTATTGATCTTTGGCTGCTGATTCCTTCATCTAGGATCAAGAGCGCTCGCACTTATCGGTTGAAAGTTCAGGTTAAGTACTAGAGCAGATTAATAGACGGAACAATTCCGCTTAATTAGTAATTATCATTAAAAACAGCTGAAATAGACGGAGAAATTACGCCTATTGACTCGTAAAATTCTATTATCGGTGATTTTGCTTTGCGTAAGCGGAAAAACTCCCCTTATTTCCCCCGAAACCAGCTTTTTTTTTGCATTTAACCGGAAATCTCCGCTAATATACTTTTGCTGGTTCTTCGATAAAGGACAGGACATTTTAAATAAAAGATTACGACGATTCGAATCAGTAATTGTATAATAAAGAAACTCGCCAATATCTACGGCGAGTTTCCCTTTTTTATAAACCCATAATGATGACCAAACGATTGTCATTTCGGCACATTTTTTATAAAGCTGTTTTCGCATACATTGTTGATTTTGACGTATCCAGCTTAAACACGTAATATGATTCGCTTTCGTGCTCTTTTCCCGTGCAGTAGAATAAATTCCCTTTGAATCAGATGGTGGATAAGTGCCGTGAAAAATCCAAATGCCGATTTTTCACGAGCATAAGCAACAAACTTTACGAAAAGAGCCTTTAATAAAGAACGTGTCTTTAACTTATCTTTACATAAAAAAAGCCTGGACAATTGTCCAAGCCTTTTTAATTCTATTACATGAATTCTTTTACCAGTTCATTGAATTGCGCTTCATCAAGTTGAAGATCGGCTTTTGCCAGTGGCTCTTCACTGTAGTTATGCACCAATTCCTGATAGGATTTCTGCTCTTTGTTCTGGTAGATAAGACCTGTAACCAGACCATTGTGCTCCATAAGTGTTTGCATAGCAGTTACTTTACTGTGTGCATCATAGCCTTCGATATCACTCAGTTTAGTTAGATTCTCTTTAAACCAATCATATGTATTGACCTTGTTATAGGTAACACATGGACTGAATACGTTAATCAGGGAGAATCCTTTATGGTTGATACCCTGTTCGATCAAAGAAGTCAAATCCTTTAGGTCTGTAGAGAAACTTTGGGCAACAAATGTTGCTCCGGCAGTCAATGCCATTTCCATTACAGATAAAGAGGACTCGATGGACCCTTGTGGAGTGGATTTCGTTTTGAAACCTACTTCACTACGAGGGGAAGTTTGACCTTTAGTCAAACCATAAATTTGGTTGTCCATTACAATGTAAGTAACATCAATATTACGGCGAATTGCATGGATAGTATGTCCAAGTCCGATGGCAAATCCATCTCCATCTCCACCTGATGCGATAACAGTCAAATCTTTGTTGGCCATTTTCACACCTTGTGCAATCGGAAGGGAACGACCATGGATCCCGTGGAAACCATATGAATTGATGTATCCGGAAATACGACCTGAGCAGCCGATACCTGATACTACAGCAAGGTTTTCCGGCTCAAGTCCGACGTTGGCAGCAGCTCGCTGGATGGCAGCCTGCACGGAAAAATCCCCACAGCCTGGGCACCAGTTAGGTTTTACATTATTTCGAAAGTCTTTAAACGTTGCCATCTTATAACAGCTCCTTGCATTTTGTGTGGATTTCTTTCGGTAGGAATGGATCTCCATCGTACTTCAAGAGGCTACGGATTTTTTCAGCATGACCGACATTCATTTTCAGGATGCTGGCCAACTGACCTGTAGCGTTGTATTCCACAACAATGACTTTTTTCGCCGCTTTAACCAATGGCATAACTTCCTCTGTCGGGAATGGGTGAATCAGTCGGATTTGCGCATGGTTTGCTTTGATGCCTTCTAATTCCAGACGTTCCATTGCTTCTTCGATTGTTCCTCTAGTAGAGTTGAATCCTACAAGCAATACATCCGGATCTTCATGCTTCGCATTAACATGAACAGGATTGTTGAACTTCAAGTTGTTCAATTTACGAAGACGCTTGTCCATTTGAGCTTGACGGTTAGCCGCAACCTCTGATGGTTTCCCTGTTTCTTCGTGCTCAACACCTGTTACATGGTGAATGCCGTTTTTCATACCAGGAATCACACGTGGAGATACCCCGTCTTCTGTAACTTCATAGCGCTTAAAGTAGCTCTTGTCATCTGTATCCGGAATTTCTGCATTTATATCCAGTTTACCGCGGCGGATTTCTACCTTATCAAATGCAAGAGGCTCAACTGACTGCTTGCCCAATGATAATTGCAGGTCTGTCAATAGAATAACCGGCACTTGATATTCTTCTGCAATATTGAATGCTTCCACTGTGTCGTAGAATGCTTCCTGAACTGTACTTGGAGCCATAACAACCTTAGGGATTTCACCATGTGTGCCATAGATCATGGCCATAAGATCAGATTGTTCGATTTTAGTCGGAAGACCTGTACTTGGTCCACCACGCTGCGTGTCGACGACAACTAGTGGAGTTTCCGTCATACCGGAAAGACCGATCGCTTCCATCATCAAGGAAAGACCAGGACCTGCAGAAGCTGTCAGCGTACGTACCCCAGCGTAGTTAGCACCGATTGCCATTGTACATGCAGCAATTTCGTCTTCTGTCTGGATAACTGTTCCACCGAATTTAGGGAGCTTTTTAATCAGGTATTCCATAATCTCAGATGCAGGAGTGATAGGATAAGCAGGCATAAAACGTGAACCCGCTGCAACAGCACCCATTGCGATTGCGTCATTTCCGATCATGAACAGGCGCTTTTTGCCATCGGCTTTTTCCAACTGCATCGTCTGGACATTTTCTGCTTGTTCCTTCACAAATGCAACACCCGCACGGATCGCTTCCATGTTCTTTTCCACAATGGATTCGCCTTTTCTTCCGAAAATCTCCTGTACCACTTCACGGAAGGATTCTGCATCCAGATCAAGAATGGCACTTGATGCCCCAACTGCAACCATGTTCTTCATTAAAGATGTACCAAGCTCTGAAGCGATTTCTGTGAATGGTACAGCATACAATGTTGCTTTTCCATCTTCAGGAATGCTTGGCTTGAATTTCGCATCGGCAATAACCACTCCGCCTTGGCGTAATTCATGGTAGTTCACATCGATTGTTTCCTGGTCAAATGCTACTAATATATCAAGATCATCAGAAATGGAACGAACCTGTGTTGTACTAACACGGATTTTATTGTTAGTATGTCCACCTTTAATACGAGAAGAGAAATGGCGATAGCCATATAAGTAATATCCTAAACGATTTAATGCGATGGAGAAAATTTCACCAGTACTTTCGATACCTTCTCCTTGTTGCCCTCCAACTTTCCATGAAAGTTGATTGATCATGTGCCTTACACCCCTTTAATTACCTTCATTGTCAGAATTTATCATACGAATCCAATTGTAACACTATTCCGATTAGATTACTTATTTAATAATGAAATATGGAATAGAAACTACTATAAAATCAGGTAAAATATGTACTAAACGCTTTCATTGTAGACCTATTTTTTTAAAAATACAAGCGTTTGATTCAATTTCTTTCAAAAAATTTGAAAATTTTATTAGCAAAATATGAAAACGTATACATCGCTGATTTTACTAATCATTTAGGGAATCTTTTAAAGAAATTACCATAAAGAAAACCTTCCACCTCTGTATTAGAATAGTATTTTAATAACGTATTCACCAGACTTGCGTAATCTTCGTATCTGGATAATCCACTGACAGTTTTTGTGATTCCGTCAAAATCCGACCCGAAACCGATATGATCGATACCGCCAAGAGAACAAATATGATCTATATGACGGATCACATCAGAAATGTTGCATTCAGGATTGTTGGAGAGAAATTGTGGAACAAAGGTTACGCCCATGGCAGCATCTTTTTCAATCAGCGCTTTTATTTGTTCGTCAGTCAAATTCCTTGGATTATGACAAATCTTTTTACAGTTGGAATGAGACGCGATCACATATCTACCTATATCCAGCACTTCCCAGAATCCCTTTTCGGATAAATGGGAAACATCCGTCCAGATAAAGTGGTCGTTGTTCTCCAGTACAACCTGCTTACCGAACGATGACAGTCCTGCCCCTCTTTCCTCGAGAATTCCATCCGCTACTGCGTTGGCATAATTCCATGTCAGACCAACCGAAGAAACTCCTAATCGGAATAGAGTTCTTAACCGTTCCAAACTGTTGCCAATCGCGTCACAGCCCTCCAATGTCAGAATGGCCCCTACCTCATCTTCCTTCAAATGCAGCATATCCCTTTTTGAGGTAACTAGCTTCATTTTTGGAAATCGCTGCAGGATATCTCTATAAAAAATATCGATCATTTCCAATGCTACATCGAACTTTGATTCCGGTCTTACATTTTCCGGTATGTAAATAGCAAAGCATTGGACCCTTGCATCCGCATTCTTTAGTCCATCCCATGTAACATGAAGGTCTGTACTATCTTTGAAGGATAGATGAGGTTCCTCCCACATTCTGAATACAGTATCACAATGAGCATCAAAAATCCGCATTCAATTCCCACACCTTTTACAATTGTTATTGACTTGCTAAAAAAAACAAACCCGTCTGCATCTAATTGCAAACAGGCTCTCATTTATACTATTCTTCTGATTTTTTTCTATCTAGGTTCTACGATCAATTTAATTGCAGTCCGTTCCTCACCGTCAATTAATATATCGGTAAAAGCAGGAATACATATCAAATCCACTCCACTAGGAGCGACAAAGCCTCTGGCAATCGCTACAGCTTTCACAGCTTGGTTCAGTGCCCCAGCCCCGATTGCCTGTATTTCTGCATTCCCTCGTTCCCTTAAAACTCCTGCTAAAGCCCCTGCTACCGAATTTGGGTTAGATTTGGCTGAAACCTTTAATATTTCCATTTCTAGCTCCTCCTTAACATTTACAGTATATGGTGAAAGATCCATAGATGAATGAATTGTAATAATTTCATTCCTACTATATTCGGGAGAAGCCAGATGTATTCCAACTTGTATCATTACAGAAGTCTTAATATTCAAATAAACAAATTATCAATCAAAAAATGGATGGTCCTCATTAATGATCAGTGGTTTGATGGACTTGGCCTTACCTGTTTTCATATCTACATCGAGGATGACAGCATTAAGTTGCGTTCTTCCTTCCGTCACTTCAAATCGAACTGGAAGGGATGTCATAAACCGTTTCAGTACGGCATCCCGCTCAACCCCTAATATGCCGTCATAAGGCCCTGTCATCCCTACATCCGTAATATAAGCTGTTCCTTCAGGCAATACGCGATAGTCATTTGTCTGAACATGGGTATGCGTCCCGACGACTCCTGTTACCCGCCCATCCAAATACCAGGCAATCGCCTGCTTTTCACTGGTCGCTTCTGCGTGAAAATCGACAAATATAAATGGCGTCCGCTTTCTCGCTTCCTCTACTAGCTCATCAGCTTTCTTGAAAGGACAATCAATCGGAGGCAAAAAAGTTCTTCCCTGTAAATTGATTACGGCAAGCTCCTTCCCGTGAAAAGGGATATATGCAATGCCCTTCCCAGGTGTCTCACTTGGAAAATTGGCAGGGCGTATCATAAATTTTGCACTATCTATAAACTCAAAAATTTCACGGTTATCCCAAGTATGATTCCCGAGCGTCACCAGATTGGCTCCAGCAGATAAAAATCCTTGATAAATTTTTTCTGTAATTCCTTTTCCTCCTGCTGCATTCTCTCCATTGACAATGGTGACCGCAGGTTGGAACTTACTTTTTAATTTCGGCAGGTATTCTTTGACCATATCTCTACCGGGAGAACCCACAACGTCTCCGACAAATAAAATTCTCAAGATTAATCGATTCCCTTCTATATTTCTTTATTAATAGTTTCCCATACCTTTCGTTGATAGGCAAACCACTTTAAAGACAAACAAAAAAAGTGGTGCGAGCACCACTTTACTTTGCGTATTCAACGGCTCTTGTTTCACGAATAACCGTTACCTTGATATGTCCTGGATAATCCAGTTCTTCCTCAATGCGTTTTCTGATGTCCCTTGCAAGACGATGCGCTTCCAGATCATCGATTGTATCAGGTTTAACCATGATACGCACTTCACGACCTGCTTGGATAGCAAAGGATTTCTCTACACCTTCGTAGGATTCTGAAATCTCTTCCAGTTTCTCTAAACGACGGATATAATTTTCGAGCGTTTCACTGCGTGCTCCCGGTCTTGCAGCTGATAGGGCATCGGCTGCTGCCACCAGTACCGCAATGATGGAAGTCGGTTCCGTATCTCCGTGGTGGGAAGCGATACTGTTGATAACAACAGGATGCTCCTTATACTTCGTAGCTAATTCTACTCCGATTTCCACGTGACTACCTTCGACTTCATGGTCAACCGCTTTCCCGATATCATGCAGCAATCCTGCACGACGAGCCAATGTTTCA
Source organism: Sutcliffiella sp. NPDC057660 (assembly GCF_042800035.1). NCBI lineage: Bacteria > Bacillati > Bacillota > Bacilli > Caryophanales > Bacillaceae > Sutcliffiella > Sutcliffiella sp. NPDC057660. The sequence goes on from NZ_JBHVHV010000005.1 coordinate 113,091, forward strand.
TCCTCGCCAAGCTCAGCTGCCATCAAACCGGATAAGAAGGCCACTTCCATCGAATGTTTCAGAACGTTCTGTCCATAACTTGTACGGAATTTCAATCGACCCAGGATTTTAATCAAATCAGGGTGTAATCCATGGACGCCGACCTCAAAAGTAGTCTGCTCACCCATTTCACGGATGTATTCATCCACTTCACGTCTCGATTTTTCAACCATTTCTTCAATACGCGCAGGGTGGATACGCCCATCCTGTACTAGCTTATCAAGGGCAATACGTGCTGTTTCACGACGGATCGGATCAAAACCAGATAATATTACAGCTTCTGGTGTGTCATCGATGATCAAGTCGATTCCAGTCAATGTTTCAAGAGTACGGATATTACGTCCTTCACGACCAATGATTCGACCTTTCATCTCATCATTAGGTAAGTTAACAACGGATACTGTCGTTTCTGCAACATGATCTGCTGCGCAACGTTGGACAGCTAAAGAAAGAATTTCTCTTGCCTTCTTATCCGCATCTTCTTTTGCTCTGTTTTCACTTTCCTTTACCATCAGAGCAATATCATGGGATAATTCGTTTTCAACACGGTCAATGATGATGTTTTTAGCTTCATCTCGTGTCAAAGCCGAAATGCGTTCTAGCTCTTCCTGCTGTTTACGCACTAATTGATCCACTTTGCTTTCTAATTCTTCAATATGCTGTTGTCTATCGTTTAAAGAATCTTCACGCCTTTCCAAAGCTACTTCACGTTTATCAAGCGATTCATCTTTTCGATCTAGATTCTCTTCTTTTTGCATTAAACGATTTTCTTGTTTTTGCAGTTCGTTTCTACGGTCACGAATTTCACGTTCAGCTTCTGTGCGAAGCTTGTGAATTTCGTCCTTAGCTTCTAATAGTGCTTCTTTCTTAAGTGATTCAGCTTCACGTTTCGATTCTTCCACAATCTGTTCAGCTGCACTCTTAGCGCCTAAAATCTTTTGCTCAGCAATAGATTTACGAACATAAAAGCCAACAACTACACCGACGAATAAGGCAAGCAAAGCGGAGATGATTGTTACAGTTTCCATTATTACACCTCCTCTTGCTATGAACTTTTTTCTTGCTAGATTTCATTGTCGGCATGTACATTGTTACAATGTGTGTCAACATACAGCTCAAAGGCTTTTTTAGCTTTTTTATAGCTCTAAAATTCTAACAAAATGTAAATTATACATACTAATTGTAAATCTGTGAAAATTTATTGTCAAGCCTGTCCTATCAAGCATTTTACCTTTTTGGCAAACTAATCCTATTTCAAACATTCAAAATAGGTATAACTTCATGGTTTTCGACCAAAAAAAAGTGCCGGACCGACTCTTCTCCAGCACAGTACCACTGTGCAAACAGGTACTGTGCAAGAAAAATCGATACAAGCACTTAACTAATCGAAAATTAAAAATCGAGAAGTTCCTCTTGGTCATTTTCCTCCGGAGGAGCTGTCAAATCTTTATCAAGACCATGGTGATCACGGATTAGTTGATAAATTTCTTGTCGCACTTCCTTGTTTTCCTTCAGGAACTGCTTGGCATTCTCACGGCCTTGGCCTAATCGTTCCTCATTATAGGAATACCAAGATCCACTTTTTTGTACGATATCCAGGTCAGAGCCCATGTCAATGACCTCTCCCTCTCTGGAGATCCCTTCTCCATACATGATATCCACTTCCGCCACCTTGAAAGGAGGGGCAATTTTATTTTTCACTACTTTAATTTTCGTTTTATTTCCGACAATGTCATGACCTTGCTTCAATTGCTCAGCACGACGAACCTCTAGACGTACGGAAGAATAGAATTTAAGCGCACGCCCGCCTGGTGTGGTTTCAGGGTTACCGAACATGACACCGACTTTTTCACGGATCTGGTTGATGAAGATCGCAATGGTTTTGGATTTATTGATTGCACCGGAAAGCTTACGAAGTGCTTGGGACATAAGTCGAGCCTGAAGACCAACATGGGAGTCTCCCATTTCCCCTTCAATTTCCGCTTTTGGAACTAGCGCTGCAACTGAATCGACTACTATGATATCAACAGCACCACTTCTTACAAGCGCCTCTGCAATTTCAAGGGCCTGTTCCCCGGTATCCGGCTGTGATAGAAGCAATTCATCTATATTTACACCCAATTTTTGCGCATATACAGGATCAAGTGCATGCTCGGCATCGATAAATGCTGCTTGTCCACCCTGCTGCTGTACCTCAGCGATTGCATGAAGGGCAACTGTTGTTTTACCTGAAGATTCGGGACCATAGATTTCCACTACTCTTCCTCGTGGATATCCGCCGGCACCCAATGCTACATCCAATGCAAGGGAGCCACTTGGCATTGTGGAGATTTTACGCTCCGCCTGTTCACCCAGCTTCATGATGGAACCTTTACCGAACTGTTTTTCTATTTGTTTTAATGCCATATCTAAAGCCGCTTTACGATCACTCATTCAATTTCCTCCTTTATATCTATGAAACTCAATAATTGATATCTATTAACTAATCTAACTATACCTCTTTTCAGTGTGTTTGGCAACCAAAAAACGAACATCCATTCGGTTTTTTTATAATTGAAAATAGATCAAAAATAACAATTTCCCTATACCGAATTGTACTTTTTATGAGAGCGGACCGACTTAAAAAACTTTTTTCGGTTTTTGTTTACTCCCTAAAACAAAAGCAGCTGAGGATATCAGCTGCTTTTGAATAATTCCTTTAACAGGAAATGACAACCATATTTCACTGTTCTTTGCCTGATGGAGTCCCTTCCACCAGCCAACAGGATAGAATGAACCACAGTTCTGCCACTTGGGAGGGCCAGACCAATAAATACGGTCCCTACCGGTTTCCCGTCCATAGTACCAGGTCCTGCAACTCCAGTGAAGCCGACTCCGATATCCGTCTTAAATAAGTCTTTCACACGTTCAGCCATTTCTGCAGCACACTCTTCACTAACCGCACCATACTGCTCCAGTGTTTGTTCGGAAACACCTAATACATTCTTTTTGATTTCGTTGGTGTAGCAAACAATACCGCCCTCTATCACCTCGGAGGCACCGGTAAAGGCAGTCATCTTTTCAGAGAACAGTCCTCCCGTCAAACTCTCAGCACTGCTGAGTGTATAGTTGGAATGCTGTATTTTCCCAAAAAGGACGGAAAAGATCGTATCTTCGTCGTAACCATAAAAGTGCTCGCCCACTCTGGACTGAATAAGTTTTTCCGTAACACTGATCAACCTATTCGCTTCTTCTTCCAAATGGTGCTTCGCCGTCAATCGCAAGGTTACTTCGTGGTCTCCTGCCAAAGGCGCAATAGTAGGATTTGTCTGCCGCTCAATCAAATCTTCGATGTCTGTTTCAAGCTGTGACTCACCAATTCCAAAAAAGCGCAGAACCTTTGAAACTATCTGTTCCTTCACACCAAGCTTTGAGAGGATAAATTCCCTTCCGTAGTTCAGGAACATTGGCTGCAGCTCTTTTGGAGGACCAGGCAGTAGCATATAAGTGTGATTTTGGCCGGTAAGAGCCATACCCGGCGCCATTCCGTAATCGTTCGGTAACACTGTAGATCCCTCTAGAACGATAGCCTGCTTTTTATTATTCTCACTCATCGTTCTTTTTGTTTTTTGATAGTAGGCTTCAATATTTGTTAATGCCTCATCATCCATTACAAGATCCTTTTGAAGAACCTTCGATATCGTTTCTTTGGTCAGGTCATCTTTGGTTGGTCCAAGTCCTCCAGTGAATATGAGAAGATCGGCCCGCTTTTTTGCGGTATGTATAGCTGTGGTCAGTCTATCAGGATTGTCCCCGACTACTGTATGAAAATAAACATTGATTCCAAGTTCCGCCAACTGCTTGGACAGAAATTGTGCGTTCGTGTTGCATATCTGCCCCAGAAGCAGCTCAGAACCTACAGCAATGATTTCTGCACTCCTAAACATGTCCTTCTCTCCCCTCTATCAAAATGAAGCTTTTATTTTGACCGAAGAATTGCATCTTTATTTTTATAGAAATAGTCCCACCCTGATACAAGGGTGAAAATCAGCGCAACCCAAAGTGCAATCGTGTCAAATGGTACGGAAATCATTTCAAATGGTATGTTATGTAATAATAATGCTGATACTGCAATAATTTGGGCCCAGGTTTTGATTTTTCCCAACATATTTGCTGCGACAACTTCCCCTTCCCCTGCTAACACAAGACGGAGACCTGTTACTGCAAACTCCCTGCTGATGATCAGGATGACGATCCAGGCCGGAGCCATCTGAAGTTCCACTAGAGCTATTAATGCTGCGGAAACAAGAAGCTTATCAGCTAACGGATCCAGGAATTTCCCTAGATTGGTCACAAGGTTAAGCTTCCTTGCATAATAGCCATCCACCCAATCAGTAACGGAGGCAATGATAAATATGAGGGCTCCGAATAGATGTGCATAGGGTATGGTTTCTTGTCCGATTGCCAGTTCTCCTAAATCTAAAGGCGCAAGCATTAATACCATGAATACTGGAATTAACACAATTCTTGAAACGGTAATTTTATTAGGTAAATTCACATTCATTCCTCCAACATTCAATATTGCTTTTCCAATATACATAAATATGGGTTGTTTGTCTAATCATATGAGATTAATGTGTACAAAAAAAGCCATCATGCCGATGACTTTATTGTTCTCCATTCTTTACAAATTTAATAGTGAATGTCTGTGTAGTTTTCTGATCTGTCGGAAATGGAAACACGAATGGCTTTCCATTAATCTTTATATCTGTCTCAAAAGTCCTACCCACTTTAAAACTAACTTCTGTTTCATTTGACAAATCAATTTTTTTGGCCCCGTCTTCTTTTTTCACCAGACCATAAAGAAAATTTTTACCTTTTTCATTATCGATTTCAATCCATGTTTCACCTGGAGATGTTAGTTCCACAAAAAATTGATCCGTACCACTCAATTCCAAAGTAGCATTTGAGCCGCTCTTTTCTAGCTCCTTCAACGTTCCAGCAGCCGGAGTTTCCTCTTCAGCCGGTTTCTCATCTTCAGCAGGATCCTTCTCTTCCTCAACCGGTGCCGTTTCCTCTTCTTCAGGCTCGGCATCTTGATTAGGAGCATCTATTTCTGCAGGCTGCGTATCCCGTGCAGCTTGATCTGCATCATTTCCTTCTCCACCTGACAGGCTGATGACAACCGTATAAACAATGGCGCATATTGCTACAATTGCTAAAATTGTAAATAGAATAGGCAGGAATTTCCAGGACTTGGTGCTTTTTGCAGGCACTTGTTTTCGCGTTTTCACACGGGAAAGCTGCGGTAAATCCTCTTTCTCTTTTACAGGTATATCATTTTTGTATTCTTCAAATATTTCTTCCGGATCGAGTCCGACCGCCTCGGCATACTGTTTGATGAATGCACGGGCATAGAATTGGCCAGGCATAATGGAATAGTTTCCTTCTTCCACACCTATCAAGTACCTTTTTTGAATCTTTGTTGTCGTTTGTAGATCCTCTAGGGACATCTTTTTTGCTTCACGTTCCTGCTTCAGTCTGTTTCCGAGTTCTGTCACTACCTAACACCTTCCAACATTATTAAAAATCAAAGCCTCCAAAAGGATTATCTTCGAACATATTATTGGATTGCACAACTTCGTAAGTTATTTCTTCGTCCTCCGAATTTCTCAATTCAATAATATAGTCAAAATCATCAAGTTTATATTCTGTATTTTGCACGAAAACATCAGGATGTTCAACCACTTTCACTGCAGATAATCTCATAATTTCCCGTATCAGCTGCCAATGCTTTTCATTTGCTCTTTTCGTAGAAACAATTCCATCAATAATAAAGAGGTTGTCCTCACTATATTCATCTTCAATCAACTGACTGCGAATCGTTTGTTTTAGCAGGGTGCTGGAAACAAATAGCCAACGTTTATTTGCACAAACGCTTGAGGCAACGATGGATTCGGTTTTCCCTACCCTTGGCATTCCCCTGATTCCAATCAGTTTATGCCCTTCCTGCTTGAACAGCTCTGCTAAAAAGTCAACTAGTAAGCCCAAGTCTTCCCTTACAAAGCGGAAAGTTTTTTTGTCGTCTGCATCTCGTTGTATGTATCTTCCATGTCTAACAGCCAGACGATCACGAAGTTTTGGCTCTCGAAGCTTTGTTACTGTTATATTATCCATTGTATTCAGGATAGATTCAAGACGGACTATTTGCTCATTTGTATCGCTTAACAAAAGCATGCCCCGTCTCGAGTCATCCACTCCATTGATTGTTACGATATTTATGGAGAGCATTCCGAGTAAAGACGCTATATCTCCAAGAAGACCTGGCCTGTTAATATGTATCTGGTATTCTAAATACCACTCTTTTTTCTCCATCAAACCACTCCCGTCCATCAAAACGTTACGTTCACCATTATAACTTCTATAATAGCTAATAATAAGTAAATTAGAAAGTAATTCCTGTATTATGAATAAAAATTTGATATACCCGTCAAATTGCGTTCGGGAGGAAAATTTGTTTTTCGGGCGATAATCCAGGGATATCGGGCGCAAATTCAAAATTTCGGGCGGAATGGGCTATTCAAGGCCCAACCGATTTCAGAAATTGTTTATCTACAAAAAGTACCGTAAATGTGCAAAAAAAAAGAGAGGAATTAGCCTCTCTTAGTGTGAACCGTCATTTTGAACAAGCTTTACCATCATGTTAGCAATGGCATGCTGCTCTTCCGGGCTTGCCACTTTCCATAGGTCTGCCAATACGCGTTCCTGCGGATTTTTTGCTTCCACTTCTTGGGCAAGGTAGTCTCCGATTTCATATGCAAGCTGTGAAATGGCACCGTGATCCATTCCTTCGTGCTCTGCATGATTCAGGCGATCACCTAAAAACCCTTTCCATTGATCCCAATTATCCAACACTGACATAATTAACTCCTCCTTCCACATATGTTCAAGAGTTAGTATGTCTTGCAGGAGAAAAAATATGCATATTCTTAATTCCATCCTCCATTAACGCCTAAAATTTGTCCCGTTATGTAGGAAGCTTTATCAGAAACCAGGAAAGAAACAGAGTTGGCAATTTCAGAAGGATCGGCAAGTCTGCCCATCGGGATATCTTCTGCCATGGCATCCTTTTCCTCCTTTGAAAAATGGTGTAGCATCTTTGTATTTACTGCACCGGGAGCAATGGCATTTACTCGGATTCCGCTTAAAGCCACTTCCTTGGCCAATGCCATGACAAAGGAATTTTGAGCGCCTTTGGTCATGGAATACAGCACTTCACATGATGCTCCAATTTCTCCCCAGATAGAAGAGATGACCACTATGTTACCTGCCTTTTTTCTGATCATATCAGGAAGGAACAACTGGATAGTTGAATATAACGATGTTATGTTAAGTTGTATCATATTCATTTTTGTTGTTTCATCAATATCTGTCATAAGGCCGTAAAAGGCCGACCCGGCATTATAAATGATGCAATCCAGCTTGTCAGCTATTTCATTCTTTAATAGACCTACTCCATCCTTACTTGCCAAATCGGCTTGTATGGCTACAAGTTGATCACTCCCAAATCTCCTTTCCATCTGGTCGACTGCACGCCGATCCCGATTATAATGAAGATAGGTAAAATACCCTTCTTCCAATAGATTTTCAGCAATCGCTTTACCAATATCCCCACTTGCCCCAATAATCAATGCTCTTTTTTGCAATAGATTCACCTTCATAACTTAAAATTCGATTAAAGGAAAGAAGTCGACTCAACCGTACTTTTGCACAGTTGAATCGACCTGTTTTATTTCGGCACTACCTGACAAACGGTGAAAGCCTCTTCTTTAATAAGGGCTTTCGCCACGTCAGAGAGATCCTGTAATGTGATTTTTTCCAACTGAGGGATTACCTCGAATAGATCCATTTCATTGAATGCATACCTTGTGAACTGGTTGGCAATGAACTCTGGTGAATTTAATGCCCTCAGGAAGGATCCAATTTTCTTTTTCTTTATCCGTTCCAATTCATCCTCTTTAATGGAGGAAGGATCTAAGGACAGCAGAATCTCTTTCAGCTTTTCAGCAAGCTTATCCGGATTGGCTGTATCTCCGCCAAGCATGGCAAAACCAAATCCATTCTCTCCTGTGTAGTCATAGGCGAACGTTTCGTCGATAAGACCGTCGTCGTAAAGCTTTTGATAGTGATCGGAACTTTTTCCAAACAGAAGATCCAATAGCACATTGACAGTTAGTTCGTGCTTCAGGAGCTCCTCACCTTGTTTATCGGGAGTTGACTCCTTGATTCCAAGTAAGCTTTTGGAAGTATGGACATTCATTTTCAGCACTTTCTTCGCCTCGTGTACGGTGGTAGGCTCCTCTTCGAAATGCCTTTTTATTTCCTTTGGCTCCTTGAATGTTTTCTTACTTTGATTTTCTTTTATAAATTGCATCATTTTTTCCGTATCCATTGGTCCGACAACAAATAACAGCATATTGCTTGGATGATAGAACGTTTCATAGCAGGTATACAACAGATCCTTCGTGATTTTTGCAATGGATTCTTTTGTACCTGCAATGTCAATCTTCACTGGATGATGATGGAACATGCTTTCAATCAAGCCGAAGTAGGCACGCCAGTCTGCGTTATCCTCATACATGGTGATTTCTTGTCCGATGATCCCCTTTTCTTTCTCCACAGTTTTTTCTGTAAAGTATGGACTCTGAACAAAGTCCATCAATGTTTCCAGATTTTTTTCAACATTTGATGTACTGGAGAATAGATAGGCTGTTCTGGTAAATGAGGTGAAGGCATTGGCCGATGCACCCTGCTTACTGAAATCCTGGAAAACATCTCCGTCTTCTTTTTCAAACAGCTTGTGCTCGAGAAAGTGTGCGATTCCATCAGGTACATGCAAGTACTCGTCTCCGTCAATAGGGATGAACTGATTGTCGATCGAACCATACTTGGTTGTAAAGGTGGCATAGGTTTTGTGGAAGCCATCTTTAGGCAATAGGTAAACCTGAAGTCCATTATCCAAGGTTTCATGATATAAGGTTTCTGCCAGTTGGCTGAATTCTATTTTCTCCATTTATTCTGCCTCCTTTCCCGTTAAAAAGTAGATTGTATCCAGTTCGACCTGCTTGGCAACCTGCTGGATCTCTTCCTTGGTGACCTTTTCGATACCTTCGAGGAAAAGGTCTACCGGTTTATCAGCTTCCGCAACTTCATTATTATAGAGAACCTCGATTAATCCCCGTGCAGTATCAATTGTCTCGAGCACTTGATTTTTAATGACAGCTTTTGTCTGTGCGATTTCTGCATCGGTATATTCACCTTGCCTCATCGCCTCCACTTGCTTATGAATAATGTTGACCGCTTTATCATAATTTGAGAAATCAATGCCGGACATTACAAGAAGCAACCCTTTATGGCTTTCAACCCTTGACGCAGCGTAGTATGCAAGGCTTTCTTTTTCCCTCACATTGATGAATAGCTTGGAGTGGGAAAAACCTCCGAATATCCCATTGAAGACTTGCAGGGCATAGTATAGATCATCATTGAACGTTACATTTGTCCGATAGCCCATATTAAGCTTTCCTTGTTTCACATCTTGGCGTTCCACCACCTCATTCGGCTCTTTGGAAAGCTTTGGATGCTCAGTAATTACAGAAGATTTTTTTTCTCCTTGATCCTCGATGGTGAAATATTTCTCAACAAAAGCCTTTACTTCCGATTCTTTAATATCTCCGACTACATATAGATGGATATCATCGTTTTTTAGCATTTGTTGGTAATACTCATAAAGGGATTGAGCAGTTATACCATCCACCTGTTCGCTTTGGCCATTTGCTTGTAGGCGATACGGCTCATCACTGCACATTTCTTCTATCAACCTTTGGCTTGCGTATCTCATCTTATCGTCATAAACAGATTGAATTCTTTGTTTTAAGGCTCTTTTTTCTTTTTCTACAGTGGCTTGAGCGAAGGAATCGCCTTCAACAACCGGCTGGAGGAGAACCTCACTAAGAAGCTGAATGCCTTTTTCCAACAGAGGAGTTGTATCCTTTAGGAACTTTTCATTCGCAATTTCCAAACGAAAAGTGATGATGTGTGACTCCCCTTTTTTGCTCAAATCCACCGCCAGGCTTGCACCGTAAAGTTCATCGAGATATCCACGGAAATGCGAAGACTTGGGATGAGATTTTGTGCCATTTTGAAGCACATAAGGCAGCAGCGCTCGGAGAGTGACATCTTCCTCGGAAAGTGGTGCCATCAATTTAAGGACCAGCGTATTTGTTTTAAATTTATCTGTTGATACATTATGAACTTTCACCCCATTGAGGGAAAATGTTCGTTCATCGATCAGCTTCAAGATATCTCCTCCTTAGATTGTATAATAATTTCACATCTTAACTTTCCACATAGCAGGCAGGTTTTCAATTTTCGCATAGTATTCATTACTATTTCAAACAAGTCAGTACTATTCTTTCATTATTTCATGAAAAATAGTCTTAGTTCCAATATAAAGGTTTATTAGAAAGTATTACAAGTTTTAGTGAGAGGTTTTTGTTCATTTTATTTACATAATATTATTATGGTTAATTTATGAAAAAACGTGTTAAAAGACCGCTGATGATTTCCTCAAAAGGCTGCGCTTTCCGCGGGGCGATGCTGGAGCCTCCTCAGGCTTCGCCTTGCGGGGTCTCCAGCGTACCGCTAAATCCCGCAGGAGTATCCGCCTTTTGCTCCAATCATCAGCTAGCGTTGTGCTATATTCAAAACTCTTCGTTTACCGAACCTTAAAAAAGAAAAGTGACCCCCATTTTGGAAGTCACTTTGTGTGCGGTGATTATGGACGTTTTCTTAGGACGTGGAAGCTGAATTTATCCGCTCTGAAATAATTCAAGGAATAGAGAATCGGTTCATCGTTTTGATCGTAGTGCATCTGTTTTAGCACTAATAATGCAGTCTCCGGTTCGCACTCGAGAATTGGAGAGATTTTATCATGGTAGCCTAATGGTTCAATGTGGGCCACTGCATAGGAGACGGTTCTGCCCGCAACTTTTTCCAATAGCTCAAGCAATGACTCATTTTTGTAAGATTGGTAGTCTTCCACAATCGTTGTAGGGATTTTATCGATACAGTAAACCACTGGCAGGTCGTTCGCTGTTCTTACCCGTTCAAAATGCAAAAGCTCCTCCATGGAAGGATCATCGAATTTCTTGATGTCCTCTTCCGTTGGACTTTCAATGGTGGACGTCAGGAAAATCGTGCCCGCTTTCATGCCGGCTTGTGAGATCATTTCCGTCACACTGTTCAATTGCTCAATTCCTGAAGAGAAAACCGGCTTGGAATTGACAAATGTCCCCACTCCATGACGCCGGATAACGATATTCTCCTCTTCGAGAACTCGAAGCGCTTCCCTGAGAGTGGCGCGGCTGACACCTAATCGGCGTGACAGCTCAAATTCGGAAGGCAGCTTTTCTTTTTCCTTATATATTTTATCCTCGATATCCTGTTTTAATTTATCTACCACTAGTAAGTATAAATGCCTACTGTCTGACCGAATTGACATAATTCTTCCCCCATTAACCGTTTACAAAACAATTTATATATGCCCTTTTATCCAAAATAATATAACACTTTTCTCCCGTAAAATAAATAGAAAATAAAGTATTTGAAAATAAAATTAGTCTCTTTTAATCAAAATTGTTTCTTTAAGCATAGAGCTGGACTAAAGATAAGATGTCCACATTAAACGCCCTGTTGGTCTCCGTTCCAGGCGTTCGCTTATCCTAAGGCGGCCTCGGGAGCCTCCTCGGCGCTTTTGCGCTGCGGGGTCTCCCTTGACACGCTGCTCCCGCAGGAGTCTCACGCCTTGCACTCCAACCAACAGGGGTGAATCATAGTATATAATTTGCTTCTTTAAAGTTTGAAAATCGGCATTGTCTAATTTTTTTACTTCAGTAGAGCAAACAATGTAAAGAAACTGAGTTGATTGTAGCGGAGGACACTTGACTCCTGCGGGAAAGTAGAGGGCATGGGAGACCCCACAGGCGAAGCCGAGGAGGCTCCCATCCGTCCCCGGCGAATCTTGTGTCCGCAGCGGAAATCAACGGGCAACATTTAATGGTTACATTTTATCTTTATAACAGCAATGAATGCGAAAACAGCATAAAATTAAGAGGATAACAGAAAACTGTTATCCTCCATTCTTATGATCCAACGTCTTCGCTGTGGGAATTGGACATTAAGACGTTCCTTGGCTTACTGCCTTCATAAGGGCCAACAACCCCTCTGACTTCCATCGCGTCAATAAGGCGTGCCGCTCTTGTATATCCAATCCTGAAGCGTCTCTGAAGCATGGATACCGAAGCTGTTTGCATTTCAAGGACAAGCTGAACCGCATCATCATACAGATCATCTTCCACTGCTTCCACCTCTTCATTGATATCCTGAGGAATCATCTCCTCTTGGTACTGTGCCTTTTGCTGGTCAATGACAAAGTCTACTATACGTTCCACTTCCTCATCCGACAGGAAGGCACCTTGCACCCTGACAGGCTTGGATGCACCTACAGGAAGGAATAGCATATCACCGCGTCCCAACAGCTTTTCTGCACCACCCATATCAAGAATGGTCCTGGAGTCTGTCTGGGAGGATACACTGAAGGCTATTCTTGAAGGAATGTTCGCCTTGATGACCCCTGTAATGACATCAACGGAAGGTCGCTGGGTTGCGATGATCAAGTGAATCCCTGCAGCACGAGCCATCTGTGCAAGCCTTGTGATGCAATCCTCCACATCGGAGGAGGCAACCATCATGAGATCAGCCAACTCGTCCACAATTACAACGATATATGGAAGGGAAGGCTGCTTTGCCTCTTCATCCTGGTTATGCCTCTTGATATAATCATTGTAACCTTCGATATTTCTCGTACCCGTATGGGAAAACAATTCATATCTTCGTTCCATTTCATTTACGACCTTTTTCAGGGCCTGTGATGCTTTTTTAGGATCTGTCACTACAGGCGCTAGCAAATGCGGTACACCATTGTACATGTTTAGTTCTACCATTTTAGGGTCGATCATCATCATTTTTACTTCATGCGGCTTCGCCCGTACAAGAATACTTGTGATGATGCCATTTATACAGACACTTTTTCCGCTTCCGGTCGCACCAGCAACAAGTAGATGCGGCATTTTGTTCAATTCCGCCACTACAGCATCCCCGGAGATATCCCTTCCAAGCCCGATAAGCAGCTTGGCATCCGGCTTTTCAGCCTGTTTTGTATCCAATACCTCCCGAAGTGAAACCATAGCCACTTCGTTGTTAGGCACTTCAATTCCAATCGCCGACTTCCCAGGGATCGGTGCTTCTATACGAATATCCTTTGCAGCCAACGCAAGTGCCAGGTCATCACTTAAGTTCACAATCTTGCTGACTTTCACACCCACATCAGGGTACACTTCGTATTTGGTGACGGCAGGTCCTAAATGGACTTTTGTGACCTTCGCCTTTACCCCGAAGCTTGCGAATGTTTTTTCAAGCTTACGGGCGTTCTGATAGATATTTTCATGCTCCGTAGTCTGATGATTGGTAATAGGTTCGTTCAATAGATCCAAGGGAGGTAGCTGGTATTCCTTGTTCTCCACTTCCGTGAATGCCATCGGAGCTGCAATTGATACATCCAGTTCCTCCTCTGGTTCCACTTCAGACTTACCTTCAGCAGCGGACTTCGGCTTCTTTGTACCTTCCCCTTTTTGCATATGTTCAGACCGATCATTGAAGGAGGAAATGATCGGTGGGGCAATTACTTCGTCTCCCGGCTCCTCTATTACTACCACTTCTTCTTTTAATGTAGGTTTCACTTCCGGATCTTTTTGAGCTTTTACGGATTGTTTTTCTTTTTTTCGTTTCTTGCTGTCCGTTCTCCACACCTTCATATCTTCTGTAAAGGCCAACCACTGTTCTTTTGTAAAAGTAAAAAGTCCCACTGCCACTTTGATGACTGTATCGTTCAATGATTTGCCTGTAACGAGGATAATTCCGATCACAATAAAGATTGTTGCTATCCATTGTGCACCTTTTGCCTCAAATAGTAGGTGAAATAGTGCAAAGAGAACTGCTCCAATCATGCCTCCGCCCAAATCGGTTGTACTGGTTTCCCCATTCACTTCAAACCAGAATAATTCCCATGTATTTGCAATAACAGAAGGATCTGCAAATGTTCCTCCTCTGGATAACATTTTGAATAAAGAGACGTGACTCAATAGGAGTACCGACATGATGATGACATATATACCTACCAACTGCCTTGTGAAAAAGGGTGGCAGATCTCGCTTCCAGATTATATAGCCTGATAGAATCAACAAGCCAAGCAGCATGAGCATATACCATTCTCCGCTAAAGAAGCGGAATACCAAAACAAAGGCATGCCCTACCATACCCAGTTTGGCTATGGCAATACATGTTACGGCAAGCATTAACAGGCCAATCACCTCAAAGGTGACCGTTCTTTTCCATTCATTTCGATTTTTACTCGGTCTTTTTTTCCGCTTTGACATTTTATTCACCTATCTAACACCATAATGAGAAGAAGAAAGCAGCCAACAAAAATGGCTGCTTTTTCCTCTGATGCTTGTATTATATCATAAGCCATTCTTCTTGAAAGGTAGTTTACTGAAAATATCATGCTTTACCCGGCTTTTTGTATTAAGCTCTTTTCGTAAAGTTTGTTGCTTATGTCCGTAAAAAATCGGCTTTTGGATTTTTTACAGCATTTCTCCCCATATTATTCAAGGAATAATTATATCATTTACACGGGAAAAGAGCACGAATGCAAGTAAAATTACGTGTTTACGCTGTATGCAACAATGTATGCGAAAACAGCAATGTATTATGGACCTAGGTAAATAGTTTGACCGGGAGCATAATCACTATTCAGGTAGTGAGCGGGGTCGGTACTGAGATTGCGCACAATCTGATAGGAATTCATTTCCGTCTGCTGAACAACAAGCGAAATTCCATTATAGGCAACTACACGCTGCTTTTCATATTCGCTGTTGTCGGCAGGAAAAATGATCTCCTGCGGCATGGTCGTATATAAAATCATTGAAGCAACTTCCCTTCCAAATGTTCCTGGCGTGCCTCGACTAGCTCATTAAGTTTCTTTATGGCCTCTCCAACACCACCAACCTGATCAATCAGCCCGTATTCCACTGCATCAGACCCAACAACATTGGTCCCAATATCCCTGGTCAGGTTCCCTTTGGAAAGCATCAACTCCTTGAATTTCTCTTCGGTGACATTGGAGTTCTTTGTCACAAAGTTGATGACTCGATCCTGCATTTTGTCCAAATACTCAAATGTCTGAGGAACTCCTATTACGAGACCGGTCAGTCGTACCGGATGAATGGTCATTGTTGCCGTTTCAGCAATAAAGGAATAGTCGCAGGACACAGCAATTGGCACCCCGATTGAATGGCCACCCCCCAAAACGAGCGACACAGTCGGTTTAGAAAGGGATGCCAGCATTTCGGATATCGCAAGACCGGCTTCCACATCCCCCCCTACAGTGTTCAGAATGACCAATAGGCCTTCTATATTAGGGTTCTGTTCAATGGCAACGATCTGTGGGATGACATGCTCATATTTCGTTGTCTTATTCTGAGGCGGCAATTGGACATGCCCCTCGATCTGTCCAACGATTGTCAAACAATGTATTTTTGAATCTGCAGGCATCTGTGGCACATTTGTTTGGCCAAGCTGTTGAATTTTATTTACTATAGAATCCTTTCCGGCATCCTGTTTATTGGGTTCCTGGGGTGGCTCCCCTGAAGACTGGTATGTAAATTCCGTCACGCTAATTGCTCCTTTCGTCTAACAGTTAGGAAAAACTAATCTATTCTAGTATTAACCCAAAGAACGATTTCATTCTTTGATCTTTTAGTAAAGATTGTTGCTTTAAAAATAGGGCTGGGCTAAAGATAAAGTGTCAACCTTAAACACCCTGTTGGTCTCCGTTCCAGGCATTCGCTTTCCGCGGGCGGCTTTGGGAGCCTCCTCGGCGCTTTTGCGCCTGTGGGGTCTCCCTTGACACGCTGCTCCCGCAGGAGTCTCACGCCTTGCACTCCAACCAACTGGGGCGACTCAAAGTAGTAAATTTGCCTTACTAAGGTAGAAAAATTGGATTTTGTCTCAATATTTCATTTCAGTTGCAAAATTGATTGTTCTTAAAGCTCTTCCCATAGTAAATAATGATTAACCCGTGAGTTGATTGTAGCGGAGGACACTTGACTCCTGCGGGAAAGTAGAGGGCATGGGAGGCCCCGCAGGCGAAGCCGAGGAGGCTCCCATCCGTCCCCGCGGAAAGCAAGTGTCCGGAGCGGAAATCAACGGGCAATATTTGATGTGAACATTTTTTCAGAATAGCAACAATGAAAAGAAAGAAAAAAGCCGCCAGGGATGCAACTCCCTGACGGCTTGGTCTATTCATTTATACTTCCATGATGATTGGCAATATCATTGGTCTTCTTCTTGTTTTCTCATATAGGTGCTGGTTCAGGGATTCCCTGATTTTCAGCTTCAGACTTGACCATTCCATCACATGCTCTTTTACCGCCTGATCAAGGATTCCGGTAACGATTTCGTTCGCTTTTTCCAGCAGCTGCTCAGACTCCCGTACATAGACAAAGCCCCTAGAGATGATTTCAGGTCCTGCAACAATCGTTTTCTGCCCTCTGTTTATGGAAACCACCACGATCATGATTCCATCCTGTGAAAGAAGACGTCGGTCGCGAAGGACGATATTACCTATATCCCCAACACCTAAACCATCAATAAGGACATTGCCCGCAAACACTTTCCCTCCATATTTCGCTTCTTCGCCATTGAATTCCATGACCTCCCCCTTTTCAAGAAGGAAGATCGAATTATCCTTTATGCCGACACTTTTTGCTACTTTGGAAAGTGCCATCTGCCTTTTATATTCACCTTGTATAGGTATGACAAATTTCGGCTTTAGAAGATTAAGCATTAGCTTTAATTCTTCCTGGCAGCCATGACCTGAAACGTGAATCTTCTTTTGCCCATAAATCACCATTGCCCCTGCGCGGTAGATTTTATCTATAGCCTTGGCTACGGTAAGCTCTGTGCCTGGGGATGGGGAAGCGGCAATCATCACCACATCATGTTCCTGAATCTGTACATGCTTATGTGTACCTTTCGCCATTTTCAATAAGGATGTCATCAGCTGCGAATGTGTGCCGATGGTAAGGACGACTATTCTCTCATCATCTGTATTGCCCATCTCGTTGACTGGAATGATTATTTCCTCCGGTATTTCCAGATAGCCAAGCTTCATTGCAATATCCAAAATTTTATTGGTTGGGTGGGATACGATAACCAGCTTTCGATTGCTTTCGATAGTTGCCTGGACGATTTGCTGTATTCTGGCAAGATTAGTTGCCAGGCAGGCTGCAAATACTCTGCCCCTTGCATTGTATACCACATCGGCGATTTCCTGTTTTACAATCCCTTCTGAAATGGTGTATCCCGGCTTTTCTGCATTCATGCAGTCGGAGAGAACACATAGCACTCCTTCGTTCCCGATTTTTGCCATTTTCCCGATATCAGCGGTTTCAGCCAATTGGGATTGATCAAATTTAAAGTCACCTGTATGTACAATTGCCCCCTGGGATGTACGGAAACAGATTCCCACTGAATCTGGGATGCTATGATTGGTGCGGAAAAAGGTGACTTCCGTTTTTGGAAGATCCAGTACGGTGTCCCCGTTAATTTCGTGGAAGGTAACTTGTTCTGAAAGCCCTTCGCCTTTGACAAGCTCTTCTGCAAGGGCCAAGGTCAACTTCGTCCCATATACCGGTATTTTTAATTTTCTGAGGATATATGCTAAAGCTCCAATATGCTCTTCATGCCCATGTGTCAAGAATATGCCTTGTATTCTATCTTTATTTTCAAAAAGATATGAAACATCTGGAATCACCATATCAATCCCAAGCATCCCATCCTCCGGAATCATCACACCTGCGTCTATCACATATATGTACTCATCGATTTCAAGCACGTACATGTTTTTCCCGATTTCTCCAACGCCTCCAAGGGAAAATACTCTTAGCTTCTCTGTCTTTGCTGTACTCACAGTCTTCCCTCCTATATGTATATAAAAAATTGGATGACAAATATGCTTTCTTCTTTTTATGCTGTTTAGAATTGAAACGTTACTTAGGCTATTTAGCTAAAAGAATACCCGCTCAGTCATTTGACAATATTATAACGTATGCAAGAATTGGAATACAAGAAATATTATGAATATCACACAATCCAGAAAAATCAAAAAAGACCAAAGTCTCTAAAAAAAGAACCCTGGTCTATATTTATAAGTTTATATGGTTTTTAAAAGGGCAGTCAGCGTTTCTCTTTCTTCTTGGGAAAGTGGCACTAACGGAAGCCTTACCCCTCCTACATCCATGCCTTTAAGCTGCAAGGCTGTTTTGACAGGTGTTGGGCTTGGTGCGCTGAACATACCTTTCATGATAGGCAGCAATGTTTGATGGAGTTTTGCAGCTTTCGCGTGTTCCCCATCCTCGAAAGCTTGAATCATTTCCTGCATTTCGTTGCCTATGACATGGGAAGCAACCGAGACTACTCCAATACCTCCGATTGATAGAACTGGCAATGTAAGTCCATCATCACCGCCGTATAGCAAAAAGTCATCAGATGTATTCGCGATTATTTCCGTCATGGCATCCAAATTTCCGCTTGCTTCTTTCACCGCCACGATATTGTCTATTTCAGCCAATCTGACAGTAGTGTCTGCACTCATGTTTGCGACAGTTCTGCCTGGGACATTGTAAAGCATCACAGGCAGGGAAGTTTCTGCAGCGATGGCTTTAAAATGCTGATACATGCCTTCTTGTGTAGGTTTATTATAGTATGGTACGACAAGCATGATCGCATCCACACCGATTTCTTCAGCCCTCTTCGTCAGCTCGATTGACGCTCTAGTGTTATTGCTTCCTGTCCCGGCAATAACTGGAATCCGGCCAGCTGCCACATTTACAACATGACTGAATAATGCCAGCTTCTCTTCTGTTGATAGAGTAGGTGATTCACCGGTTGTACCTGCTACAACCAATGCATCTGTTCCATTTTTGATCAAATGGTTCACTAAAAGGGTCGTCTTCTCAAAATCTATATTTCCGTTGTTATCAAATGGTGTCACCATAGCTGTTAAAACTTTACCAAAATTAATCATGTACTTGAATCTCTCCTTCATCTACTACTGCTTGTAGAATGGTTAGTTGTTTTTTTGCCAGATTAAAAGCTTTGTGCAAAGCGTTCACTGCCTGAATCATATCATCCTGTCTGACAAGGACCCAAATGGTTGTATGGCTATCTGCCGATTGAAGAATCTGAATACCAAGTTCCGATAAGGCCGTCACAATCTTCGCAGTCACACCAGGCACACCTGACATACCTGCTCCGACAGTGGCAACTTTCGCGCAATGGCGGGTCACTTTGGGCTCATAGCCTAATTTCTGCAAGACGTATATTGCCTTATCACTCATTTCGTCTGTTACTGTATATACCACACTAGTAGGTGAAATATTGAAAAAATCTACGCTGATCTGCTCGTTTGCCATTGCACGGAATACTTCTGTCTGAATCCCGTAATTTCCTTCTTTTGCATACACTTTAATTTGTGTCACATTCGGAACATGGGCAATTCCTGTGATCAACCTATCTTTCACATCTGACCCTTTGCTTACCTTATCCAAAGTGGTCACAAGGGTGCCATGTGACTCCGAATATGTGGAACGGATACGAATCGGGATCTTTGCCTGCATGGCTATCTCCACTGCACGAGGATGGATGACCTTAGCCCCTTGATAGGCCATATTGCAAATTTCATTATACGTAACGACAGTTAGTGGGCGGGCATCCTTTACAATTCTCGGATCTGCGGTCATGACACCTTCCACATCTGTGAAAATATCGATCCACTCAGCTTGTAATGCGGAGCCCAGAGCAGCGGCGGAGGTATCGCTCCCCCCTCGCCCTATTGTGCAGATGTCCCCGTTTTTTGCCTCTCCCTGGAACCCTGCAACCACCACGACATCATGTTTATCCAACGCTTCCAAAAGCCGATCACATTTCATATCAACGATGCGAGCATTCGTATGATCATTATTCGTGCGAAATCCAGCCTGTGGGCCATTGAATGATGTTGCCGACAACCCTTTTTGAATGAGCATGTTACTGAAAACAACAGAGGAAATAATTTCCCCGCAAGACAATAAACTATCTATTTCACGTCTGGAAACTGAGTGACTTCCACTGCCAATCAAGCTTAGGAGGGTATCTGTAGCATAGGGCTCACCTTTTCGTCCCATAGCAGAAACCACCACCACTACCTTAAATCCCTCTCCTACTGCCTTTTTGACATGCATGAAAGCACATTCCCTGCTATTTTCATCCCTAACAGACGTTCCACCAAATTTTTGAACAATTATCTTCATGTCATGGCACCTCTTTGTTTTAAACATCCATAATACATACGAAACATGCTGTCAAAATAGTACCTGATGGATTGGAATGTCATTGTTCAAGAAATGAGGTGGAGTTTACAGCAGAAAAGAAAAGGTCGGAAGAAATCTGGACCTTTCGAGTTGGGAATTTTATTTTACAATTCCTATTTCAACTAAGCTTTCTGCAATTTGCACGGAGTTCCAGGCTGCGCCTTTTAGAAGATTATCGGAAACAACCCATAAATGGAACCCTTTTTTGTTATCAAGGTCTTGTCTGATTCGTCCGACAAACACATCATTCAAGCCAACGCAATATGCAGGCATCGGGTACAGCTGCTCTTCCGGTTTATCTTGCAGCACCACACCAGGCGCATCTTGAAGCAGCGCTTTAATATCTTGAACATTCACATTTTCGTCCTCAATTTCAATATATACAGACTCGGAATGTCCTGTGACAACTGGCAAGCGTACACAAGTTGCCGCAACCTGCAAATCAGGTGCATGCATGATCTTCTTTGTTTCATTGATCATTTTGAGTTCTTCAAATGTAAAGCCATTGTCTTCAAACTTATCAATTTGCGGAATGGCATTGAATGCGATTTGATAATGCTTTTTGTCACCCTTTACAGGAAGTATTCCAGGAGTGAATTCCTCTTTGTTCAGGATAGCCTGGGATTGGGACTCTAGTTCGTCAATGGCAGCCGCTCCTGCACCGGAAACTGCCTGATAGGTGGAAACGATGATCTTTGATAATCCGAATTTCTGACGGATCGGTTCAAGCGCCACTACCATCTGGATGGTGGAGCAGTTAGGGTTGGCAATGATCCCATTGTGATCCTTCAGATCTGATTCATTCACTTCAGGTACAACAAGCGGTACATTCGGATCCATACGGAATGCACTCGTATTGTCCACGACGATAGCACCTCTTTTGGCCGCTTCTGGAGCCAGCTCCTTGGAAACGCTGCCTCCTGCACTGAACAACGCTATTTGAACACCGTCGAATTTCGCCGGTTCTGCTTTTTCAACTGTATATTCCAGGCCTTTAAACTTGATTTTTTTACCTGCTGAGCGCTCTGATGACAATAGTGTCAGCTTCTCAATCGGAAAGTTTCTTTCTTCTAATGTATGAAGCATTTGTTGTCCAACTGCCCCTGTTGCCCCTACTACTGCTACATGATAACCTTTCATCTATTCAAGCACCTCTCCATAACAAATAAAATAGTATAAACATTCATACTTAATTTTTAATTTTATCACATTACTCAAATAAAGAAGAGAAGAAAATTTAACTTTTTCTTCTCTTCCCGCATCAGTATATTCTATAGGTCATCTTTGTAACGTTCAACTATGACGGGCTGTACTTGTTTATTTTCAAGCGCATGCAGTACTGTCGGCACCAACATTTCCATTCTGGCAACCATCGAATTCGGTTTCTTTTCCGGTGCATCCTGACCAAATGGAATGAAATAGATGTTCTTTGTGGACATCAGCCTCATAAGATTCATCCCATTCAACCCTAATGCGTCATTGGTGGAAATACCCAGCACAACCGGCTTATGATTGCGGAGTGTGGCTTTTGCAGCCATCAGTACTGGTGATTCTGTCAGTGCATTGGCCAACTTGCTCATGGAATTCCCGGTCAATGGCGCGATGACCATACAATCCAAGGGGATTTTCGGACCAAGTGGCTCGGCTTTTACAATGGAATCAATCACTTTGTTGCCTGTTATTTCCTCTATTCTTTTGATCCACGCTTCCCCTTCACCGAAACGGGTATTGGTATTCTGAACGGTGAATGAAACCACTGGAAGGACGTCTGCTCCTGCATCCACTAACTTTTTCAACTCAGGCACCACCGCATCGTATGTGCAGTGTGAACCGGTTAATCCAAACCCTAATCGTTTTCCTTTTAAATCCATATTAACTCTCCCCTCTCCCATCCATGCTTTCCTTAAGTAACTGTGACAGCACATTGGCCACTATCTGACCAGCTGTTTTCGGAGCAACAATGCCTGGAAGCCCTGGTGCCAGTAATGCTTTTATTCCTCTTTTTTCTGCATAGCGGAAATCCGTGCCACCCGGTTTGGATGCCAAGTCGATAATCAAAGTGTGTGCGGGCATTTTTGAAATTACATCAGAAGTTACTATCATATGCGGAATGGTGTTGATGACCACATCCACATCTGAAACATGGGAGGATAGATCCTTCAATGAAAAAGGAGCCAATCCCATTTCAAAAATCCGGGCAATATGCTCTGATTTTCTTGCTCCCACTCGTACATTTGCTCCAAGTGCTGCAAATGTACGTGCAACACTCATCCCTACTCTACCCAACCCCAGCACCGCCACCTTTGAATGATGGATCGTAATATCCGTGTGCTGGATAACCATCATAATAGTTCCTTCAACGGTTGGTATCGCATTATAAATAGCGACGTCATCCCGCTCAAACAATTGCACCAGTTTCCGTCCGGTGCTTGTTACGAGAAGATCCAGATAGCTATTGGTAATTCCGGAGTAGATGGTGCAATGGGCAGGAGTCTGTTTAACAAGTTCTTCCGTCAAACTAATCTTTTCGTTCGAAAATATGGTATCCACTTGCCCTTCTAAATTCGTCCCTGGAACAGGTAGGATAATGGCACTAACCGTGGAGAAATCCACTTCATCTATTTGCTCTTTTGAAGCACCAGTGAAGCCGTGATCCAATTGATCAAATCCAACTAGCGAAAGCTTTGCGTCCAGCTCAATAAGCTTACGAATCACTTCCAGCTGCCTTGCATCACCGCCAATGACAGCTATGTGCATTCCGGTCAGCATATAAGTTCACCTTCTTCTATTTCGTGAAAGTATTGAAACCATAACCTCAACTTTTCTTACTTCCACATCTTATGTCATCCAAAGAAATTCTGTGATTGAATAGGGGGATAAAGGTACAGGGAAGTTGAATAGGGGATTTTTGGTAGGTTTGTGGGGATAGTTCTGACTTAAAAAGAGATTGAAATCTGTTTATCGACTTTATGATGGGGATTTTATCTGGATTTCATTGCGAAATAGCCCTTCATCGACCTTATGATGGGGATTTTATCTGGATTTCTTAGCGAAAAAGCCCTTCATCGACCTTATGATGAGGATTTCAACTGGATTTCTTAGCGAAAAAGCCCTTCATTGACCTTATGATGAGGATTTCAACTGGATTTCTTAGCGAAAAAGCCCTTCATCGACCTTATGATGAGGATTTCACCTGGATTGCTTAGCGGAAAAACCCTTCATCGACCTTATGATGAGGATTTCAACTGGATTGCTTAGCGGAAAAACCCTTCATATTACATTTGTAATATGAACGCAAAAGACCCGGCAACAAGCCGGGTCTCTCACTATTCCTCATCCGGAATATCAATGATGATCATATCCGTTCCAATTTTCTTGATATGCTGCCAGGGCACGCGGATATCGGTTCCCTCTTTCTTCAGTCCGAACCATTTTACCGAGGGGATGATCAGTGATCTGATTTCCCCCGTATTTTCGTTGATTTCCAAATCAGTATGTCCCAAGATTCCTAATCTTTCGGCGCGTTTTACATCCACGATCTCTTTTCCGCTCATTTCACTCAGTCTCATACGCATCGCCTCCTTATAACTACTATATTAAGGAGCTAACGAAAAAAAACCTGCTAGTTTTCCCAGCAGGCGAAATATTTATTCTTTTAGGGAATTTGGCAGTTCTCCATCAGGGCTGATCAACGCGACAGAATATTCATCCGTGAAGATTTTCTTTGCCAGGCTGTTGACAGACTCCTCTGTAATGCTGTTGATCCGTTCCAATATATCATCAAGTGAGCGATGTCTGCCCAGTAGCAGTTCGTTTTTACCGTTTCTGCTCATGCGGCTATTGGTACTCTCGAGGCTCAGCATCAGGCTGCCCTTGATTTGTTCTTTACTGTTCACGAGCTCTTTTTGAGTTATTCCATCCGCTTTCAGCTTTTCAAGAGTCTGCTGGACCGTTTCAAAAAGCAAATCCAATTGACTGCTGCCAGTTCCACCGTAGATGGTCAGCATCCCGTTGTCCTGATAAGTGGAATGGTAGGAATAGACGGAATAGGCAAGTCCACGCTCTTCACGTACATCCTGGAATAGACGGCTGCTCATGCTCCCGCCCAATACATTATTCAGTACAATCAGATTGTAAATGTCTTTATCGCCTATCGGTAAGCCATTGTATCCAAGGCATAGATGGGCCTGTTCTGTTGTTTTCTTTTTTGCAATGCGTCCCGTTTCAAAAGCGGGCTTTACATAGTCGCGTTTGGAGAATCCAGTTTCATAGCTTCCAAAATGCGCTTCGATTTCTTTTATGAAAGAATCTTCAATATTCCCTGCCACCGAAATGACTACATTATCTGGAGTATAGGTTTCCTTCATATAATTTCGCAATGTATCTCCATTAAAAGTGGATAACGTACCTTCTGTACCCAGTATTGGATAGCCAAGTGGATGATTTCCATAGGAGGCTCTGCTTAACACATCATGGACTATGTCGTCAGGAGCATCCTCATACATTTTAATTTCTTCGTACACGACATTTTTTTCTTTTTTCAGCTCTTCCTCATCAAAGACGGAATGGAAGAACATATCTGCCAGAACACCAAGAGCATAATCGGAATGTTCATCCATTACCTTTGCGTAATAGCATGTATATTCTTTTGAAGTAAAAGCATTCACCTGTCCGCCAATGGAATCGAAGGCCTCTGCTATTTCTCTTGCATTCTTCGTTTTGGTCCCTTTAAAGAACATATGCTCCAGGAAATGGGATACCCCATTATTTTCATGGTCTTCATTTCTAGAACCGGTACCGATCCAGACGCCGATTGCGACAGAGCGGACATGTGGTATATTTTCTACTACGATTCTAACTCCATTTGAACATGTATGTTTAGTAAGCAACGATAATCCTCCTATTCAAGTCTGCCAATTCTAGTGGTGATGTTCGATTCTCTCTTCACTTAGCAAAGAGGAAACAGATCCTAGTTCCAGCCCTTTTTCCTTAATTGAGATGATAAGCGTTTCCAATGCCTGCGCCGTTGATGGTGTGGGATGCATAAGGATCATGGCACCTGGGTGAATTTTCCCCATCACCCGATTGACCAGCACATTAGGCTCCGGACGCTGCCAATCGATTGTATCCACACTCCACATAATAGTGCCAAGCTTCAAGTCATGAGCAATTGCGACAACCTCATCCCGGTAGCTTCCACTCGGCGGTGCAAACCATACGACATCGTTGCCTGTAATCGCTTCTATCACTTCGTTTGTTTTCACTAACTGTTCCCGAACTGCATTTGAGCCAAGTGTCTTCATATTTGGATGGGTATAGGAGTGGTTGCCCACTTCATGCCCTGCTTCGACAATCATTTTCGCCATGGAAGGATTCTCCTTGACCCACCGCCCCTCAAGGAAAAACGTCGCTTGTACCCCATGTTTCTTTAATGTTTCAAGCATCCCGGGAATATGTTCATTTCCCCATGCCACATTTATCAAGAAAGAAGCCATTTGTTTTTCGGGATGTCCGCGGTAAATGGGGGAAGCTGGGAGATCACTCAGATGAACCTTTGGCGCTACCTGATCCATTACAAGCTTTTTCTCATCGAATACACCATTTTTCTTCATATTTTCATACGATTTTTCCACGTTGACCTTCAGCCCGTTCAGGCCCGGTTGCGCTTTCCATACCTTATCTATCTTGGCATCCTGGGCTGCAACCTCGTAGTCTTGTGCCTTCTCTTCTATCTCTCCGTATAAAGCATCCTTCTGCTTGGAAACTTCCGAAAGATTAAGTGACAGAGATTTGGTAAGATCCTCCGGGTTTGGATGACTCACCGTTTTATATGTAAAAAAAGCTACAATCGTAAAAGCTGCCAGCTGTAAAATTGATCTTTTCATTCTAGCCTTCCCCCTTTCTACTAGAATTTATGTAGAAGGGGGACAAGGTAGAACATAAAGCAATATTGTTCCTATTGCAAAAAAAGCCCGGTCTTCACCAGGCTCGTTTTTTATGACATTTGTTCATTCTTTTCTTTTTGCTCTTTAAGGAGAACTTTTCTGGAAAGATTCACTCTTCCTTGCTTGTCGATCTCCATAACTTTCACCAATACTTCTTCGCCAAGCTTCACAACGTCCTCCACTTGTTTCACACGTTCTTCTGCAAGCTCTGAAATATGAACAAGACCGTCTTTGCCGCTGAACAATTCGACGAATGCACCAAACTTCTCGATGCGCTTCACTTTTCCAAGATAGATTTCGCCTACTTGTACTTCGCGCACGATATCTTCGATGATCTTTTTCGCTTTTTCGTTCATTGAACTGTCTACAGAGGAGATAAAGACCGTTCCGTCCTGCTCAATATCGATTTTAACGCCAGTTTCTTCAATAATCTTATTGATTTGTTTTCCGCTCGGTCCGATTACATCACGGATTTTATCCGGATTGATTGCCATCATCAGGATTTTAGGAGCATATTGGGAAAGTTCCTTACGAGACTCGTTTAGAGTCGCAAGCATGGATTCCAGAATGTGCATACGGCCAACTTTCGCTTGCTGTAATGCTTCTTCCAGAATTTCACGGGAAAGCCCTTCAATTTTAATATCCATTTGAAGTGCTGTAACACCCTTAGAAGTCCCTGCAACCTTGAAATCCATATCCCCCAAGTGATCTTCCATACCTTGGATATCGGATAGTACTGTATAATGTTCACCTTTTTTGATTAATCCCATTGCAATTCCGGCTACAGGTGCTTTGATTGGAACACCTGCATCCATCATTGCCAATGTGCTAGCACAAATACTTGCTTGGGAAGTGGAACCGTTTGACTCCAATACTTCGGAAACAAGACGAACTGTATATGGGAAATCCTTTTCAGAAGGCAGGACAGGTTCAAGTGCACGTTCACCAAGGGCACCGTGCCCGATTTCACGACGGCCTGGACCTCTCATCGGACCAGTTTCACCAACACTGAATAATGGGAAGTTATAGTGATGCATAAAGCGCTTCTCTTCTTCCACTCCAAGACCATCCAAAATCTGAACATCGCCAAGTGCTCCTAATGTACAGATGCTCAATGCCTGAGTTTGTCCACGAGTAAACAACCCTGAACCATGTGTACGAGGAAGCAATCCAACCTCAGAGGATAATGGGCGAATCTCATCGCTCTTACGGCCATCCGGACGTACCTTATCTTCTGTGATAAGCCTTCTTACTTCTTCCTTTACAAGCATGCTCAAAATTTCATTTACTTGTTTTAGTGTATCTGCTTCCGCTTCCTGCTCTTCGTATCTAGCAAGGACAGCAGCTTTTACTTCTTTGATGGCTGCTTCACGTGCATGCTTTTCAAATACTTGAACAGCAGTTGTCATATCTTCCTCGGCAAGAGCGCGGATTTCGTTTTCCAGGTTTTTGTCCACTTCGTACAACGCGATTTCAGTCTTTTCTTTACCGACTGCTTTTACAATCTCTTCCTGGAATTCGATCAGGCGCTTGATTTCTTCGTGACCGAACATGATTGCTTCAAGCATCACTTCTTCCGGCACTTCATCTGCTCCTGCCTCTACCATGTTGATGGCATCTTTTGTACCGGCAACAACCAGATTGATATCACTCTTTTCCAATTGCTCCACGTTAGGATTGATGATGAATTCGTTATCAATTCTACCAACGGTAACTCCTGCAATCGGTCCTTCAAAAGGGATATCAGAAATGGATAATGCCAATGATGAACCGAACATAGCAGCCATTTCAGAGGAACAGTTCTGATCCACACTCATCACGATGCTGATGACCTGTACTTCGTTTCTGAACCCGTCGGCAAACAACGGACGAATCGGGCGATCAATCAAACGGCTGGCAAGGATCGCTTTTTCACTTGGACGACCTTCACGCTTGATGAATCCACCAGGAATTTTCCCGACTGCATACAATCTCTCTTCGTAGTTTACAGTTAATGGGAAGAAATCTAATTTTTTTGGTTCTTTTGAAGCAGTTGCAGTGCTCAATACCGCAGTGTCACCATAACGAACCATTACAGCTCCGTTTGCTTGTTTCGCCAATTGGCCAATTTCCACCGAAAGGCTTCTTCCAGCCCAATCAATAGTATAGACTTGTTTGTCTTGTCCCATGAGTTCGTTTAACCCCTCTCTAGCATTTCATATGTATAGGCTTACTTACTTGCTACTTTCCTTTCATCCTATTGGGACATCTACACTAAAAAGCAAGAAGCCAAGAGGTACAATTTTCATATAAGGTAAAAGCAACGATCTGAGTAGTGCCTATTTAAAATATTCAATAGTAAAAATAATGCATTCAGTATTATGTATAGTATGAACGAAATAACTACAACATATCAATAGAATTCCGTAATGTATAGGTAAAAAGTTGCCTTTTATGATATATATGGAAAGTCAAAGGTACAACCTTGCGAATAGTCGCTTCTAAAAATACTAACAAAAAAGCGGGAATTCTCCCGCTTTTTCAAAAAACATTATCGACGTAGACCTAATTTTGTGATTAGTTCACGGTAACGAGTTACATCTTTATTACGTAGGTAAGTTAGTAAGTTACGACGTTTACCAACCATTTTCAATAGACCACGACGTGAGTGGTGATCTTTCTTGTGCGTACGTAAATGCTCGTTTAGGTTGTTGATCTGCTCTGTTAGGACAGCGATCTGAACCTCTGGTGATCCAGTGTCAGACTCATGAGTTTTGTACTCATTGATTAGCTCTTGCTTACGCTCTTGTGTGATAGCCATCCTATTCACCTCCTTATTAGTAAAAACCCCTATTACCGAGCAAGCGTTGGTGATTCGACTTGCCAAGCAATGGTTTTAGTACGTTTAATAGCATACATCTTTTTTCGATAAAAAGCAAGTATCGGGTGTGCTTTTATGAAAATAGTCCTTTGCCATCTGCTTGTCCTTTTTGATTTGTGTAATCAAGGCATCAACACCTGCGAACTTCCGCTCTTCCCGGATGCTTTGGTGCCATTCCACAATGACTTCCTCTCCATAGATAGATTCATTGTATTCAAAAAGATGGACCTCAATGGAAGGCAATGCATCTTCTTTACGTTCTTTAAAGGTCGGTTTATAGCCGATATTGCAGACTCCTTGATGCCATTGACCTCTTACATGCATTCTCACTGCATAGACACCTGTCCTCGGAACCACATAATCGTCTGAAAGCTCAATATTCGCTGTAGGGAAACCGATGGTACGGCCACGTTTATCACCATGCCCCACTGTTCCCCTGATTACATAGAAGCGGCCCAGCGTATGGGGGAGCTTATCCATTTCCCCCTCTTTGATCTGATCCCGAATCAGTGTAGAGCTTACTTTGAGGTTATTGGTTGTATACTTTTCAATGACGGTCTGATTAAATTGCCCTCGAGAATGGAAAGGCAGTGTTTCCATTGTTCCCTTCCCTAAGCGGCCGTATGAATAATCATATCCAGCCACTACATGTTTGATATTGAGCCCAATTATATACTGGTCAACAAAGTCCTGAGGCACAAGACCGGCAAATTCCAGATCGAATTTCACCACGTACAGAATATCCACACCCAATTTGTTAAGAATCTTTATCTTCTCCATCAAGGGTGTAATATAACGAACATGTTGAACGGTCTTCCTCAGAACGACGGATGGATGCGGATCTAATGTCATGACGGAAGCTTTCAGATTATGCTCCCTTGATATTTCAATGGCAGCCTTTATGACACTTTGGTGACCTAAATGGATGCCGTCAAAAAAACCGAGTGCCACGACCGAAGGATCACACTCTTTTTGCTGTATAGAATGAGGATGTTCTAAATAGACAACTTTCATCATAATCACCTAAATCTATCTGTTCATACAGAATGTATGCCAAATTTCTATTCTCTTTAAAATCCACTGTCCTGACCGTGAAAAACCTTCTTTGGCTTCATTAATCCCGGTTTTGTCGGATGCTTCATGTAAATGGCCAGGCAAGCATTATTATGGAAAACACTGAAGTACTCCGCTTCACCAGCAAACTCTTCAGGAAAGGGGAGGACTGCTCCATTTTGGACTTTCTCTGCTACTGTATCACTTATCTCAAGCTTAGGCAACGAGTTTAACGCTTTTTCCATTGGAACAAGGACACTGTCCACTTTATCGTTCACCATCAGATCTTCGAGTTCCTCCAAAGTAATCGCCTGGTCAATTTTAAAATTCCCAGAAGCGACTCTGGTCAATAGACTCATATGTGCTGGATAGCCAAGCAGTTCTCCTATTTGGACTGCCAATGTCCTTACATAGGTCCCTTTGCTACATGACACCTCAAATAAAAACTTCAGAGTATCGTTCTCATGCTTAATATCACTTGTTAGAAAAAGGTCGTAGATGGTAATTTTTCTGGAAGGTCGGTCTATAACTTTTCCTTCCCTGGCATATTCATATAATTTTTTCCCATTTATTTTCACTGCGGAGAACATGGGAGGGGTCTGTTCTATTTCACCTGTCAGTTCTTTTAGAACCTGCTCTATTTTCTCTTGTGAAATAGGTTCAGTTACTTCCTTTTTCTCCACCACTTCTCCTGTTTGGTCCTCGGTTGTGGTGGAAAAGCCTATTGTTACTTCCCCTATGTATGTTTTTTGTTCAGCTGTCAGGAACTCAACAAGTTTAGTCGCCTTTCCAATGCAGATCGGCAGAACACCTGTAACTTCCGGATCGAGCGTGCCTGTATGGCCGACTTTTTTTGTTTTGAGGATTTTCCTCACTTTGAAGACACAGTCATGAGAAGTTAATCCCTTTGGTTTGTTTAAGACCAGAATGCCATCCAAGGGATGCACCCCTTCCTATTTAATCAATTCAGTAGTTTTTAAAGCCTTGAATAACGCATTAATTACACTTAAAGGATAGACACTTCTGTCTATCCTTCAAGGTTACTCTTCATCATCAGAGTCATTTCTATTCAATTCATGGATTAAGGTATTGATGCGATTACCGTATTCCATGGATTCGTCAAATTCAAAGAAAAGCTCAGGAGTTTTTCTCAAACGAATTCTCCGTCCGATTTCACTGCGGATGAAGCCTTTTGCTTTTGCCAGGCCTATCAGTGTATCCTGTCTCTTTTCATCGTCTCCAAGGACAGAGATAAACACCTTGGCTTGCTGAAGATCGCCGGTAACCTGCACATCTGTAACTGTGACAAAACCTACACGGGGATCTTTGATTTTACGACCAATGATATCGGAAAGCTCCTTTTTCATCTGCTCTCCAACACGGTTTGATCTGAGTGTCATACTTTTCACCCCTTTAAAGCCAATCAAGCGAAGTTTCTGCTCGTTCTATTTCCGGAAAGGAATCCAAATATATAAGGACTTTCTGCAATTCCTTTTCGGTGACGGATTTAGAAGAAGATATGGATACGATCCCTAGCTTCGTCCGCTGCCATACGTCCTGATGGTCAATCTCCGAAATGGAAATGTTGAACCGTTGCTTCAGTCTTGTGATGATGCGCTGAAGTACGGCTCTCTTCTCCTTCAAGGATTGAGCATCATAGATCATACAGTCACATTCTAAATATCCGATCATTTTCTTTCGATTTCTTGCATGACGTACGCTTCGATGATGTCGCCTTCTTTGATATCATTAAAGTTTTTGATCGTTACTCCACACTCATAGTTTGTCGCAACTTCTTTCACATCATCCTTGAAACGTTTTAGAGTATCTAATTCCCCTTCAAAAATGACAATGCCATCACGGATTAGTCGAATGCTGGAATCACGAGTGATTTTACCTTCCGTCACATAAGCTCCTGCGATTGTTCCAACTTTGGAAACTTTGAAGGTTTGACGAACTTCCACTTGACCGATAACTTTTTCTTCAAATTCAGGGTCAAGCATCCCTTTCATCGCTGCTTCAATTTCTTCAATCGCCTTGTAGATGATACGGTGTAGACGAATGTCAACCTTCTCCACATCAGCTGTACGCTTTGCTCCTGCATCAGGGCGCACGTTGAAGCCTATTACAATCGCATTGGAGGCAGATGCTAAAATAATGTCGGATTCTGTGATTGCTCCAACACCAGTGTGAATGATTTTCACTTTGGCGCCTTCGACTTCAATTTTCTGCAGGGATGCAGCCATCGCTTCTACAGAACCTTGAACGTCAGCTTTGACAATGATATTGATTTCTTTCATTTCACCTTGTTTGATTTGTTCAAAAAGGTCATCCAATGTTACACGAGTTTTCTCGCTTCTTTGCTCTTGAAGTTGTTTTTGAGCACGTGCTTCTCCGACATTACGTGCTTTTTTCTCATCTGCGAAGACCATGAAGTTGTCACCGGCTTGCGGCACATCATTAAGACCCGTGATTTCAACAGGTGTAGATGGACCAGCCTCTTTCACACGGCGTCCCAAATCATTTACCATCGCACGCACGCGGCCGAAAGTGTTTCCTACAACGATTGGATCTCCAACTTTGAGTGTACCTTTTTGCACAAGAAGTGTCGCTACAGATCCTCTTCCTTTATCAAGCTGTGCTTCAATAACCGTACCTGATGCGGCACGCTTAGGGTTTGCTTTGAATTCTTCCACTTCTGATACAAGCAGGATCATTTCAAGTAGCGTATCAATTCCTTCTCCGCTTAGAGCAGATAGTGGAACAAATATAGTATCCCCGCCCCATGCTTCGGAAACAAGTCCATGCTCTGTCAATTCCTGCATAACACGTTCAGGATTGGCACCTTCTTTATCCATCTTATTTACCGCAACGATGATTGGAACCTCGGCAGCTTTTGCATGGTTGATTGCTTCTACTGTTTGAGGCATAACTCCATCATCGGCCGCTACAACAAGAATGGTTATATCCGTTACTTGCGCTCCACGCGCACGCATCGTAGTAAAGGCAGCATGCCCAGGAGTGTCAAGGAAAGTGATTTTCTTTCCTTCCACCACTACTTGGTAAGCACCGATATGCTGGGTGATTCCACCTGCTTCTCCAGCTGTAACCTTTGTGTTACGGATGGAGTCAAGCAGGGTAGTTTTACCGTGGTCAACGTGACCCATGATGGTAACAACTGGTGGACGTTCTTCTAGCACTTCTTCTTTATCTTCTGTTTCGTAGCCTTCGAAATCAGTTACTTCAAAAATGATTTCTTCTTCTACTTCAACATTGAACTCGCCAGCTACCAGTTCGATTGCATCTTTATCAAGATCCTGGTTGATGGTAGCCATTACACCAAGCATTAAAAGCTTCTTGATAATTTCAGAAGGCTCTTTGTTCAGCTTGCTTGCTAATTCTCCAACTGTAAGGGAACCTGTGAAAGTGATCTTAGAAGGTGTCTCTTTTTTCTTCACTGGTGGTGTTGGCGCTGATTGTGGTCCGCGGTTTTGTTTATTGTTCTGCTGTTTCTTCTTACCTTTTGAAAAATTGTTATTATTGCTGTTATTGCTATTATTGTTGAATGGCTTCTTTGCTGGCTTTTGGGCAGAGTTGCTGCTCTTTGTGCCACCTTGTGCTGACCCTTGGTTATTCGCAGGCTTTTTTGGAGCACTGTTAGTTCCTTGGGAAGCCGCCGGTTTTTTAGCTGCTTCAGTTTTATTTGTGCCATTCAGTTTTTGGATAGTGTCTTCATCTAATGTTGCCATATGGTTTGATACCTCAATATTCATTTCTTTTAGTTTTGTAATGACATCTTTACTTGATACGTTCTTTTGCTTAGCGTATTCGTACACGCGTAATTTCGTCATACATTCACCCCCAAAGATTAATCGAGCAAAGTGAGGAGTTTTTTTGCAAACCCTGCATCAAGGATCGCGATGGAAACTCTCGCGTCTTTTCCTATTGCCCGACCTAACTCGTACCGATCCTCGACCGTTCTGATCGGCACTTCGTAATAACTGCACTTATCATGCAGCTTTTTCATTGTATTGGGAGATGCATCCCCTGCAACTAGTACAAGCTTGGCATTCCCAGCTCTGACTTCTTTCACCACCAGCTCTTCCCCGGTGATGATTTTTCTCGCTCTTGTGGCGAGACCTAATATGGATAACCATTGATTATTCATGATGTTGAATCTTTCTCCGTTTCTACCAGTTGAAGCAATTCATCATACAATGAATCATCAATCGCCACTTCTAGATGTCGGGATAATATATTTTTCTTTTGTGCAAGAAGGATACTCTCTTTGCTTCTTGCCAAATACGCCCCTCTACCAGACTTTTTCCCTGTAAGGTCAATCGAGACTTCGCCCTCTTTGGAGCGGACAATGCGAATCAGATCTTTCTTCGGTCTCAATTCCTGACTAGCAACGCATTTTCGCATAGGAATTTTTTTGCGACTGTTCACTGGTCTCACCCTCTTTTACGATCATTCTTCTGTGTTCTCATCCTCATAGTAATCATCCATATCTTCCTCATCATTTTTTGATAGGGAAAGGCTTGGATAGATTCCTAATTGTTCTGCTTCAGACTCGCTTTTTATATCAATTTTCCAGCCTGTAAGTTTGGCTGCAAGACGCGCATTTTGGCCTCTTTTCCCGATTGCAAGGGAAAGTTGATAGTCAGGAACGATGACAGTTGTCGCTTTGTCCTCTTCATTTACCTGTACCTCCAGAACCTTTGACGGACTAAGGGCATTTGCCACGAACTCCACAGGATCCTTGGACCATTTTACGATGTCGATCTTTTCGCCCTTCAGTTCGTTTACAATTGCCTGAACCCTTTGCCCTTTAGGACCTACACAAGCTCCAACCGGATCAACTTCCGGATTATCGCAATGAACAGAGATCTTGGAGCGATCACCTGCTTCGCGGGCAACGGATTTGATTTCGACAGTTCCATCATAGATTTCCGGAACTTCCAATTCAAATAGGCGCTTCAGCAAACCCGGGTGCGAGCGTGAAACAAAGATCTGAGGACCCTTTGTTGTCTTCTCTACTTTTGTAAGGAATACTTTTATTCTATCATGAGGTTTGTAATGTTCATTAGGCATTTGCTCATTTACCGGCAAAAGCGCTTCGATTTTCCCTAGGCTGACATAAATGAACTTAGCGTCCAATCGTTGGACAATACCTGTCATGATATCTTCTTCACGTTCGATATACTCCGAGTAGATGACTCCTCGCTCCGCTTCTCTTACTCGTTGCGTTACGACCTGCTTCGCAGTTTGTGCTGCAATGCGGCCAAAGTCCTTCGGTGTTACCTCGATTTCCACAACATCGTTTTCCTGATAGTTCGGATCCAGTCGGCGAGCTTCTTGCACGGAAATCTCAAGACGGGGATCAAATACTTCCTCTACGACATCTTTTCTTGCAAATACTCGCATAGTGCCTGATTCCAAATTCAGATCCACCCGAACATTTTGTGCTTGATTAAAGTTTCTTTTGTAAGCAGATATAAGTGCAGCCTCAATCGCTTCAATAATTACGTCTTTGCTAATGCCTTTTTCTTTTTCCATCAGAGTCAGGGCATCAAATAACTCGCTGCTCATACAACCATGTCCCCCTTAACATACCTATTCATTCTTTTTAACCTTGACGGCCAGTGTGGAAATAGGTATTGAACCTTATTAGAATTTCACTGCCAAACGTGCTTTGGCCACTTTCGGATACGGAATTGCCACTACTTTTTTACGTGTCTTGATCGTCATGGAAATGGTAAGAGTTTCTCCATCAAAACTTAAAAGGTCACCTTCAAAAGTTTTGAGTCCATCCAACGGTTCGTATGTTTTCACATGCACATACTTGCCGATTGATTTTTCCAGGTCTTCTTTTTTCTTCAAGGGGCGTTCTGCACCAGGAGAAGAGACCTCGAGGAAGTAGTTATGCGGGATAGGGTCCAGCTCATCAAGCTTTTCGCTCAACATCGTACTCACTGTTCCACAGTCTTCGATGTCGATGCCGCCATCTTTGTCTACAAACACACGTAAAAACCAAGAAGAACCTTCTTTTACGTACTCAATATCCACTAATTCAACATTCATTTCTTCTGAGATAGGCAGCATTAATTCCTCTACCGTATCTATTACATTTTTGCTCATCTTTTTCCTCCTTCGCTGTAGCGAGAAACGATGTTTTTAAAATCTGAACAAAAGACCCTGCCAAAATTAGCAGGGAATCATAAACAAGCAAGCTTATGTACACCTAAAGGCGATACCGAAGAATCGTAATTTCCTAAGTCGCCGGAAAATGGGGATACAATACGAAAGAGTGGGTTTCCCCACTCTTTGCTAATTACCTGTATATAGCATTTCCAATGTAAATATATCATATCCCTGGTAAATATGCAAATCTTTCTAGTGTTTGCAAAGCTTGCCCTGTTTTGATTTACAAGGTTTGTGACAACATTTTAGAACAGGGAGAGCTGGTTTTGATCCGGTAGAGAACCAAGACATCCCTGCTTGTCCAGAAATTCCATGATAGTTTTTGAAACCCGGCCGCGCTGCTGAAGATCCTCTTTTGAAAGGAACTCGCCATCTTCCCTTGAATTTACAATATTGATGGCAGCATTGGTACCAAGTCCAGGAATGGCATTGAAAGGAGGGATGAGTGTATTCCCTTCAATAATGAAATCGGATGCATGTGATTTATACAAATCCACTTTTTGGAACGAGAATCCTCTTTCACTCATTTCCAGTGACAATTCCAAAACGGTCAATAAGGATTTTTCCTTCGGGGAAGCATCCAGACCTTTGGCATTTATCTCTTCAATCTTTTGACGGATGGCTGCTGATCCTTTCACCATACTGTCAAGATCAAAATCATCCGCTCGGACGGTAAAATACGCCGCATAATACATCAGTGGGAAATGCACTTTAAAGTAGGCGATACGCACTGCCATAAGAACATAGGCTGCAGCATGCGCCTTCGGGAACATATATTTTATTTTCAGGCACGAATCGATATACCATGCAGGTACATCGTTCTTGATCATTTCCTCTTTGAATTCTTCGGAAAGACCTTTCCCTTTACGAACAGATTCCATGATCTTGAAGGCCATGGAAGGGTCCAGTCCTTTATAGATGAGATAAACCATTATATCATCACGGCATCCGATAACTTCGCTCAAGGTACATGTCTTATTGTGAATAAGCTCCTGTGCGTTCCCAAGCCATACATCTGTACCATGCGATAGCCCGGATATCTGGACAAGCTCAGAGAAGGTCGATGGCTTTGTATCTTCAAGCATCTGCCTTACGAACCTTGTTCCGAACTCAGGAATACCAAGTGTACCAGTTTTACACATGATCTGTTCTTCCGTAACCCCGAGCGATTCGGTGCCGCTGAAGATTTTCATCACATAAGGGTCGTCTGTAGGAATCGTCTTCGGATCAATACCGCTTAGATCCTGCAGCATCCTGATAACGGTCGGGTCATCATGTCCAAGTATATCAAGCTTTAACAGATTGTCATGAATGGAATGGAAGTCAAAATGAGTGGTCTTCCATTCCGAACTTGTATCATCAGCCGGAAACTGTATAGGGGAGAAATCATATATATCCATATAATCCGGCACAACGATAATACCGCCGGGATGCTGACCTGTTGACCTTCTTACCCCTGTACAACCTGATGATAGGCGGTCAATTTCAGCTCCCCGAAGAATGAGGTTACGATCATTTGCGTAGCCTTTCACATACCCGTATGCTGTTTTATCAGCTACGGTACCGATCGTCCCTGCACGGAATACATAGTCTTCGCCAAACAGCACTTTCGTGTAATTATGGGCACGAGGCTGATACTCCCCGGAAAAGTTCAAATCGATATCGGGAACCTTATCCCCTTTGAATCCAAGGAACGTTTCAAACGGTATATCATGACCATCCTTTTTGAAAGCCTCTCCACAATTCGGACAGTCTTTATCCGGCAGATCAAACCCCGAACCTACCGAACCGTCGTCAAAGAATTCGGATGTTTTACAGGATGGACACACATAATGCGGTGGAAGTGGGTTCACCTCGGTTATCTCCGTCATGGTTGCCACAAAAGAAGATCCGACAGAACCACGAGAACCTACTAGATATCCATCATCCAATGACTTTTTAACAAGCTTATGAGATATCAGATAGATAACTGCAAAACCGTGCCCGATGATACTTTTCAGTTCTTTTTCAATTCGCTTCTCCACCAGATCCGGAAGATCTTCCCCGTAGATGCTTCGCGCCATTGAATAGCTCATCTCACGAATCTCTTCATCTGCACCTTCAATCTTAGGTGTATACAAATCATCCTTGATCGGTTTAATCTCCTCGGTCATGCCCGCGATTTTCTGCGTATTTGTGACGACAATTTCCTTTGCTTTTTCTTCACCAAGGAAAGAAAAGGCGGAAAGCATATCGTCGGTTGTCTTGAAATGGACATCCGGAAGCTTGTGACGGTTCAGGGGATTCGCTCCTGATTGGGACCTTACAAGAATCTCACGGTGAATCTTATCCTCTTTTTTCAGATAGTGTACATTACCAGTCGCTACTACCGGCTTTTCTAGTTTTTCTCCAAGCTTGACGATATTTGTGATGATTTCTTTTAACGCCTTTTCGTCCTTGATCAATTCCAATTCAATCAGGTGATCATAATTGCTTGGAGGCTGAACTTCGATGTAATCATAGAACTCGGCAATGCTTTCTACTTCATCCGGTGCTTTTTGCATCATCCCTTCGAAAACTTCCCCTTTATCGCAGGCCGTCCCTACGAGCAGGCCTTCCCGATATTTTTGCAGCAATGAACGTGGGATTCGAGGAACTCTGAAAAAGTAGTTCATATGGGAAATCGATACAAGCTTAAAAATGTTTTTCAATCCAACCTCATTTACTGCCAGCAGAGTGATATGGGAAGGTCTCGCCCTTTTATAGGCATCGGACTTACCGGAGTTGTCATTCAGTTCATCATGATAGGTGATGCCGCGCTCCAGGGAGTCCTTCAGCAT
The DNA here is from genome assembly GCF_042800035.1 of Sutcliffiella sp. NPDC057660. Lineage (NCBI taxonomy): Bacteria > Bacillati > Bacillota > Bacilli > Caryophanales > Bacillaceae > Sutcliffiella > Sutcliffiella sp. NPDC057660. Next base: position 152,578 of record NZ_JBHVHV010000005.1, read on the forward strand.
CTTCATGAGCAGGTAACCGGTGGCCTCCGCGTCATAGATTGCTCTGTGATGCTGTGTTAGTTCAATATCAAACTTTTTACAAAGGGTATTCAACCGATGATTTTTTAAATCCGGGAAAAGCAGTCGACCCAGCTCAAGTGTATCGATGACAGGATTCTTCGCTTTTCCAATTCCTATGCGCTGGAACCCGATATTCAGGAATCCCATATCAAAGCTCGCATTGTGTGCCACTAGAATATCATCTTCTATCCATTTATAGAAATCCTGCAGTACATCACCTATTTCCGGTGCATTCCGGACCATGTCATCTGTGATCCCTGTCAGATTGATGGTGGTTGCAGATAAAGGGTGGTGGGGATTGGAGAATGATTCAAATCGGTCAATAATCTCTCCATCCCTGATCTTGACTGCTGCAAGCTCGATAATTGTGTCGTACATGGCAGATAAACCTGTGGTCTCCACATCGAAAACAACATAAGTATCTTCCGCCAGATTTCGATGGGCAGGATTATAGGCAATGGGAACACCATCGTCTACGAGGTTCGCTTCCAATCCATACAATATTTTGACGCCATTCTTCTTTCCGGCGGAATATGCTTCGGGATAGGCTTGAGCAACCGCATGGTCTGTAATGGCGATGGCTTCATGACCCCATTTTTTTGCCTGAGCCACCAGGGAGGAAATGGAGCTGACGGCATCCATTGTACTCATCGGGGAATGAAGATGCAGTTCGACCCTTTTTTCACCCTCTGGTGCAGTATCCCTGATTTCTTTGCCTTGGAATTCATTGATATCATTGGCCATCATAACGAGGTCACGGACAAAGGTGTCGTTTTGAATGCTTCCTCGCACTTTAAGCCACATGCCTTTTTTCACGGCTTGCAATAACGGTACATCCTCTTTGTCTCTTGAGAACATTTTTACAAGGATGGAATTGGTATAGTCGGTTATCTTGAAGGTCAACAACGTTCTGCCGCTGCGAAGCTCTTTCGTTTCGGCATCAAATACATACCCTTGAACAGCGACACGTCTTTCCTCTTCGACAATCTCCGCCAAGGTTTTTATCTCTGCGTCATCCTTGATGGTGTAGCCGATCATTACCGGACCGCTGATCGAACTGCCATCCTCTTTGGCGCTATCTTTTTTCTGCATCTCGGTGACAGCGGCCAACGCTTTTTGTTGGTCTTCCATCTGCTTTTGTTCCACAAACTGCTGATACTCCTCCTCCGAATGGGAAAGTGTCGTATCAAGCACGAACGTCGGAAAACCAAACCCCTCATATGTTGTACATATGGTAGTGTTCAATTTTCGTTTGACCGCTATAGCCTCCGCTTCATTCCTGGCAGTCAGCATAAGCTTATTGCCCTGAAGCGTAGGTGCTTGCCCCTTTAATAACATTAATAGCGGCGGGGAACAGCCTTCAAGTTCTTTCAGGCAGACTGGCCAATAGTCTTGTATATATGAATCCTCAAATGAACGGTCCAAGACACTGATTTGAAAGGAAACATTGGCTATATGCGAAAAGCTTTTTGTTAGCTTCATGTAAAATAATTCATAGATGGAAACAGGCAGAACTTTCTGTAGAACAAAATGAAAATGCCATCTTTTGCTTGTCTTCTCTACAGTCAATTTATCTATTCCAGCTTCTGCAAAGTAAGGAAAAATATCATCACTTGTCAAATCAAGCTGCTGAAGGAGAAGACGAAATCGATCTTTTTTTTCTTGAACTAGCTCCATTACAATGTTCAGACCCCTTTCTCCGTCCCTAATCATTTTTCTAAACATACTATAAGGTACCTCCAAATGGGGGTACCTTTTTTGTGTATTCACATCTATTGTACTACAGATTGGCGCAGTGTTTGAATCAAATGTTCAACAGATACTTCTTCCATTTCACCTGTTTTTCTCCATTTTACTTCCACTACTTTTTCCTCTGCTTTTTTCCCGACAGTCACACGTACAGGCAAACCGATCAGCTCTGCATCTGCAAACTTGACTCCAGGACGTTCCTGGCGATCATCGAACAGAACTGCAAATCCTGCTTTTTTCAAATCGGAATAAATTTCTTCCGCCAGTTGTGCCTGGTCGGCATTTTTCACGTTAACCGGTATGACATGAACATCATAAGGTGTAACTGCTTCGGGCCACACAATTCCACTTTCATCATGGAACTGCTCTACTACCGCAGCCATAACACGGGACACACCGATGCCGTAGCAGCCCATAATCATCGGCTGCGATCTTCCGTTTTCGTCAAGGAAAGTTGCCCCCATTGCTTCGCTATAGCGTGTACCAAGCTTGAATACATGTCCAACTTCAATGCCTTTGGCAAACTTGATAACCCCTTGTCCATCAGGTGAAAGGTCCCCTTCCTGAATGAAACGCAGGTCTGTATATTGACTTACGGTGAAATCCCTGACAGGATTAACATTCGTATAATGATAGCCTTCTTCATTGGCACCTGCCACAGCGTTTACCAAATACTCAACTGCGTGGTCAGCTACAACCTCTATAGATTGGGGTAAATCTATCGGTCCAAGGGAACCGATGGAGCAGCCCATCTGTTCTTTCACTTCATCAGGCGATGCCAATTCAACTACGGATGCCTGATAGAGGTTTTTCAATTTTACGTCATTGATTTCGTGGTCGCCGCGAACCAGTACTACCACAAATTTTTCATCCACTTTAAAGCAAAGTGTTTTAATCATTTTGGTACTAGTAACTTGTAGGAAGTCTGAAACCTCTTCAATGGTTTTTTTGTCAGGTGTAGACACCTTTTCCAACTCTTCTGCCGCTTCGCCGCTTTTTTCATAGTTGGCAACAACCGGAGCCATTTCAATATTGGCAGCATAGGAAGAGTCCGAAGAATAGGCAATCGTATCCTCTCCAATTTCTGATAGTACCATGAATTCATGCGTATCCTTACCGCCCATTGCTCCGGAATCTGCAATGACAGCTCGGAAATTCAATCCCAGTCTTGTAAAGATATTGGAGTAGGCTGTGAACATCTTTTCGTAAACATCGTCCAGGCTCTCTTGTGTTGCATGGAAGGAATAGGCATCCTTCATCAGAAACTCTCTCCCTCGTAAAAGACCGAAGCGGGGACGCTTTTCATCACGGAATTTAGTTTGAATCTGATAGAGTGTCAAAGGAAGCTTCTTATAGGATTTCACTTCATCACGTACAATTGTTGTAATTACCTCTTCATGGGTCGCACCGAGTGCAAACTCACGATTATGGCGATCATGCAATCTCATGAGTTCAGGTCCATAGGAATACCATCGGCCGGATTCCTGCCACAGCTCTGCCGCTTGCATAGCCGGCATCAGTAGCTCCACCGCCCCTGCATTTTCCATTTCTTCGCGGACGATATCTTCCACCTTTTTCAATACTCTTTTTCCTAAAGGCAGAAAACTGTAGATTCCGCTTGCGTTTTGTCGTATAAAACCTGCTCGAAGCAGCAATTGATGGCTTTTCACTTCTGCATCTGAAGGGACTTCTCTCAGAGTAGGAATTAGCGTCATGCTTTGTTTCATATAAGGGCACCCCATAACTTATGTATTTTACTATAAAAGCAAAGAGAACTTGCATCTTTCACAAGGATGCAAGTCAATCTCCTTTAATCAAACTTTTTAATTTAGGCTGTCACATCGAATGTAGCCCGTTGATTTCCGCTCCGGACACAAGATTCGCCGGGGACGGATGGGAGCCTCCTCGGCTTCGCCTGTGGGGTCTCTCATGCCCTCTATCTTCCCGCAGGAGTCAAGTGTCCTCCGCTACAATCAACTCAGTTTTTTTACATTATTTGCTCTACTGAAGTAAAAAAATTTGACAATGCCAATTTTCAAACTTTAGAGAAGCAAATTTTATACTATGATTCACCCCTGTTGGTTGGAGTGCAAGGTGTGAGACTCCTGCGGGAGCAGCGTGTCAAGGGAGACCCCGCAGGCGCAAAGCGCCGAGGAGGCTCCCGAGGCCGCCTTAGGATAAGCGAACGCCTGGAACGGAGACCAACAGGGTGTTTAATGTCGGCATTCTATCTTTAGCTGAAGCCTATTCTTAAAGCAACAATCTTTACGAAAAGATTCTTATTACAAAAAGAACTTCTGGATGTCATTCCAGGTTACGACTAGCATCAAGAGCATCAGTAATGCAAAACCGATGAAGTGGACGAGTCCTTCTTTGTGGCGGTCAATCGGTTTTCCTCTTACCGCTTCGGCAGCAAAGAACATCAGTCTTCCACCATCCAATGCCGGGATAGGCAGTAGGTTGATGATGCCCAGGTTGATACTTAGCACGGCAGTCCAGCGCATGAGGAGGAAAATTCCTGATTCCGCTACCACTTCGGTAGATTTATAAATGCCTACAGGACCGGAAAGCATATCAATGGAGAATTGACCTGTTACAAGCTTACCAAGACCGGTAATGATCTCTTTTGTCCAAGTATAGGTTTCTGTGGCAGCCTTTGGAATAGCCCCTAGGACGGACTTCTCGGTAGGCATGAATACGCCAATAACTCCTCTTGCCTCTCCATTTTCAGCCTGTTCGGATTTAGGGGTGACCGGAATGTTCATCGACTGCCCGTCTCTTTCAACCAAGAACAGCAGTTCCTCATTTGCGTTAACTTGGATGATCTTCACGACTTCTTCCCACGTAGACACGCTTTCGTCATTGATTGCCAACACTTTATCGCCTTGCTGTAAACCTGAAGACTGAGCAGCGCCATCCGGAGTCAATTCCCCGATAACGGCTTCGTTGATATAATAACCCTGGACCATACCCAGAAAGGCGAAAATCAAAAAGGCTAGAATGAAGTTCATCATCGGACCTGCAAAAATAGCCAGTGTACGCTGCATTAGCGTTTTGGAACCGAATTGTCTATCGTACGGTGCATTTTGGATTTCCTGCCCGTCCATGACAAAGTAGGATTCCTTGCTCACCTTATATTCCTTCAAAGTTTCCTCTTCATTTAACTCGTACCCTCTGATGATAAGTTCACGTTCGAGATCCGCATATTCAACCTCGATGATCTTGGCATCCGGATACTTATCCTTATTATTGATGACTACCTTATTGACTTCCCCTTTGCCATCGAACATAAGGCCGACATGGTACCCCGGTTTGACCTCAATAACTTCCGGGTCTTCCCCAGCCATCCGGACAAATCCACCGATTGGCAGAAGCCTGATGGTATAGACGGTTTCCTGTTTCTTAAATGAAAATACCTTGGGGCCAAAGCCAATGGCAAATTCGCGGCAAAGAATACCTGCGCGTTTGGCAAAAACCAGATGTCCCAGTTCATGAACAAATACAAGAACTCCAAAGATGATAATAAATGCGATTACTGTATTCACTAGATCTCCACCTCTAATCTGTTAGTGAACGAACAAATTCTCTCGTTTCAAGGTCAACCTCTTTAATGGTCTGCAAATCAGGATTCAACTGGACTGTATGTCGCTGCATGGCCTTATCGATGAGGTCTTCAATGGTTAAAAACTCTATTTTGCCGTTGAGGAATGCATCCACAGCCATTTCATTCGCTGCATTCAGTACAGTAGGCATCGTGCCTCCCGTATTCCCTGCTTCAAAAGCAAAATGCAGGCATCTGAATCGTTCAAAATCCATTTTTTCAAAATGGAGCTTTCCAAAATCCGTGAGACTCAGTCTTTTTCCTGATTTGTGTTCAAAACGATCCGGATAGCTTAGTGCATATTGGATGGGGACCTTCATGTCTGGCGTGCCGAGCTGGGCCATCACACTTGTATCATGGAATTCCACCATAGAGTGAATGACACTTTCTCTATGTAATACCACTTTTATATCTTCATAAGGGATATCGAACAGCCAGTGTGCCTCGATCACTTCCAACCCTTTATTCATCATGGTCGCAGAATCTATGGTGATCTTTGCACCCATGGACCAGTTAGGATGATTCAGGGCATCGGCAACTGTTACCCCTTCCAATTCTTTTCTGGATTTATCCCTGAAACTTCCACCGGATGCAGTCAAGATAAGAGATTGGATGTTTTTTTCATTTTCTCCTTGAAGACATTGATAAATTGCGGAATGCTCGCTGTCAACCGGAAGAATCGTTACACCATGCCTTTTAGCCGCCGCCATGACGATGTGACCTGCTGTAACGAGAGTTTCCTTGTTTGCAAGTGCAATTGTTTTTTTGCACTCAATGGCATGCAGCGTCGGAACTAGTCCAACACTTCCCATCACTGCATTCACGACAATCTCTGCCTCTTCATGGGTGGCAATATCCACTAACCCATCTTCCCCATAGGAAAAGCGGATTTTACTTGCCGGAAACTGCCTTTTCAATGTATCACAGTCCTCTTTAGTTTTCACTGAAACAGCTTTAGGTGAAAAATCCTTGATTATCTCGACTGCTGCCGAAACATTGCTCCCGACACTAAAGGCGACTAGTTGAAATAGATCCGGATGCTGCTTTATCACATCTAAAGTTTGTACCCCTATCGAACCAGAAGCACCTAATAGGCATATCTGCTTCACAAGCTTTCACTCCTTCATCCACCACTATACGAGCGCTTAGGATATAAATTTATGTATAAAATGCAATAGTGGCAAAACAAACAGCAGGCTATCAAAACGATCTAAAATCCCACCATGTCCAGGGAGGAGATTACCGGAATCCTTAATCGCATAATGTCTTTTCAGTGCGGACTCGACCAGGTCGCCCATTTGTCCCACTGCCGATAGAATACTCGCTATTATGATGGTAATGATAAGCCCATGTTCAAACCCTACTGTAAACTGGAAAATGATTGCAACTAAAATTGCACAAACCACTCCGCCCAATGATCCTTCCACTGTTTTATTCGGACTGATTTCCGGCCACAATTTTGTTTTTCCCATCGCCTTGCCAATAAAATACGCTCCGGAATCGGTTGCCCAAATTACAACCAGAGCAAAAAACACATAGGCCAAGGAGATGTCACGAATTTCGATAAAATAGAAGAAGCCCATACCAACATAGATAATAGAGAGCAATGCAAACCCTACATCATCAAAATTGAATCTATTTTTACTAATGACCGTATAGGTTAATAGCAGCAAGACACCCATTACCAGGAATTCCACTTTCGTAAACAGGGGTTCAGTCGGCATCCATCCTCCTGGGATAAGAAGCACCCACATCAACAGCAGGGATAACACGCCTGGAACACTTGTAATGGAGATATTCTTCATTCTAAGTGCTTCGTATAATCCTATGGTAGCTAATAAATAAATAAAGAGTACAAATGGTAGATTTCCATAAATCACGATTGGCAAGAACACCGCGGCAGCGATGACAGCTGTAATAATCCGTTGTTTCATTGTATGTCCAACACCTTTTTATATACCACCAAATCTTCTGCCGCGCTGTTGATAGCTACTAATCGCCTCAAAGAGATGATTTTCATCAAAATCTGGCCATAGTACATCAGTAAAATAGAATTCGGCGTAGGCAAGCTGCCATAGCATGAAGTTACTTAATCTAATCTCACCGCTTGTACGAATTAGAAGATCTGGATCTGGTAGTTGATTGCTGAAAAGGTACGTAGAAAAAACCTCTTCTGATAATTGTTCCATCGTTAATTTGTTGTCTTGAATATCTGTTGTTGCATTTTTTACCGCACGTAAAATTTCATCTCTGCCCCCGTAATTCAAGGCGAAATTTAAAATTAGACCGGTATTATCCTTTGTCTTTTCCATTGCATTTTCAACAGCCCTGAGCGTGTGTGCCGGGAGGTCTGATTTGTTTCCCATCAATCGGACTTGTACATTTTCCTCCATCAATTCAGGTAGAAATGTGCCAAGAAACTCTTCAGGGAGCTTCATCAAGAAATCCACTTCCAATTTTGGGCGTTTCCAATTTTCAGTTGAAAAAGCATACATCGTCAGCACCTTGACACCAAGGCTATTAGCGGACTTTGTAATCTTTCTTACCGTTTTCATTCCTTCATGATGCCCTGCCACTCGTGGTAGGGCGCGTTTTTTCGCCCATCTCCCATTTCCATCCATAATGACAGCGATGTGTTCCGGGATTTGGTGCTGCATTAGTTCCTCTTTGGAAAAAGAGGATTTAGAGGTTTCTTTGCCTCTCCACTCTTGTATTTTTTTCAGCATAAAAATCCTCCATTAAAAATAAACAGACTCGCCAACAAAGGTTCTCCATTTATAGTAACAGTATTAACAAAAAAACCCCCTGTAAACATTAGAGGGTCTTTCCATCTTTCTATTTTACATGTAAATCGCTTAGACTTCCATGATTTCTTTTTCTTTTTCTTTTGTAACAGAATCCACCTTCACAATATAGCTGTCTGTTTGCTTTTGGATGTCATCTGTATAACCACGCAATTCATCTTCTGTGATCTCGCCGTTCTTTTCAAGCTTTTTTAAATCATCATTGCCGTCGCGACGAATGTTACGGATCGCAACTTTTGCTTCCTCAGAAGATTTCTTCACAGTTTTAACAAGCTCTTTACGTCTTTCTTCAGTTAATGCAGGGATGGAAATACGGATAACGGTTCCGTCATTGGAAGGATTCAGTCCTAAATCCGCCTTGATGATCGCTTTTTCGATATCCCCTAAAGAAGATTTGTCGTAAGGCTGTACCACTAATAGTCTTGCTTCCGGCACGTTAATGGATGCAAGCTGGTTTACAGGAGTCGGAGCGCCATAATAATCGACAGTCACTTTATCGAGAATTGCCGCAGAAGCACGTCCTGCACGGATGGATGCCAATTCTCTGGAATAAGACTGAATCGCTTTTTCCATTCTTTCTTTTGTTTGTGTAATGACTTGTTTGGCCATGGTTATTTCCCCCTTACAATTGTTCCGATATTTTCACCTAAAACTACACGTTTGATGTTTCCTTCTTCCATGACAGAGAAAACAATGATTGGTATATCATTATCCATACATAAAGAAGAAGCTGTGGAATCCATTACAGCAAGTCCTTCGCGTAATACATCAAGATAGGAAAGTGTTTCATATTTTGTTGCAGTACTATCGATGGTCGGATCTGCACTATATACGCCATCCACATTGTTTTTTGCCATCAGGATTACTTCCGCCTCAATTTCAGCAGCACGCAATGCAGCTGTTGTATCAGTGGAGAAGTACGGGTTACCGGTACCTGCAGCGAAAATGACAACACGTTTCTTTTCAAGATGACGTATTGCTTTCCTTCTTATGTATGGTTCTGCAACTTGTCTCATTTCGATCGAAGTTTGAACACGGGTTTCCACCCCTGCGTTTTCCAGGCTGTCTTGTAGTGCTAATGAGTTCATGACAGTAGCTAACATCCCCATATAATCAGCGGAAGCACGATCCATTCCCATTTCACTGCCTATCTTGCCTCTCCAGATGTTTCCGCCGCCAACTACGACAGCCACTTCCACACCCAAATCAGCCAGTTCCTTTACTTGAAGGGATACAGATTTTATAACGGATGGATTGATACCGAAGCCCTGGTCGCCTGCTAAAGCTTCCCCACTTAATTTCAATACGACACGACGATATTTTGCTTGAGCCATAATAACCTCCAGGAATACATGTATTTCTATTCTACCTACCTATATAAATAGATAATATTGTTTTTAAAAAAGGGAACACAAAGTGTGCTCCCCTACTATACAGAGTTCAACTCTTATTTTTTAACTTGGCTCATTACTTCTTCAGCGAAGTTATCTTGACGTTTTTCGATACCTTCTCCAACTTCGTAGCGGATGAATGATTTTACAGCTCCGCCTTTGCTTTCAACGAATTGACGAACTTTCATGTCAGGGTTTTTAACGAAAGACTGGTCTAAAAGGCAGATGTCCTCGAAGTATTTTCCAAGGCGACCTTCTACCATTTTAGCTACAATGTTCTCAGGCTTGCCCTCGTTTAATGCTTGCTCGGTAAGAACTTTACGCTCACGATCAGCTTCTTCAGCAGAAACTTCGTCACGGGAAACGTATTTAGGGTTGATTGCAGCGATGTGCATAGCAACGTCTTTCGCAGCAGCTTCATCAGTAGTACCTTCAAGAAGAGTCAATACACCGATGCGTCCACCCATGTGAAGGTATGCACCAAACGCGTCAGCGTCTGTTTTAGTTACGATAGTGTAGCGGCGAAGAGTCAACTTCTCACCGATTTTAGAAATAGCAGTGTTGATGTGTTCAGATACTGCAACACCATTGTCCATTTTCATTTCAAGTGCAGCTTCTACAGATTCAGGTTTGTTTGTGATCAGGAATTCACCCAATTCGTTAACAAGCGTTTTGAATCCTTCGTTTTTCGCTACGAAATCCGTTTCAGAGTTCACTTCAAGGATTACCGCTTCGTTTCCTTTAGTTACGATAGCAGTCAACCCTTCAGCAGCGATACGGTCAGTCTTTTTAGCAGCTTTCGCAATACCTTTTTCACGCAGGAAATCGATTGCTTTCTCCATGTCACCGTTTGTTTCAGTTAACGCTTTTTTGCAGTCCATCATGCCAGCGCCAGTTTTTTCACGTAATTCTTTTACCATTTGAGCAGTTACAGCCATAGTAATATTCCTCCTTAGTGTATGTAAATCTGATGGAGTGGGGAAAAGTTGGTCCACTCTGCCATCTGGATATTTTCCAAAAAAAAGTGATAAAAGGCTTTCCCCTCTTATCACCTTTTTCTTAAATCAAATTATGCAGTAGTTGTAGCAGTCTCTTCGCCTTGTTTCGCTTCAAGGATAGCATCTGCCATTTTACCAGTTAAAAGTTTTACAGCACGGATTGCATCGTCGTTTGCAGGGATTACAACATCGATTTCGTCCGGATCACAGTTAGTGTCTACGATACCAACGATAGGGATGTTCAATTTTCTTGCTTCTGCAACAGCGATACGCTCTTTGCGTGGGTCAATGATGAATAATGCATCAGGAAGGCCCTTCATGTCTTTAATTCCGCCTAAGAATTTTTCAAGACGCTCTAGCTCTTTCTTTAACATTACAACTTCTTTCTTTGGAAGAACTTCGAAAGTTCCATCTTCTTGCATTTTTTCAATCGCTTTTAGACGAGAAATACGCTTTTGGATTGTTTCAAAGTTAGTTAAAGTTCCACCTAACCAACGTTGGTTAACGTAGTACATTCCGGAACGTTCTGCTTCTTCTTTCACAGAATCCTGAGCTTGCTTTTTAGTACCAACGAATAATACTGTTCCGCCGTTACCAGCAAGTTCCTTCACGAAGTTGTATGCTTCTTCAACCTTTTTAACTGTCTTTTGAAGGTCGATGATGTAGATGCCGTTACGCTCAGTGAAGATGAATTTCTTCATTTTCGGGTTCCAACGGCGAGTTTGGTGTCCGAAGTGTACACCAGCTTCTAGTAATTGTTTCATAGAGATTACTGACATGTTATATTCCTCCTAATGGTTTTTTTTCCTCCGTCCACTTCATTTCCAAGCAAAACTGAACAGGTCAGCACCAATGCTCGAATCGGTAAACGTGTGAATTTATAACACCGAAAATAAATATATCACAATCACATTTTACAATCAAGTCGTAATTGCTTATCACTGTCGAATTTTCCACAAAAGTTCTATTTCCGTCTTACCTTTATCCAATTTCTTTGCAATTTCCTCCATGGAATGGCCTTCTTCAAGAAGGATCGCCACTTGTTCATAGGTGCTTAATTCTTCAAAAGCTATTTTCTTTTCATTCTTGCCTTTTGAGTCTGACGGTACCCTTCCCCCAAGCAAGGCATTGATATCATCCTGGGTGATTTCAGGCTCCTTTTCGTCAATTAAACGTTCTGTCGAATTCCCTGACTGCTCTTTCACCACTTTATTACGTTCAGGGAGCTTCGCTAGAAAAGCTTCGTTCTCTTCCTTCAGTTCGTAAACATAGGAACCTATCGTTTCTTCCGCCTCTTTCAGCAGCTTATGATAATCCTGTTCCAGCTGCTGTACATTAGAAAATTTAATATATAGGATGATAACAAGAAAAATAGCCAATAAGCTTATGGCAAAATTAATCACCAAGAATAGGTTTGTCAAAAGCAACACGCTCCTTTCACTTCATATCAAAGATGGAGCCGATTGCGTTATTGAATGAACACAACCGGCTTTGGGATTTTGCACTTTTTAATTCATATTAGGCTGTTATCACATTCATTGCTACTAGTTTGATAAAATGGCCACTTCAAATGTAGCCGTTGATTTCCGCTGCGGACACAAGATTCGCCGGGGACGGATGGGAGCCTCCTCGGCTTCGCCAGTGGGGTCTCCCATACCCTCTATTCTCCCGCTGGAGTCAAGTGTCCTCCGCTACAATCAACTCAGTTTTTTAACATTATTTGCTCCACTGAAATGAAAATAAGAGACAAAGGCCAATTTGTCAAACTTTAGAAAGGCAAATTTTATTCTATTACTCACCCTTGTTGGTTGGAGTGCAAGGCGTGAGACTCCTGCGGGAGCAGCGTGTCAAGGGAGACCCCCGAGGAGGATCCCGAGGCCGCCCGCGATCGCTGCCGCCTGGAACGGAGACCAACAGGGTGTTTATTGTTCACATTTAATCTTTAGTCCAGCTCCCTATGCTTAAAGCAACAATCTTACGAAAATAGCCTTGAATTATGAACAAAATTGATTTTGAACGCCCCCCTGCAGCGAAAACCAACAGGGGAGTTTTTATGGTCTATTACATCAAATCATAGCAGACAGTTCTTTGCGCAATTTAAAGATTGCTTTGGAATGTATCTGTGAAATCCGGGAGGTAGTAAGGCTGAGTACCTGACCAATCTCCGTCAAGGTCAGTTCCTCTTTATAGAATAGACTAATGACCAGCTTTTCATTGTCATTCAGTTTTTCAATCTGGTCCATCAGCTGCTGGATCGCTTCGGATTTCAACAATTCCTGTTCAGGGGAAATGATTGATTCATCTTTCAGAGCAAAGGTTTGATGGGAGGAATCATCCTGTTCCTTCGGCATATCATCAATGGATAGAACGTTGGAAAAAAACACCTCATGAGTAATAGCGGCTACTTCCTCCTCAGGCATGCAAAGCTCCTCCGCCAGTTCCTGAAGGGTGGCATTCCGCATGAGCGACTGCTCCAACCTTTCGATTGCCGCTTCAATCCGTTTGGACTTTTCGCGTAGACTTCTTGGAAGCCAATCTTCTTTTCTTAATCCGTCAATGATGGAGCCGCGAATCCGGAAAGAGGCATAGGTGTCAAACTTCAAGTCCCTGCTGGGGTCGAATTTTTCTATAGCATCAAATAACCCGACCAATGCCAAGCTTTTTAGTTCTTCTCTTTTTACATTTTTGGGTAGGCCTGTTGCGATACGCTGAACATGATAATGGACAAGTGGCATATATTTCTTCACTAGATAATCGCCTGCATCCTGATCTTTTTTTGTTTTCCAAAGATTCCAGTAGCTTGATTCCTTGCTAGATGATATTGTACTCATGGCTTCCCCCCCTTTATTGCCGTTAAGACCTATTACATTAAATATAAGTGATTCCTTTATTGACTGTCTTTATCATCAGTTTTCCTGATTCCGGATTGAATTCAATGGTTCTGCCGCTGTTACCCCCGCAATCCTCGCCTACTACCTTTATTTGGTGAAATTCAAGTCTTTCCCTGACAGCCTCGACATTTCTGGGGCCGATTCTCATCATTTCACTGCTAGAACTGGAGAATTGGAACATCTGAGCTCCTCCAGCCATTTTGGCTTTCAATTTCGGGAGGCTGGCGCCACTTCTGATTAACATATGGAGTAGATGATCCACTCCTGTATCTGCATATTTGCAAGGGTTAAAATCTGTTGTCCTCGCAAGGCTGGAATTGGGAAGCATCACATGTACCATCCCTGCAATCTTTGATGTCGCATCATAAAGAACGACCCCGACACATGATCCAAGACCGGATGTGCGTATGAACTGTGGAACTTGAACTATATTCATCTCTGCAATACCAACTTTGACGACATTTTGTAAGCCCAGCATTTACTTCGCTCCCAATTCCATCAAAATTTTTTCGAATGAATCCGGAAAAGGAATAAGGAAGAAATGACCCTTCACTTTCTCGGCCGTCTCGTCTGAGGTTTGCGATAGTTCCGTATCAATGAATATCGCATGGTCACTCACATGTGAAATTTCCAGCAGACCTGCCATTACAATAGCCCCTACCATATCCAATGAAACCTGTGGTACAGAAGGTGTCACAATTAGTCCGATTGCTTCCGATAATGCCGTCAAATAATGAGCGGAGACAATATTGCCCAATTCCTGCAATGCAGACAAGGCCATCTCATGTTGCGGCAAGCTTTCTTTGTTCAGACTTTCGTCCTCTAATAGCTGCTGTATCAGCTTTGTAGCATCTTCCAAGGAAAGGACGAAGAACAAGCTGCCGGAAAGCTCCCCTTCCATTGTTAAAAACACGGCTGCAACAGGTCTTTCAGGGCCGCCTGCAAGCTCCATCATTTCATTGAAGCTGACAATCTTTGCCCTTGGAACGTTCATATATATATCTTTATTCAAGAGCTGCGACAAAGCGGTGGCAGCATTGCCAGCGCCTATATTGCCAAGCTCCTTCAATAAGTCCAATTCTAATTGTTTATCCCGATTGTTCATTCTATCAACCTTCAATCATGTAGTGTTTCCAATTGCAGGACTTCATGAAGATCCAAGAGAACGAACAGTCGTTTATCAATCTTCACGACACCCTGGACATATTTTGTTTCAACGCTTCCCACTACTTCCGGCGCCGGTTCGATTGACTCTTCGGAGATATCCAGAACATCGTTTGCAGCATCCACGATAAATCCTACTTCAAGATCACCGACAACTGTAATGATGATTCTTGTTCTTTCATCATAGGGCTTTTCAGGCAAATCAAATCTTGTACGCAGATCGACAATTGGTGTGATTACACCCCTTAGATTAATGACTCCCTTAATATGTGCAGGTACATTGGGAACTCTTGTAATTGGCAATAATTTCTCGATAGAGCGGACCTGCTGAACCTGTATGGAATATTCCTCCGTATTCAGTTCAAAAATAATGAGCTTTAATTTTTGAGCAGTTGTCTGCATTCCTTTTCCTCCAGTCATTCCTGAAATCACGGGCTACGAATAGCAACGTATCTATTTTATAAGAGCGTTGCAGTCTACAATCAGCGCAACCTGTCCATCTCCGAGTATAGTCGCCCCGCTTATGGCATATGTTGAACTTAGGTATTGGCCAAGTGCCTTTAATACAACCTCCTGCTGTCCAATGAAGGAGTCCACGACAAGCGCTGCCATCTTATCCCCTTTTTTCACCAGGACAATGGAATAAAGATCCGCTTTATTATCCCGGGTTTTCTCGACATGAAATACCTTTTCAAGGTGTACGACCGGTACAATTTTCCCTCGGAAGTCAATTACTTCCTGCCCATGTGCGGTCAGGATTTCCTCTTTCTTGATAATTGCCGTCTCTATGATTGACGATAAAGGAATTGCGTATTTCTCTTTTTCTATTTCTGTAAGTAGTACGGATATGATAGACAAGGTCAATGGCAGTTGGATGGAGAAGGTTGTTCCTTTTCCTTCCACGGAATCTATCGTGATATTTCCACCTAGGGATTCTATTGTGTTTTTTACTACATCCAATCCAACACCACGGCCAGAGATGTCCGAGATCACTTCAGCAGTCGAGAATCCAGAGGATAATATAAGCTGAAAAACTTCCTGGTCTGTTAGACTATCGGCAAGCTGAGAGGATACGATACCCCGGCTAATCGCTTTCTTAAGGACCTTCTCCCTTGAAATTCCACCGCCATTATCGACGATTTCAATGAAAACATGGTTCCCGCTATGAAAGGCTTTTAATGTGATTTTACCTTCTTCATCCTTCCCAGCCGCGCTTCTTTGATCAGGCAGCTCAATGCCATGGTCGATTGCATTGCGCAGAAGATGAACAAGCGGATCGCCGATCTCATCCATAACGGTACGATCCAATTCGGTTTCAGCACCAATGATTTCTATTTCCACCTTTTTCCCAAGATCTCTTGCAAGCTGTCGGACCATACGAGGAAAACGGTTAAAGACGGTTTCAATAGGGACCATACGCATATTCAAGATGATGTTCTGCAGATCATTCGATATTCTGGACATTCTTTCTACAGTTTCAATCAATTCAGTCTCATTCAATTCCTTTGAAATCTGCTCCAGCCTTCCTCTATCGATCACAAGCTCTTCAAACAGATTCATCAGCCCATCCAGCCTATCGATACTTACTCGGATCGTTTTGTTTGTTTGTCCTGCTTTTATAGCAACTACCGGCTCTGCAGCCTTCATTGAAGGCTCCAACGTTGCTGCTGCCTCTATGACAGGTAGCACAAGCCCTTCATTTTCAGGTTCAACTTGCACGTCGTTTGTTTCCTGCACAGAAAGATTTTTTGTATGTATAACGGTAGTTTCTACCTTTTCCACTTCTGAAACCTTCATGATTCTTTCTTTGACATCCTGTTTGTCCTCTTTTGTTACCATTGTAATAACAAACGAATCGTTGAAGTTCTCTTCTTCAAGCTGGTCAACAGGTGGGTTTGATTTGATTACTTCCCCTATCTGCTCCACCACTTCAAACACCATAAATACTCTAGCTGCTTTTAAAAGACAGTCTTTGCGGAGAGTAACCTTGACCTCCAAAGGCAAAAACCCTTGTTCTTCGGATTGTTGGAGAATCGTCAGTTCATAGGAGTCATAGGAATGCTCCTCCACATCTCCACTCGTCTTTATTGACTCGTCCACGAACGTCTCGCCTTTTTCAATTTTCACCAGCAGCGCGACTACATCGGAAACATCTTTTTTCCCATCTCCACCATCTGCAATGGAAAATACCATTGCCTCTAGATACTCTACCGAGCGGAAAATGACATCCAACAGATTGGACGAAACAGATAATTTATGATTTCGAATCATATCCAGCACATTTTCCATTTGATGAGTCAGACTCGCAAGGTCTTCATAGCCCATCGTGGCAGACATTCCTTTAAGTGTATGTGCGGAACGGAAGATTTCATTGACAATTTCGATATTCTGAGGATTACGTTCCAATTCAACAAGCTGGTTATTGATTGTTTCTAAATGTTCCTTGCTTTCTTCAAGGAAAATATCTAAATATTGGCTTAATTCCATGTTGAAACACCCCTATCACAATGTATATTGCTGAATAACGTCAGCAATATCTTCAAGATTTTCGATGCGATCTACAAGGCCTGTCTGAACGGCTGCATTCGGCATGCCATACACAATGGAAGTCTGTTCTGACTCGGCTATTGCAACTGTGTGTCCACTTTCTTTTAGCTTCCTTATCCCGGCAGCCCCATCCGTACCCATTCCTGTAAGGACTACGGCAATTTTCCTGGTTTTCTTTAATTTACTCAAGGAAGCAAAGAGGTTATCAACGGCTGGACGATGACCTTTTAAAGGAGAATCTTCATTCAAGGAGATATATAGCTCGTCTCCTAACTCCTCCACTTCCATATGAAACCCGCCAGGCGCAATATAAACGGTACCGTTTTTCACTTTTTCACTATGTGCCCCTTCTGTAACAGGAAAACTGCAAAGGGAATTGAGCCGCTCTGCCAATGATTTTGTAAATTGCTTTGGCATGTGCTGAACAATAAATACAGGTGTATTCAAGGAGTTCGGCAGCGAGGTAAGCAATGTTTGAAGTGCTCTTGGTCCTCCGGTCGACGTCCCTATACAGATAATAGATCTGTTCCATTTTCTTTCCTCTGAATCTAGGTCTATTTTACTACACAAGGCTTTTGTTGGCTGGGGTTTTTTCCTCTCTCTTTTTCGTAAAGATAGGATATTGGAAGATGCAGCAAGCAGAATTTTCTCGATCAATTCCTCTTTTACCTTATATATATCCAAGGATATTGCTCCGGATGGTTTTGCAACAAAGTCTACTGCCCCGTTTTCAATCGCCAGAATGGTATTCAAGGATCCCGACGAGGTTGTACTTGAAAGCATGATAACAGGTACAGTTGATTGGGCCATCATTTGCTTCAATGCTTCTAAGCCGTCCATAACAGGCATTTCCACATCCAATGTGACAACATCCGGTGACAGTTCCTTCACCTTTTCGATTGCCTCGGCCCCATTACGCGCAGTAGCAATCACTTCAATATCGGGGTGATCTTGAAGAAGATCTGAAATCAGCTTCCGCATAAAAATTGAATCGTCTGTCACCAATACTTTTATTTTTTTCATTTTTGTATGACTGCCCCTCTTTCGAAAGCTATTACCGCAACCATTCAGTCTTTAGGAAAAAAGACGAAGTAGCTTTGCGACAAAGGATGGTTTTTGATTGGTTGATGTAGAGGACTTTTTCTTATCCTCCAAGTAATAGGAAGCTATGTTGGCTACTGCCCTTGATGCCTGGCATTTAGGATACTTCAGTACAAATGGGGTCTGTTCCATTACAGCATGCAACACATATCTATCATCCGGGATGGAGCCAAGATATGGAAGGTCTTTTTTCAGAAATTGCTTGGCCACTGCCTGAAGCCGTTCAGCTGTCTTGGCAGCGACTTGGAAATCCGGAACTTTATTCAACAGCAATTTAAATGGAATGGATTCCTCATGGATATTGATATATTTTAGAGCGGAATAGGCATCTGTCAAAGACGTAGGTTCACACGTCGTCAGTAGGAAGATCTCCTCGACCGATAAAAGGAGTTGCAGAGTTTCATCCGTGATCCCAGCTCCCATATCAAAGATAATGTAATCGTAATGGGACGAAGCTTCTTCCAACTGGCTTAAAAAATATCTCCTTTTTTGCTCATCCATTTTGAAAATTTCTGTTAATCCCGATCCTCCAGCTATATAGGAGAGATTTTCCGGTCCGCGCTGTATAATCTGATCCAGTGTGCGTCCTTCTTCAAAAAGATGTACTATGCTGTAACCTTGAGTTGTGCCCATTAGAATATCTATATTTGCCATCCCGATATCCAAGTCGAACAAGAGTACTTTATTCCCTTTTTGCTGGAGGGCTATCGAAAAGTTCAACGAAAAATTGGATTTTCCTACTCCGCCTTTTCCGCTTATGATGGCAAGGCTCTTTGCTTCCTTGTGAGGCCGGCCTTCATGTCCTGATGATTCACGATGTCTTTCAATCTGCTCTCTTAGTAGTCTTGCCTGATCATTCATTGCTTCAATTCCTCAAGCAATTCTGTGACGACCAGGTCCTTATGTGCCACCTGCAGGTCTTCCGGCACACTTTGTCCATTTGTGATAAAAGCTGCACCAATATCGTATTGTTGTATCATGGCATACATCGAGCTTGAGGAAGCCGTTTCATCTTTTTTCGTGAATATGAATTGTTGAATGCCGACTTTCCAAAACTGATCTGTTATCTTTTTCATATCATTTATTTTCGAAGTGAGGGATAAAACCAGAAACGTATCCATTTCCTCTTTGAAATCAATGACCGCTTGCAGATCCCTGACAAACTCTTCATTCAGAAAGTTCCTCCCTGCCGTATCGATAAACACAATATCCAGATGAGAAAGCCTCCCTTTTGCCTCCTGAAAATCTTCGGCATTATAACAAACCTCAATTGGCGCTTCCAAAATGCTTGCATAGGTTTTCAATTGTTCAATAGCAGCAATCCTGTAGGTATCAGTCGTTATAAAACCAACGCTCTTGCCATGCTTCAGTACCACACTCGCTGCCATTTTCGCCAATGTCGTGGTTTTACCGACGCCTGTTGGGCCGACAAGGCTTACATACTTCTTCTTATAAATATTCCGCTCAAAATCAACCTGCTCTATTAATTGAAGAAAATAACCCTTTAGAGTCTCTGTCATCTGTCTTTTGGACATATTTTTACTCTTCTGCCACTCTTGATAAAGATGCTCTGAAGCTGCTTGTGCGAGTTCGGTGGGAAGTTCCGTTTTCTGCAAGGATTCTTCGATTTCGAAAAAGTAATCGGGTAATTCTGAATCACGGCTATATGGACTTTTTAACCCTTTCATCATCCGTTTCATCTCTTGAATATTATCAAGAAGCTCTCTCTGACTCGAAAAATCGATTGAGAATTGCTCATTTCGGACAACGTCAGGTTCCTTGACCGGTTCTATTTCCAGGACAGGATAGTTTTTGTTTTTCTGTTTGATTGGTTCCTCATCCACTGCAGCTATGACTTCCACACCTTTTTTTGTAACTAGTCCAAAAAAACTGGTTGTTTTTACCGCTTTTGAATTTAAAATGACTGCCTCATCCCCAAGCTCAGCCCGAACTTGACTCATAGCTTCCTGCATGGAGGAGGCTTTGTATTTTTTTACTTTCATCCTTCCACATTCACCACCCCTATGCTTTGTACTTCTACACTGGCTTCCAGTTCGTTATAGGACAGAACAGGTATTTGTGGAAGATACCGCTCCAGTAATTGTTTCACGTACATCCTTACAGCCGGAGAACAAAGGAGGATCGGAGTCTGTTCGTAAACTGAGAATTGCTCCATTTGCTCTCCGACTCTCTGGACTATTTCGACCGATATGTTCGGATCCAGGCTAAGGAAATTGCCGTGGTCCGTCTGCTGAATATGGTCAGCTATCAGCTTCTCCACCCGACCTGCCAAGGTTACAACCTTGAAGGACTCGTTTCCGATAGAATATTGGTTGGTGATCTGCTTGCTTAAAGCCTGTCTTACATATTCAGTAAGCAGCTCCGTATCTGCAGACATTTTCCCATAGTCTGCAAGCGTTTCGAAAATGACCGGAAGATTTCTTATCGACACATTTTCCTTCAATAGCTTTGAGAGAACTTTTTGAACATCCCCTATGGTCAATGGAGAAGGTGTAACTTCTTCTATTAGAATAGGTGACGTTTCTCTTAGATGATCGACAAGCTGCTTCGTTTCCTGTCGGCCCAATAGTTCATGTGCATGCTGTTTTATCTTCTCTGTGATATGAGTGGAAACGACAGATGGGGGATCGACGACTGTATAGCCGTACATTTCCGCCTCATCCTTCTTTTCCTCACTGATCCATTTAGCGGCAAGACCGAAGGATGGCTCGATCGTATCTATTCCTTCAATACTATCATCCTCCATTCCAGGACTCATTGCCAAATAGTGATCAAGGAGCAGTTCGCCTCTTGCCACTTCATTGCCTTTGATTTTCAGGCGATATTCATTCGGATGCAGTTGAATATTATCACGTATCCTGACAACCGGAATGACGATTCCAAGCTCCAACGCCAACTGTCTCCGAATCATGACAATGCGGTCCAATAAGTCTCCACCCTGCTTCGAATCTGCCAATGGAATCAATCCATACCCGAATTCAAAATCTATCGGGTCAACAGAGAGAAGGTTGACCACACTTTCCGGACTTCGCAATTCGTCTGTAACAACTTCTTCCTCCGTTTCCACGACCACCATTTCCTCTTTTTTCTGGGATTGGTGGATGAAATACCCGCCAACAATCAGCAAAAGAGCGATAGGTGCTGTCAATAACGGTCCTATTGGCGTAAAGATTCCAAGAAGCAGAATCGTTCCTCCTGCAACATAGAGCATCTGCGGATAGGCGAATAGCTGGGCCGTAATATCTGCCCCAAGGTTACCTTCCGAGGCAGCTCTTGTCACAACGATACCAGTCGCTGTTGCAATTAAAAGTGCAGGTATCTGGGAAACAATCCCGTCACCTACCGTGAGTAGCGTAAACTTCTGGGCAGATTCTCCGAAAGAAAGACCAAGCTGTGTCATCCCTATCACAATTCCGAAAAGCATATTAATGAATACAATGATGATACCGGCAATGGCATCCCCTTTTACGAATTTACTCGCACCATCCATCGCACCATAGAAGTCCGCTTCCTTTGCGATCTTTTCACGCCGCGCTTTAGCCGTATGCTCGGAAATCAGTCCGGCATTGAGGTCCGCATCGATACTCATCTGTTTACCTGGCATCGCATCCAAGGTGAATCGTGCCGCGACTTCCGATACGCGTTCTGAACCTTTTGTAATAACAACAAACTGGATAACTACTAAAATCAGAAACACAACAAGTCCTACAACAACATTGCCTCCAACTACAAATGTCCCAAACGTATCTACTACAGTACCCGCATCTCCTTCACTGAGAATGGACCTTGTAGTAGAAACATTTAGCGCCAATCGATACAGCGTCAATAATAAGAGCAACGATGGAAAGATGGAGAATTGCAAAGGTTCCTGAATGTTCATGGTAGTCAATAATACGATCAATGCAAGGGAGATATTGATAATGATTAGAATACTTAGCATCCAGGAAGGAAATGGAATAATTAACATGGCAATAATCAGGATAACGCTAAGTAATACGCTTAGATCTCTAGCTGACATAATAATCTCTCCTTTAGGTCAAACCATCATTTAACAAGGTTCTTTAATCGGTATACATAAGCCAATATTTCCGCTACTGCCTGGAAATACTCTTCGGGAATAGCATCGCCGATTTCGGACTGACTGTAAATGGCTCTTGCAAGTGGTTTATTTTCCACTGTGGTAATGTTATGCTCTTTGGCCACTTCCCTTATCTTTAAAGCAACAAAATCTACACCTTTGGCCAATACATAAGGAGCATCCCTTTTATTCTCATCATATTTGAGAGCGATGGCATAATGAGTCGGATTGGTGATGATGACATCCGCCTGGGGAATATCCTGCATCATACGCTGCATGGCCATCTCCCTTTGCTTTTGCTTGATTTTTGATTTAATCAGGGGGTCGCCCTCAGACTTTTTGTATTCATCTTTAATATCATTCTTGGACATTCTGATATTCTTTTCATAGTCATATTTCTGATAAAGATAATCAAAGACTGATAGAAACAAGAGTCCTGCACCGGCAATAAGCCCCATTCGAACCGTTAAGCTTCCGATAAATCCCAATGCTTCATGAATGTTCATCTGGGATAGCATCAATATTTCCTCAAGGCTGAACCAGAGAAGCGAAAAAGTGATAATGCCCACAAAAAGAATCTTCAACATCGATTTAATCAATTCAACGATAGCCCTTACGGAATAGATGCGCTTAAAACCCTGAATGGGATCCAGCTTATTCAGTTTCATATGGATCGCTTCAGTGGAAAACAATGCACCTACCTGAACGAAATTCGCAATGACCGCTCCAACCATGGCAGCCAGCATGATCGGTCCAACAAGGATGATGAGCTGCATCAGTATATCCATAAATATCAGATGAACCTGATCCACTGTGACTTCTTCAAGCATATACACCTGAAACGCTTGAACAAACAGTGTGAGAATTTCCGATTTCAGCCAAGGTCCTATAAACGAAAGACAAAGAAATACAGCAATCAGAACAAATGCCGTATTGACGTCGGCACTTTTCGCAACCTGCCCCTTCTTTCTCGTGTCCTGACGTTTTTTAGGCGTCGCCTTTTCCGTTTTCTCTCCAGAAAAAAACTGCAGGTCCAGTTTCAACAATATTGCCATCTATAAACCTCCAAGCAATTCCATTAACCCTCTCATGGTGTGAAGCATTAATTCGAACAATTGATAAAACAATGTAAACAGGATGGTCAGGGAGAAGATAATGGCAATAAAGCTTACCCCAATCTTCAAAGGAAGACCTACAACAAATATATTTAGCTGTGGAACTGTACGTGCAACTATTCCCAGCGCAACATCCACCAAAAAAAGGATAGCGACAATTGGGAATGCCAGTTGCAGCGCAATGACAAACATCATGTTGACCGCTTTCAATACGTATTCCAGTACAAGCTCGTCACCAAGTGGAAGCCAGCTTTGAGTGATGGAAATGAGTTCGTAGCTATAGAAAATACCATCAAGCATCAAATGATGACCATTTACAGACAATAGCAGCAGCATCGCAAACATATAGAAAAATTGCCCGATGATCGGACTTTGTACACCGGTCTGGGGATCGATGACATTCGCAATTGCAAAGCCCATCTGAAAATCTATTAAACCTCCAGCAATCTGAATGGCGGTCAAAATCATATAGGCAACCAGTCCGATTAATAGACCAACCATCATTTCTTTTACTACCAGCATGATAAACATGCCGTCGATTTCAAGGACAGGAAGTTCAAGACTGAAGGACATCACCAGTGCGAAAAAAAATCCGAGACCAACTTTAAATGTTGCAGGAACACTCCGATATGAAAAGAGAGGCAGTGTTACAAAAAAAGCTGTCACCCTGGTCAGAACCAGCAGAAATGCCGGAAAATAGTTCAATGATTCAAGCATCCTTCTAACTCACAAATCGGTGCATATTATTGAAAATTTCCATCGCATAGGAAAGCATATTGGATAGCATCCATGGGCCGAATACGATAAGACCTACGAGGACTGCAACAATTTTCGGAATAAATGCAAGCGTCTGTTCCTGGATTTGGGTGGTAGCCTGAAAGATACTTACAACTAAGCCCACTACTAAAGCGAGTATTAATAGAGGAGCGGAAATCAGCAAAATAGTAAAAACTCCTCGTTCTGCCATGGATATTACGAATTCTGGGCTCATTTACTTTGACACCTCTTTTAAAATGTTTGCAGCAGTGATTTCACGACGATATACCAGCCATCAACAAGGACAAACAATAATATTTTGAATGGCAGGGAAATCATTACCGGAGGAAGCATCATCATCCCCATCGACATCAGAACACTCGCCACTACCATATCAATCACAAGAAATGGGATAAATATCATAAATCCTATCTGAAAAGCGGTTTTCAATTCACTGATTGCAAAAGCCGGCACTAAAACGGTCAGCGGTATATCTTCTATGGATTCAGGTCTTTCCATTCCTGAATAATCCATAAATAGTGCAAGGTCTTTCTGTCTTGTATGCTTACTCATAAATTCCTTCATTGGCAAAGCTGCCAATTCATATGCCTCATCAAGGGTAATTTCCTCATTAAACAGCGGCTGCAGAGCCTGTTCATTCACTTGTGAAAAGGTCGGAGCCATAATGAAAAATGTTAAAAATAATGATAGCCCAATCAATACCTGGTTTGGCGGCATCGACTGCGTTGCCAAGGAAGTCCTGACAAAGGATAGAACAATGATGATTCTTGTAAAACTGGTCATTAGAATCAGGATTGCTGGTGCCAGTGAGAAAACGGTCAATAATAGTAAAAGCTGAACAGAAGTGGATACGGTTGAGGCGTCATTGCCACTGAAGACTTCCATTAAATCTGTCATCGTCCCCGACCTTCCTTTTCATCCAACTCACTGATCTTCTTTTTCCTTTCCTGAGATAGTTGTCCAATCTGTTCTTTTAATAGACTGGAAAACTGGTTCGTTTTGATCGCATTTTTACTCGTTGGAAGTTTCTTTATCAAATCTTTGAATTTGTCCGTAGTTAGAGGGGCTGTTTCTGATTTATTCTTGTATGCCTCAATAAGTAGACCTGCCTCTTTCTCGTCCGTTATTTCTTTTAATAGATTAATGGAATCCCCGACTCCGACTACTAATATGCTATTGCCCACCTTGACGAGCTGCAGTGATTTATTGTTTCCTAGATTGGTTCCCCCGATATTCTCGACAGACCGGCCGTTATCGAACCATTTATTTTTCTTATTGATAAACCGTAAAGCAATATAGATTAAGAAAAGAACAAATATAAGTGCAAAAATCATCTTTACAAAATCCCAAATGGTAACAGTTGGTACACTTTGCTGGTTGACCATTTCTGTATCACTGAATGAGTCAATTTGGTCCTGTTCGGTTGTTTCTGATTTTTCTTTATCACTTTTTTGATTGAACATTTCATCCACCATCATGCTTCCTCCCTCTCCCTGCTGAGAAGCAGTAAATGGAGAGGGCAGAAGAAAGAATAATAGAATGCACGCTATACTGATTTTTTTCATGTTTGCAAGCAAAGTTGACACTCCTAGGATAGAGTTTTGTGGATGGCTTCAATCACTCGATCCGCTTGGAATGGTTTGACGATAAAGTCTTTCGCGCCAGCTTGGATTGCATCGATAACCATTGCTTGCTGCCCCATCGCAGAACACATGATTACCTTTGCATTTGGATTGATTGCTTTAATTTCTTTCAAGGCAGTGATTCCGTCCATTTCCGGCATGGTAATATCCATGGTAACCAGATCAGGATGATGTTCCTTGTACTTCTCGACAGCCTGCACGCCATCGGCTGCTTCCGCTACCACTTCATAGCCGTTTTTAGATAATATATCCTTGATCATCATTCTCATAAATGCTGCATCATCAACAATTAATATACGTTTGCTCATCTTGTTTTCCTCCCAGTAATCAACGAAGCTTTTTGATTCTATCTGTTTGACTTACTATATCTGTCACTCTCACACCAAAGCTTTCATCTATTACAACTACTTCCCCTTGTGCGATAAGCTTATTGTTCACTAATATATCAACAGGTTCTCCTGCCAGCTTATCCAGTTCTATAACTGAACCGGCAGACAGCTCCAGGATATCCTTGACCGAGCGCCTCGTTCTTCCAAGCTCTACTGTTACCTGCAGTGGAATATCCATTAACATGCTTAAATTATTGGGTTCAGCCTCTGCTACTGCAGTAGTTTCGAAGCTTGAGAAAACTGCAGGCTGGACATTGACGGTCTGTGCCGGCTTTGCTGCAACCGGTTGTGCCTTTCTTTCTTGCTGCTGATAACTGATATTATCCGGTGCATGTTGGGAATATGCGTACGATGTTTCCTCTGTTCTGTGCTCCATCGATGCCACATTCTCTTGTTTTGGAACAGGTGATGGTGACAAATTAGTCGAAGATACAACAGGTTCTTCCACTTTTTTGTCTTTATTCAATAATTCCTTCACAAGCTCTTTAGCAAATGGAAAAGGAAGGATCTGCATAATGGAAGAATCAATCAACTTACCTATTCTTATGGAAAATGCAACTTTTACCAAAAGATTATCTTCCGGCATTTGGTCTTTCCCTTCGCCCTCTTTGAAGTCAATCAACAGAACTGATGGGGGCGAGATATCTATTTTTTTGGAGAACACCGTTGACATCGATGTTGCTGCGGACCCCATCATCTGGTTCATCGCTTCCTGAACAGCGCTCAAATGAATCTCGTCAAATTCCCGGGATGGATTTTCACCGCTGCCACCGAGCATCAAATCAGCGATTATGGCAGCATCCCGCTGTTCCACCACCAAAATATTGGATCCTGTAAAGCCCTCTGTATAATTTACTCTGATAGCAACATAAGGATCTGGAAACTCTGCTTCCAATTGCTGTTTTTCGAGTAGACTTACCTTTGGTGTCGTAATTTCCACCTTCTGATTCAAGAGGGTGGATAGGGCTGTTGCAGAACTGCCAAAGGAAATATTTCCGATTTCGCCCAGAGCGTCCTGTTCTAATGTCGAGAAGTGATCTTCTACATTTGGTGCAACAAAGAGGGGTTCTTCGTTGTCGTTATCTGAACCTCGAAGCAAGGCATCAATTTCGTCCTGTGATAACATTCCATCACTCATCATCTTCGTATCCCTCCTTGATTTCCTTCATAATTTGTATGGCCATATTCTTTTTCACTTGACCCACCTGGGCCAGAAAACTTGGTTTTTTATCGACATTCACGAAGATGGGCTGTTCAATCTTCTGATCTAACGGCAACACGTCACCAACACTTAAATCAAGAAGATCAGAAAAAGTTATTTCAGACCTGCCCAGTTCGGCTGTAATTGTCAAGGTGGTCGCTTTAATCGCCTTTTGTAAAGATTCGACTTCATGGTCCTGCCTAACTTTACGCTTATCCTCCATCCAATAATGGGCAGATAATTTCGGGATGACCGGCTCCAGCACCACAAATGGAATGCACACATTAATCATACCTGTTATCTCACCGATCGTTATGTTCATCGATATAACGATGACTGTTTCATTCGGGGAAACCATCTGCAGGAATTGCGGGTTCACTTCCAGGTCTGCCAGGAAAGGCTGGATATCAGCAATCGACTCCCATGCTTCACCGAAATTTTCTATTGCACCTTCAAAAAGAGAGGTCATTAGCTTTGTTTCAATTTCAGTCAAGCTGTCCACTTTATTAAAACTGGTTCCTTTCCCCCCCAACTGACGGTCAAGCATCGCATAGGCAATATTGGGATTTACCTCCAGCACCAGCCTACCCTCGAGGGGAGAGGCTTCAAAGACATTCAATATTGTCATCTTAGGAATGGATCGAATGAATTCTTCGTATGGCAACTGATCTACGGATGCCACACTGATTTGTATGTAGGTTCTTAATTGTGCGGAAAAATAAGTCGTCAGTAATCTAGCAAAGTTCTCATGGATCCTTGTCAGATTTCTAATCTGATCTTTTGAAAATCTTAAGGCACGTTTAAAATCATACACTTTGACTCTCTTTACTTCATTATCTTTTTTCAATTGATCCGCATTCATTTCACCCGTTGAAAGAGCGGATAAAAGGGCATCTATTTCACTTTGCGACATCACTTCTGTAGACATGCCCACCACCTCCTATCTTCACGTGGATCTCTTGATGTTAGTCTTGAAGCAGAAAGGACGTTGTGTAGACCTGAACCACAGACCCTTCCTTCATCACTTCATTCAGTTTGGACTGTATATCGCTTTCAAGCTTTTTCAATCCTTCATTGCCTGCTAAATCTGAAGATTTTTTATTGGAAATCTCATGGATGATAATATTTTGAACCTGGAAATCTCTTTTTTCCAACTCTTCCCGTGCTTTTTTGCTATCTGTCTGGACCTTGAACTGAACGCGAAGATATCCTCCGCTTTGCAGGTTTGTTGTTATTTCTTCAATATCCAAAGAATGCTTAAGAATGTCATCGATCGAATCCTCGTCCTTTGAACCGTCTGCGTAATATACATTCACGGTAACCAAAGCAGCTACACCAACAAGGGAAATAATCAATAAAATGATAATCATGGCATTCACTAATTTGTTGCGGAACATTTTCTTTCCCCCTATCGCTTCTCTTGATGAATGCTGGTATAAAACTCTTTACAAAGTAGAATTACCTGCTCCATCGTTTCTGTTACGATCAATTTCTTGCCATTATTAAGCGTAACCATCGTATCTGGGGTTTCCTCCACCTGCTCGATCAGCCAGGCATTTAAAGCAAAGGATTTACCACTTAGCTTCGTTAGTTTAATCATAATAGTTGGGTCAGTTCAGCTTCCCCCGGCCCAATCCTCCTTTAGCGCTTCAGATTGACAAGCTCTTGCAGAATCTCATCAGATGTAGTGATGATTCTTGTATTAGCCTGGAATCCTCTTTGCGCAGTAATCATTTCTGTAAATTCTTCCGAAAGGTCCACATTTGACATTTCCAATGTTCCGGAAATGATTGCAGCCGCTCCATCCTCTCCAGGGCGGAACATTTCAGCCAATTGAATTCCATCTCCGTTTTTATCCATCGTTCCGGAGTTATTGGACTGTTGGAAAAGGTTTTCGCCTATTCTCTCCAAACCGGAAGCATTAGGGAACTTGGCAAGCATCACCTGCCCTGCAACTTTCAGCTGTCCGAACTGATCGATGAAGCTTACTTTTCCATCACCTGAGATACTGAAGCTTCTGGCATTCGGTGGAATCTGGATCAGACCGGGACTTCCACTTAATGAGTCGCTCCATGATGGCAATTGAACCATTTCCGCCTTTGCTACGAAGTTTTCGAAGCTTTTAAATTCCGTATCCAAGCCTTCTTTGATTGATTGCGCATAGAATACAAGGTCTGAAAGTTCATTCTGGCTTGCACCTGCAGCGACCGGTAATGTTCCGCTGTAAGGTTGGACAATCGGATCCAGCAATTGATAGACAACTTCACCAGTTTGATTAATGAAGGTTCTGATATCTGTATTCAATCCCTGTCCGGCAGCATTGAAGTTCGTAATTTGACCGGAATATACATTCGAATAAAAATTATTGAATTCGTTGGCTGCATTATCTCGTGCAGTTGCTGCAGCAGTTGCTGCAGCAAGCAGTTGCGGATCTGCTCCGCCTGCCTCTGTACTAGCTTTCAATGCATCATCATACGTTCTCTGAGCCTCCAGGAAAGAACTAGCCAGCTTAAGAAACTTTGTTGTATCTGTTCTGAAATCCTGATACTGACCAAAAAAGTTCTCTGCGCTGTTCAATGCGGCATTGGAGGCATTTACAATCGCATCGGTCGGAATAGTCTTTTCCCCTGTTTCCCCGATCAAGTACATCCCATTGGAATTTACGATATACCCATTGTTATCCATATAGAAATTGCCTGCTCTTGTATAATTCATCGCAACAGCATTATCAATCCCGCCGCCAAGAATCCTGTTGTCCCCATATACCGTATTGGAGTCCACATTCACCCTTGTGACATCTGAGATAGATGCAACGGCAAAATATCCATCTCCTGAGAGTGCCAGATCAAGTGGTCTCGCAGTTGTCTGCAAGGATCCCTGTGTTTGGATGGAATCAATGGTACTGATCATCGAACCTAACCCGATCTGCTTCGCATTGATCCCGCCTTTTCCTGCTGCTGGGCCGCTCGCACCTGAAAGCTGCTGTACCATCATTTCCTGAAAAGTTGCTCTTCCTTTTTTGAATCCGTACGTATTGACATTTGCGATATTATTACCTATTACATCTAGTTTTGTTTGAAAGTTTCTTAATGCTCCAATACTGGAATACATGGAACGTAACATGATAAATCCCCCTCTATCTTATCTAAAGTCATTGAGATATTTTCGTAATGGCGTCAAGCGGTATCTTTACATCCTCAAGGCTTGGGTCGGCAACGGTCAAATAGGTCTTTCCATCCTTTGATACGACAGAGTTAACTTTAAGATCTTCATATGTTTTCCCATTGTAAAGGAGTGAAACTTTCTTATCGATCAAATGGCTGGCTTGCAAAAGGGTGTTCTGCACAGAATCATCAGAATGCTTAATTTGAGTAAGCTGCTCTAGCGCAACTTCACTCCCATCATCCGTAATCAGTTTTGCATTACCCTCTGCCATTGCAATACTGGTGACGATGCCTTTTTTAGTTTCTACAAAAGGCTCTTCATCCACAAAATAGACTTCCTGCCACGTCACTTCCGCACCCAGGTACTGCTGCATCGCTAATGCCTGCTGCTTGTTTTGTGATTTGATGAATCCTTCCATGCTTGTGTTGAGATTGGTCATCTGCTCCAAGGAGGAGAAGGTGGCCATCTGGGCGATGAACTCCCTATCTTCCATCGGATTCATAGGATCCTGGTTTTGAAGCTGAGCCATCAGCAATCTCAGGAAGTCATCTTTCCCCAATACGTTGTTTTGCTTCTTGCTCTCCACTTGGCGATTTTGAATATATAAATCGGAAGATATACTGGTCATATTCCTTCAGCCTCCCGTTCATTTATAACAATTTCCTCTGAAAGTATTTCATCAAAAGATTTTTCTGCAGATTCTTTATCTTTTCTCCCGTTTGAAGAAGAATCTTTAAAGGCTTGCTGTTCCTCCTGGCTTTTTCCTTGATGGAAAAAGCGCTGTTCCTGCTCCTGCTCCTGGTAGACGACCTCAATTTTATCCACAAGGATATTGGCATTAACTAAGTTCTGTTTAAGCGCGGTTACTCCACTTTCAAGAAGGGAGGCGCTTGATTTGGAATGTGCAACCAATTTTGCGACCAACCCATGTTGGGTTTCCTGTAATTTGATATGTAATGTTCCTAGATGTTCAGGGTTCAATCGGATAGTAATCTGTTGATTGCCATTTACAAAGCTCGATTGGCTCTTGGAGAGTATGCCTTCCAACTTTTGAATAAGCTGTTCTCGTGCAACCTGGCTTGATGAAGTATCGACCACCCACTGAATGGTTGCTTGTCTCGGTTGCTGCAGTTGATTGATCGAAAATGGCCCGGCTGATACATTTTCAGATATAAAATGATGGAATGGGAAGCTTTTTACATTGGCAGTGTCTGCTCTTCCTGTATGTTTCTCTGTGACCTGAAAGATTTTTGCGAATTTCTTTTCAATCAGAACCATCAGCTCTTTTAAGTCTGTTTGTTGTTTGACATTTTGGGGCTGCGGATTTTCTGATTTTCCTTCCTTCCATTCTTTAATAAAAAGAAGAAGTTTGTTGGTTAAAAGTGCCATCTTTTCAAAGACGTTTTCACCCATGTCTGCTGGAACTGACTGTTGCTGCTTAGCCTGAGTCAATGTCGAAGATAACTCCAAAAATTGATGAATAAGTCCGAAATATTCCTCAGATGAGAGTTCCTCTTCTAAACTATTAAGAAGTGAAAGTTCCAAATGTAAGAGTTCCTCCAAGTCTTCTATGTTTGTAAGAGGATAGCTTGATTCTGAATGTAAAGCCATCTCTTTTCCTAGATCGGTAGAAGAAGCAGTAAGCTCTTCCAATAATGATGAAATATTTTCCGATAACAGACGATGAAACTCGCCAGCTTCGGAAGCTTCGGCCTCAGTTCTTGCAGTGCCCTCCATTTTTAGCGGTTTTGCATGGAGCATTTCCCCCAATTGGCTAGTGCCTAAAAACATCAACTTTCCTCATTCCTTTCACATCGCGCTATTCGTCCTCTGCAAGAAGCTTTGTAAATCTGGCAGCCTGGTCAGGTTCAAGCTGGCCAAGAATCCCTGATTTCTTGGAAACACTCAGGTCCTTAAGAATTAACAGCGCCATCTCTTCCTCTAATTCCATGATGATCCCGGCTGCTTTTTTTGTCGACATTCTTTCATAAAGGGCTGCCAGCTCTTTAGTTGAAGATTTTATCTCCCGCTCCTGCGCTTCCAAATCCCTGATACGATTGTTTGCCTGTTCAAGTTCAGCAACCAGCTTTGTTATTTCACGTTCCTTATCATTTATCTCTCTTTCAAGCATGATGACCTCTTGACTGGTTTCCGGCTTACTTTCATCCTCTTTATTTGGAAGAGCTTCTTTCCCATTTTCTACAGGTTCTTCATTCTTGGCTGTCTCTTTCGGAATAAATGTTTGGGCAAGATCAAAGACATTGGTACCTTGAAACGTTAAAATGCCCAGCACCACGGTTATCAAAAACAATACGGGGAAAATAAATAAGTATAAGACTTTCTGCAAAAAAGTATAATTCTGTTGTTCTTCCTCTTGAATCATTTGTTGTTTTTCTTTTTTCATCGCTACTTCACCTATTCGTGTGATGCGTATAGTGAAGGATCGACATCTCATCTATGAACGAGGTCTCAATCCTGTTTTCGTTTTGTTTAATGAACAGCTTCTGCTTGTCATCAAGCACTTCATATTTCCTGCACTCAATAGATTGTTCCTTTAACCGTTCTTCTTTCAGATTCATAAAAGCACGGGCATGGCTCACTTTCCGTTGCTGATTCAGTACATTCTTTTCCAGATTCCCGATAAAAAACTGCTGCTGTTTCAAATTCTCGATCGGGATGCCGTGCTGCAGTCTATCCTGAAGGCTACCTTCAAGCTGCTCTTTCCGCTTCAAAAGGTCATAAAGCTGCTGCCCCTCATTTTCAAATTGCGAGATGGCATCCTGGTATTCCGTGCTGGCCAGCTCTTTCTCCGCCTTTTTCACAAACAATATCTTTTCCAAGCGTCCTTTTCTAACTTCCATCTGATGCCCCTTTTCTTCTTAGGTCAATAAGCGCTGTCTTTGTCTGCATAAAGCTCCATTTAGATTCAACATCTTGTTTTAGAAATTGAATAATCGTCGGATATGCTTGAATGGCATCATCAATTTCTCGGGATGTACCACGCTTGTAGGCTCCTATGTTAATCAAGTCTTCCGCTTGATAGTATTTGGAGAGTTTCTCACGCATGTACTCAGCTGCTTGCTTATGCTCCTTGCTCACAATGTTGTTCATCACTCGGCTGACACTTTTCAACACATTGATTGCAGGGTATTGCCCCTTATTTGCAAGCTCTCTATCTAAAACAAAATGTCCATCCAAAATACCTCTTACTGTATCGGCTATCGGTTCATTCATGTCATCCCCGTCCACAAGCACCGTGTAAAAGGCGGTAATGGACCCATGTTGATTGGTACCCGTCCGCTCAAGCAGTTTGGGCAGCATAGAAAAAACGGAAGGTGTATAGCCTTTTGTAGTAGGAGGCTCGCCGATGGCAAGTCCCACTTCCCGCTGGGCCATCGCAAACCGAGTGACAGAATCCATCATCAGCATCACATTATAGCCCGCGTCCCTGAAGAACTCTGCAATGGCAGTGGCAGTGTAAGCTCCTTTTATCCTCATTAAAGCGGGCTGATCAGAGGTTGCCACAACGATGATGGAGCGCTTTAGACCTTCTGGGCCAAGATCGCGCTCAAGGAAGTCTCTTACTTCCCTGCCGCGCTCCCCGATCAAAGCAATGACATTAATATCGGCAAAAGTGTTTCGGGCTATCATTCCAAGCAGGGTGCTCTTTCCGACTCCGCTCCCGGCGAAAATGCCGATTCTCTGTCCTTTTCCCACAGTCAGAAGACCATCTATAATCTTCACTCCCACTTCCAGTTCTTCCGTGATGGAAGGCCTTGTCATAGGGTTGGGAGGAGCCTGGTCGGTAGGATATGTCCCAAGTCCGATCGGCATTTCAACCGAGGGATCCAGGGGATTCCCCATCGCATCCAGGACCATTCCCCGGAGACCTTCTCCTATCTTTATCTCCAAAGGATGATTGGTAGCCTCCACCATACATCCTGGTCCGATATCCTGGATATCAGTAAAGGGCATCAGTATGACATGCTCATCCCTGAACCCGACAACCTCCGCCTGCACAATTCTACGCTTCTTGCGGTCAATGATGATATTACAAACGTCTCCAATCGAGCTTTCCGGACCTTTGGATTCGATCATCAGTCCAATTACTCTCTTTACTTTTCCGTAGCGTTTGTAAGAGTTCATGCCATCAATTTCTTGCAGTAGCTCTTCTAGAATCATCATTATTTGCCTCCGGTTTGACTAATTGCAGCAATTTATCCTTGATTTCCGTCAGCTGTGTTTGTACGGATACTTCCATCCTTCCAGCAGAAGAATCAATCCAGCATCCGTCTTCCTGTAAGTCTGCTTCTGGATAGATTAATAGATCATATTGGCTGTTAATTATATTTTGCAAAAGTTGTTTATTAAGAATGAGATGTGGGTATTGTTTAGTACTTACATAGATTTTCACTTCTTCTTTTTCTTTTACTTCTTTAAGGGCAGTCTGCACCATTTTCATATACGCATCACCGTCTCTCTCAAACTCATAGCCCAAGATTTTTTCGGCTACTTTTATACTGACAGCCATGATGGTTTCGATGGAGCTTTCCACTTTTTTTTGATGTTCTAAATTGCTTAGTTCAACAGTATTTTTTGCTTGCAGGCACAATCCTTCATATTCCATAAGAGCCTCTGTTTTACCAGCTTGGAATCCTTGTTCATAGCCCTTTTTAGATGCCTGATCCATCCACTGCTGTTTTTCTTGTTTCCAGTTTTCTTTTTCCTGTGCAATCACCTGGAGTGCCTTCTCTCTTTCAGCAGCAGAAGTCTCTAAAATCCTGACAGCTTCATCCTTTGCTTCCTGGACCATCCTATTTATATGCTCAATCGAATGTCCCTGGACCGGTGATTTCTGCTCTTCATCCTGTGCAGAAAAAATAGGAGCAACTTTTATTGATATTCTTTCTTTCTCTTCGATGTTGAAAAGGGAGGATTTAATTAACTTAGACAATGATGTCATCTCCTCCGCCACGCGCGATGACTATTTCGCCCGCTTCCTCGAGCTTTCGGATGATGCCAACAATTCTCGATTGCGCCTCTTCCACATCCTTCAAACGTACCGGCCCCATATATTCCATATCGTCTTTCATCGTTTCTACCATTCTCTTGGACATATTTTTGAAGACTATCTCCTTCACTTCCTCACTGGCCACCTTTAGTGCCAGCATCAAGTCTTCGTTTTCCACATCCCGGATCACACGCTGTATCGCCATGTTGTCCAGGGTCACGATATCCTCGAAGACGAACATTCGTTTCTTGATTTCCTCTGCAAGTTCCGGATCCTGTATTTCAAGAGCATCGAGAATGGTTCTTTCCGTACTGCGATCGACTTGATTCAACACATCCACCACCGAGTCAATTCCTCCGGTATTCGTATAATCCCTTGTAACTGTAGTGGAAAGCTTGCGTTCAAGGATCTGCTCAACCTCGTTGATAATTTCAGGGGATGTACTGTCCATCACTGCAATCCTTTTGGCGATATCCGCCTGAAGCTCCTGCGGAAGCTCCGAGAGAATCTGCCCGGATTTGGTAGGCTCCAAATAGGATAATACCAGTGCAATAGTTTGGGGATGCTCATTCTGGATAAAATTCAATATCTGTGATGCATCCGCTTTTCTTGCAAAATCGAACGGTTTCACCTGAAGGGATGAAGTCAGCCTGGTGATAATCGCATTTGCCTGATCTTTCCCTAATGCTTTCTCAAGAACCGTTTTTGCATAATTTATTCCACCCTGTGAAATATAATCCTGTGCAAGAGCAATTTGGTGGAACTCCTCCAACACATCTTCTTTAATATGCGAGTCCACTGTTCTTACCCCTGAAATCTCCAATGTAAGCTTTTCTATTTCATCCTCCGAAAGATGCTTATAAACGGAAGCGGATACGTCTGGCCCAAGAGAGATTAATAAAATGGCTGCCTTCTGTTTGTTGCTGAAAGATTTGCTTGTATTAGCTTTCGCCATTTATTGAACCTCCTTATCTTTATTCTGATAACCATGATCTTAATAGTTTTGCAAATTCATCAGGTTTTTCTTTCGCCATTTTTTCCAACTGCTTACGGCGAGCTGAGCCTTCTGATTCTTTTTCGTTATTATTAATATCCGGAATGTTTATCCGTGTAATTTCCTCTTCTATTATCAGTTCTTCCTCTTCTTCCTCTTTCTTACGTCGCATTAACAGGAAGATCAAGAGAATGATAACTGCGATTAGCACGCCACCGACCACATACATCCAGATCGGGATAATGGAAGTGGATGTTTCCTCGAATTGAGCTTTTCCATTGAAGGTTTGAACAGATACCACCACTTTGTCTTCAATGTCCGCATCCGGATTTTCTGCAAGTGCTTGCTTGTCAATGGAAGTTCTGACAATGGTACCTAAAATTTGCCTGATTTCATCAACTGTCCCATTCTGCAAGGAAAGTGGATCATCAGCAACAGGCGGCTCCACCATTACCTGAATGCCCATATCCCGTATCTTATAAGGGCTTTCCACTATTTCTTTTCTAATCCTGTTTACATCATTATTGATTCTTTCTTCCATTTTTTCGTAATCGCCACTGCCATTCGCCCCACCGGCAATATAAGCAGGAACATCAGCCTCACCGGTACCCATATCTCCACCAGCTTCACCTTCAGAACCAGTATAGGTCTCCGTTATTCTTTCGACACTGACGGCAATCCCTTCCATATTGTCGGGATCGACAGGTGTAACAAGGTTTTCTTCCCTATTTTCTTGTGTAAAATCGATATCAGTCGTGACAGACACCACAACCTTGTTTTGTCCCATCATCATGCCGAGCATCTGTTGAACCTGTCGTTGAATATCTCTTTCTATTTCTTTTTTCAATTCCAATTGGCTCGTTACATTCAGAGCATTTCCTGAATTTTGACTATTTGCAAGGTCAAAATACTCAAAATTCTGATTCATGATAACGATATTATCCGTAGATAGGTTAGCGATACTCTTTGACACCAAATGGTACAAGGCATTTATTTGCGCCTGGTCGAACTGATAACCAGGTTCTGTATCCAAAACGATGGATGCGGATGCTTCCTGCACTGCGTCACGGACGAACACACCCTCTTGGGGCATTGTGATCATCACTTGTGCATCTTTTACTCCTTCGATGCTTTTGACCAGGTTTGCCAGCTCCGTTTGCATGGCATCTAGCTTCATTATCTGAAATTCATTGTCGGTCATCCCAAAACCGGATCTTTCTCCGAAGAAACCATAGTCAATACTGCCGCTTTTCGGGACACCCTCTGCAGCGAGATCCACTTTCAAACCGTCCACTGTTTCCTGTGGAACGAGGATCGCTGTACCGTTTTCCGTTATTTGCGAAGGAATTCCTCTTGTATCAAGCACCTCTTTGATTTGTCCAGTTTCCTGAGGAGTCAAGTCTTTATACAAGGGTGCCATATCGGTTCTTGTCAAAAAGTAAGTGATGGCAGTCAATGCAAGAATTGCAACGACTGCACTCGTAATGAAAGCCGTTTTTTGTGTTTTCCCCTTGTTTTTCCAAAAGGAGACTGTTCTATTTTTCATATCAAGTAATTTTTCTTTCATTCTGTCAATTCCCCCGGTTATTATCTAGCAGCAATTTATGCAGTAAATAACCGCATTTATTTGTCTATTATCTTATCTTTAAATGTTAGAAGATGTTACTGGCAGACTTGGAAATGAATCTATTATACTTGCATACGCATTATTTCCTGATAGGCTTCAATACCTTTATTTCTTACTTCCATTGTCAATTGAAGGGAGACGCTCGCTTTTTGCTGCGCAATCAGCACATCGTGCAATTCAACTCCCTCATTATTGACGAGCTTTCTTGTCATTTCATTTGATGCAATTTGAGAATTATTTACTTCGTTTAGTGCATCCTTTAAAAAGCCGGAAAACTGCTGTTGCACTTCTCCACTAGATTTTTTGGTGAAGTCGGTAGTTTGCATCATTGGAGCCTGGTTCGAAATTTTCGATATCATTTGTTTTCAGTCCTTTCTATTTCCCAAGTTCAAGTGTTTTCATCATAATTCCCTTTGATGCGTTAAACACTGTAACATTTGCTTCATATGACCTGGAGGCACTCATCAGATCCACCATTTCCTTTAAAGGATCTACATTGGGGAGTTC
This sequence comes from Sutcliffiella sp. NPDC057660, assembly GCF_042800035.1. Taxonomy (NCBI): domain Bacteria; kingdom Bacillati; phylum Bacillota; class Bacilli; order Caryophanales; family Bacillaceae; genus Sutcliffiella; species Sutcliffiella sp. NPDC057660. The sequence goes on from NZ_JBHVHV010000005.1 coordinate 191,412, forward strand.
TATGTATCCATCCTCATTGGCATCTGGGTGCTCAGGATCAAAGACGACTCTAAATGGCGCATCATCCTCTTTAATTCTTGTTACCTTCACACCATTGCCAATATTGTTTGAAGAGCCTGAAGCTTTTTGTAGAAAAGATTGAAAGCTGCCCTCTTTGGGAGCCGTCTCTACTACCTTCCTTTTATATGGCACCCATTCACCATCTACAAATTTCCCCCTCGTAGAATCAACATTTGCCATATTGGAAGAAATGACATCCATCCGCAATCGTTGTGCAGTCAAGGCAGAAGCGGAAATATTCATACTTTTAAACATGGACATTACCCTTTACCTCCTTTTATTACGTTCTGCAGCGATTGAAATTTGCCACTAAGTTGATCGATCATGGTATAGTAATAGATTTGATTTTCTGCCAAGTCTGACATTTCCTTATCGATGTCCACATTGTTTCCATTATGTGAGTACGAATGGGATGTATTATTTATGGTAAAAGCTTGTTTCGACGTTCCTGTGAAATCATGATGTCTGCTGTCTGTTTTTTTGGCATTCATCGCTTCCTGATAAAATTGCCCGAAATTCGGACTTACATCTTTCCTTTTGTAATTCGGTGTATCCACATTGGCAATATTTTGAGAAATCGCCTTATGTTTCATTCCCGAATATTGGATACCTTTTTCTAGTGCACTAATTGATGTCGAAAAAATTTTCATTATGACCCCCAAAAAAATTAGAAAAATGACGAATTATTTATATTTGTCGAAAATTGTATGTATAAATTCATTGTAAATTATGGAACCGCATATGTCTATGTGTCAAATGTTAAAAAAAATCGTCAATTTGACTCATTTTTTGTCGTAGGACTAAAGTCACGACAAAAAACGACATTTGTTAAATTTAAGAATAAATGAAAAAAACCACCAATTATATGGTGGTTTCAGACTGTAGATAAACTCGAAGTAATTCGAGGTTATCTACAGTTTTTTTGAGTATCTGTATAATAAAGCCCGTTGATTTCCGTTCCAGGCACTGCGCTTATCCTTAGGCGGTCCGGGAGCCTCCTCCCGCAGGACAAGGAAGGTTGCGGCAGCGATACATCGTACGAAGTAAATGCTTGCATATTCGAGGAATCTCCGTGCCTTCCACTCCAATCAACTGAGTTTTCTAAACTTGAGCATTCCAAACGCGTTTTTCCACAAAACAAAAAACCTACCATTTTCAGGTAGGTTTTTTCTATTAGTGAGACTTTAATTTGGCTAATTCCATCAAGAACTTATCATTAAGAACTTTAATGTACGTTCCTTTCATCCCTAAAGAACGAGATTCGATTACTCCGGCACTTTCAAGCTTACGAAGTGCATTTACAATTACAGATCTTGTAATACCGACACGGTCAGCGATTTTACTTGCTACAAGTAAACCTTCTTTACCATCCAGTTCTTCAAAAATGTGTTCGATCGCTTCAAGCTCACTGTATGAAAGGGAACTGATAGCCATTTGGACCACAGCTTTACTTCTTGCTTCCTCTTCGATTTCTTCCGATTTCTCACGAAGAATTTCCATACCTACTACTGTTGCACCGTACTCCGCCATGATGAGATCGTCATCAGAGAAAGGCTCCTGCAGGCGGGCAAGAATAAGTGTTCCTAAACGCTCGCCACCACCGATAATCGGGACGATCGTAGTCAGACCTGATTGGAACAGATCCTTGTTTTCAACTGGGAATGCTGTATATTCGCTCTCAACATCCAGGTTGGATGAAGTTTCCGAGATGTTGAATAGGTTCTTTGTATATTCTTCAGGGAATTGACGATCTTCCAACATCTTGATCATTCTCTCGTTTTCAATCTGCTGGTTAATGGAATAACCAAGCAACTTTCCACGACGGCTAAGGACGAACACATTCGCTTCAATCACATTGCAAAGCGTTTCGGACATTTCCTTGAAATTTACTGGTTTACCTGCCGCTTTTTGCAGCATAGCATTGATTGTTCTTGTTTTTTGTAATAATGCCATAACTATTTCCTCCTAAAATCTACTTCTATAATATAAATTGGCTTAAATCTTTATTTTTTACGATGGTTCCTAATTTTTCATCCACATACTGTGGGGTGATCACTATTTTCTCCAGATTGATATCCGGCGCTTCAAAAGAGAGATCCTCCAACAACTTTTCGAGAATGGTATGCAAACGGCGCGCCCCAATATTATCAGTATCCTGATTCACTTGGAATGCAACTTCAGCTATCTTACGAATAGCATCGTCAGAAAATTCAACTTGTATACCTTCTGTTTCCAATAATGCTATGTACTGCTTTATTAAAGCATTATCCGGCTCGATCAGAATCCTTACAAAATCTTCAACAGAAAGCTTGGTAAGCTCCACGCGGATTGGAAAGCGTCCCTGCAGTTCCGGTATTAGATCTGACGGCTTCGCCATATGGAAGGCTCCGGCTGAAATGAAAAGTACATGATCCGTTTTCACTTGACCGTATTTGGTAACAACCGTTGAGCCTTCCACGATTGGAAGGATATCACGTTGCACCCCTTCACGGGATACATCTGCTGATGAGCCAGAGTTCTTTTTGGCAATTTTATCGATTTCATCGATGAAAATGATGCCGCTTTGCTCCGCACGCGTTACTGCATCCTGCGTAACCTCATCCATATCAATAAGCTTGTGCGCTTCTTCATTTGTCAGAACCGGTCTTGCTTCAGCAACTGTCAGCTTCCGTTTCTTCTTTTTCTTCGGCATCAGGTTGCTTAATGCATCCTGCATGTTCATGCCCATTTGTTCCATACCCGAACCCTGAAGCATATCAAACATCGAGCCCTGCTGTTCTTCCACTTCGATCGTGATATACCTGTCTTCAAGTTCACCTAAAGCAAGCTTATGGGCCATTCTTTTTCTCTGCTCCTGAATGGACACTTCCTCTTGTTTTGATTCTTCTTCCGAATCGGAGTTCTGGGCATTTCCGCCAAAAATCATTTCAAAAGGATTTTTATAAGAAGAATTCTTCTGCTTTCCCGGTACGAGAAGTTCTACAATGCGTTTATTTGCATTTTCGAGTGCTTTCTCTTTCACCTTGATCATTTTCTCTTCTTTCACAAGACGAACAGATGTCTCAACAAGGTCCCGAACCATTGATTCCACATCTCTGCCCACATATCCAACCTCTGTGAATTTTGTCGCTTCCACCTTGATGAACGGAGCACCAACTAGCTTCGCAATTCTTCTTGCTATCTCTGTTTTCCCTACACCAGTAGGACCGATCATCAGGATGTTTTTAGGTACAACTTCATCCCGCAATGATCCTTTAAGCAAATTACGGCGGTACCGGTTTCTTAGTGCCACAGCTACGGCTTTTTTTGCATTTGTCTGCCCTACAATATATTGATCCAGCATTTCCACTATTTGCCGAGGGGTTAATTTTGTACTCATGTTTACAACCGCCTTTTCTATAGTTCTTCTACAATGATATTGTCATTCGTATAAACACAAATTTCGCCGGCCATATCCAAAGCTGCCTTTGCAATTTCCCTGGCAGTCATATGCTCACCTGCATAACGTTTTAACGCACGGCCTGCAGCAAGGGCATAATTGCCGCCGGAACCGATAGCCAGAATACCATCATCCGGTTCGATTACTTCACCAGTACCAGCGATAAGAAGAAGACTTGTTTCATCCATTACGATCAACATTGCTTCGAGTCTTCTTAGGACTTTATCGCTGCGCCAATCCTTTGCAAGTTCGACCGCCGCCCTCTGCAAATTCCCATTATATTCTTCCAGTTTTCCTTCAAACAGTTCATATAATGTAAACGCATCCGCTACAGAACCAGCAAAACCTGCAAGAATCTTTCCGTTGAAAAGTCTCCGGACCTTCCTTGCAGAATGTTTCATCACAACAGCATTTCCAAATGTAACTTGGCCGTCACCCGACATTGCCGATTGGCCATTGTGCTTGACGGCAAATATCGTGGTGGCATGAAAAGAAGACATGGGGATTCCTCCTGTTTGATCCTCAAGCTCGAGGATGAAATTGATTATATGTTTGTTGAAGACGATCTTTCGTCACATGCGTATAGAGCTGAGTGGATGAAAGGCTGGAATGACCAAGGAGCTCTTGAACCACTCTCAGATCTGCCCCTTCATTTAACATATGAGTTGCAAATGTATGACGCAAAACATGGGGGCTAATATGTAGGGTCGAGCTGGTTTTTTTCACCATCTCATTCAATACAACCCTTACACCACGCGGGGTGAGCGGGCCTCCGCGGAAATTCAGGAATAGTGGCTTTGCGTGAGGCAGATTTCCTTTGGAGAGCAATTCCTTTCGCCCATTTTCCATATAATGCTCCAGGGCCTCTTGTGCATAGCTTCCAAAAGGAACATACCTCTGCTTATTCCCTTTTCCGGTTACAAGAATGGTCCCAAGGCTGAAATCAATATCCTGCAGCTGAAGCCCGCAGCACTCGCTGATACGAATGCCTGTCGCATAAAGCAGCTCCAAAAGAAGTTGATTTCTTTGACCAAGGGCCGTATCAAGATCTGATACCGCAAACAATTTTTCTAATTCTTCACTATACAGAAATTGTGGCAGGCGTTTTTCTTGCTTGGGCAGGGAAACGATCGTAAAAGGATTCATGCTTATTTGTTCTTCCCGGATCAAATATTTAAAGAAGCTTCGCAGGCTTGAAGTTTTTCTCGCAACCGATCTTCTGGCATATTTTTTCTTATGCAGCTTGGTCAGATACAAACGTGCTTCAATATGGGTGATATCACTTATGCTAGTCAGCGCTTCTTCTTTCATAAATTCAAAAAAATCTTCAATATCCTTTTGGTAGTACACAATAGTATATTTTGAATAGTTTTTCTCAATCTGTAAATATTCTAAAAAAGAAATTAACGGAATCTTAACATTTTGCATATTATTTATCACCTCACAAGGGCTACTAAATATTATCACAATTTAGTAGCCCTTGCAATTAATTTGATTAACTTTTTACAAAATTCTGAATTGTTTCCAAAGCTCTCCTAGCATGCGCTTCATTGCGTTCCTGCTTATTCTTTATCTTAGTCGGCAAATCAGGGAACAAACCGAAATTGGCATTCATAGGCTGGAAGTTCTTAGCGTTTGTAGATGTAATATAATGCGCCATACTTCCGATAGCGGATTCCTTAGGAAACTCAACCGGCACTTCCCCAGTTACCAGTCTCGCTGCATTGTAGCCGGCTACCAGACCTGAAGCGGCTGATTCAACATACCCTTCCACCCCGGTCATCTGTCCTGCGAAGAAAAGGTTTTCCCTTGCTTTAAACTGGTACGTCGCTTTTAGCAGGTTAGGGGAATTGATGAACGTATTTCTATGCATGACGCCATAACGGACGATTTCTGCATTCTCCAGACCAGGTATTAATCTTATCACATCTTTTTGAGGACCCCATTTTAAATGTGTCTGAAAACCGACAATATTATACAAAGTTCCAGCAGCATCATCCTGGCGAAGCTGTACTACTGCATATGGACGTTTATCGGTTTTTGGATCTTCAAGTCCGACTGGTTTAAGAGGACCAAAGAGCATCGTCTTTTTCCCGCGGTTTGCCATGACTTCAATCGGCATGCAGCCTTCAAAGAAGATTTCCTTTTCGAATTCCTTCAATGGGACCGTTTCTGCTTCGATCAGGGCTTCGTAGAATGTATTGAACTGCTCCTCTGTCATCGGGCAATTCAAGTACGCCGCTTCTCCCTTATCGTATCTGGACTTCAAGTATACGATATCCATATTGATGCTGTCTTTTTCAATAATCGGCGCTGCGGCGTCATAGAAGTACAGATACTCTTCCCCAGTCAGGGAACGAAGCTGCTCTGAAAGTGCTTTTGACGTTAATGGGCCTGTTGCGATGATGGTCGGACCTTCAGGGATTGCTTCCACTTCCTCATTGAATACCGTTACATTAGGATGGTTTTTCACCATCTCCGTAACCTTTGCAGCAAACTCATGGCGGTCAACCGCTAGAGCCCCTCCTGCAGGGACGGCACATTCATCCGCAGATTTTATAATAACGGAATCCAGCATCCGCATTTCTTCTTTTAATACTCCAACAGCATTTGTCAGTGTGTTCGCTCTTAAAGAGTTTGAACATACCAATTCTGCAAATTTATCTGTATGGTGTGCAGGTGTTTGCACAACAGGTCTCATCTCGTATAGATGAACCTTTATCCCTCTATTTGCAAGCTGCCAAGCCGCTTCACTACCTGCCAAGCCAGCTCCAATAACAGTTACTACTTGTGTTGTCATAATATTTCTTTCCTCCAAATCTGCAAACTTACTGACCCAATATAACTGGCCACCTAAAACTACTTTACCAAATGAAAAGGGGCTGACGCAAAGTGTTGAGGTGTCAGTCCCTTTTTTCTTATGCTTGCTGCTCTTCTTTGTAATCACACTCAACGCATTGTACTTGAACGCCCTTTTTCAGCTTCTTCTCTACAAGCAGAGATTCACACTTCGGACATTTACGGGCAATCGGTTTATCCCATGATAGGAATTCACACGTTGGATACTGGTCACAGCCATAGAAAATTCGCTTCTTTTTACTTTTTCTTTCCACGATATTCCCTTTTTCACATTTAGGACAAGGTACGCCAATATCCTTAACGATCGGCTTTGTATTTCGGCATTCCGGGAAATTGGAGCATGCCATGAACTTGCCATAGCGTCCCATCTTGAAAACCATTTCGTGTCCGCAAATTTCACAATCCTCACCAGCAGGTTCATCTTTGATTTCGATTTCCTGCATTTCCTGCTCCGCTCTTTCCAGACGTTTGGCGAATTCATGGTAAAATCCATCAATGATATGGACCCAGTTCACCTTGCCATCTTCCACATTATCCAGATTCGTCTCAAGATTTGCGGTAAACTCCACATTAATGATTTCAGGGAAAAATTCCAATATTAATTGAATGACGATGTTACCAAGTTCTGTTGGGACAAAACGTTTATTATCGAGTGCCACATAGCCACGCTTCTGGATGGTGTCAAGAGTCGGCGCATACGTAGAAGGTCTGCCTATTCCGAGCTCTTCCAAAGTCCTTACCAGTCTGGCCTCTGTATATCTTGGTGGAGGTTGTGTGAAATGCTGCTTCGGATCTACATCCTTTGAGAAGACATTATCGCCCTTCTCAAGTGCTGGAAGCAGGTTTTCCTTTTCTTCCTGCTGGTCATCACTGCCTTCAACATATACCTTCATGAAGCCGGGAAACTTAACTGTTGAGCCTGTTGCACGGAACATCACATTATTTTGTGCAAGATCAATGGAAACTGTGTCTAAAATCGCTGGTGCCATTTGACTTGCGACAAAACGTTCCCAGATTAGCTTATACAATCTGAATTGATCACGGGACAAGTATTCCTTTACGGACTGGGGGTCTTTCATGGTAGAAGTTGGACGGATTGCCTCATGCGCGTCCTGGGCATTAGCCTTTTTCGTTTCTTTTCGTTGTTCAGTCGAAAGAAACTTCTGGCCAAATGTCTTTTCTATGTATTCAACCGCTTCCTTTTTTGCCGTCTCTGATATCCTGGTGGAATCTGTACGCATATAGGTGATCAACCCTACAGTTCCTTCCTTCCCTAGTTCAATCCCTTCATATAGCTGCTGTGCAAGCATCATTGTTTTCTTGGCACGGTAGTTAAGCTTACGGGCGGCTTCCTGCTGCAGGGAAGAAGTGATAAACGGCAGAGCCGGATTGCGTTTGCGTTCCTTTTTCGTGACACTTTGGATTTCAAAGGAGTTGCCCTCCAATTTCCCAAGAACGATTTTAACATCCTCTTCAGAATTCAATTCAGTCTTTTTCCCATCAAGTCCATAGAAACTGCCCTCAAATTCCTTTGAATCATTGGTGATGAATGAACCCTTGATGGTCCAATATTCCTCAGGTGTGAATGCGTTGATTTCATTTTCCCGATCAATGATCAGCCGGACAGCTACAGATTGAACACGTCCTGCACTTAATCCTTTTTTAACCTTTTTCCAGAGTAGCGGACTGATATTATAGCCTACAAGTCGGTCCAGAATTCTTCTTGCCTGCTGCGCATCCACTACATCGAGGTTGATTGGCCTTGGATGCTTAAAGGATTCCTTGATCGCATCTTTTGTAATCTCATTGAAAACAACCCTGCAGTCGGATTGCAAATCAATATCAAGACTATGTGCCAAATGCCACGCAATTGCTTCCCCTTCGCGATCCGGGTCAGCTGCGAGATAGATTTTCTTGGCTTTTTTGGCTGCGGTCTTCAGCTCCTTAAGTACAGGTCCCTTTCCTCGGATGGTAATGTATTTCGGCTCAAATTCGTGTTCCACGTCCACACCCATTTGGCTTTTAGGCAGATCCCTGACATGTCCCATAGATGCTTTGACTTTATATTTTTTCCCCAAATATCGTTCAATTGTTTTTGCTTTAGCTGGTGATTCCACTATCACTAAGTATTCTGACATTCAATAATCCTCCTCAAGAGGGTAAATTCTTAGAAAAAATTGGCCTCATGCCATTTGTTTTCTCAAAGTTTTTAACAACCACTTTTTACATTCAATTTTTATCAAAAGGTAAATTTCTCGTTTTTAAGTTTTCATTTACAGTTCATTAAATCTTCACCATTATTAAATATTAAAGATGGGTTTGTCAAACAACTACCCATTCCTACTCCTTCTTTTCCCTACTATTTCTATCAAATAAACGAAGAAATCATTCTTTATTTGTGGGAAAAAGGAGGTTCGGCGCTTCCTTCTATTTACTATGTAGTCAGATATCGCGCTTTTCATACTTGCTTGCATGAAAAAAGTACAACTTATGAATATCGTTGTACCCTATAATAATATAGACATATAATCATTTGTAAAGTAAAAAAAGAAAATTTATATAAAAAATTGAAATTTATTTGTCTTTTTATGTGAAAATTTTAGAAAATTCCACTATTGCAGTTCATTTAGGATATCTTGGTGACTCATCACCAGTTTGGCACCTTGCTGTATCAAGCTGTTTGTTCCTGCTGCAGTCGGTTCCACAATCGACCCCGGTACGGCAAAGACATCCCTGCCTTGTTCTAGAGCCTGATCTGCGGTAATCAAGCTACCGCTTTTTTCTTTTGCTTCTATTATAATAACCCCTTCGCTTAGTCCACTGATAATACGGTTCCTTTTTGGAAAATGCCACTTCACGGGAGATGTGAAAGGAGGATATTCCGAGACCAGCAAATGCTCTTCTGCAATATAGTCTGCCAGCTTCTGATTTTCTTTTGGGTAGATTTTCATCACCCCGCCACCTAGCACTGCAATGGTACCGCCTTTATTTTCTACAGTCAGCCTATGGGCATGCGTATCGATCCCCTTTGCCAGACCGCTTACGGTGACAAAACCTTCTTTTATTAACGGCGGTATCATTTTCTGAAGGGATAACCGACCATTTTCCGTCATATTCCTTGTCCCGACCACCCCCAGAATCCTTGCTTTCAACAAAAGAGGGTTTCCTTTTGTATATAAGACCAAGGGGGGATCGTATATCTCCTTCAATAGAGGTGGATATTCTTCATCAAATATTGTGATAATGTGAATCTTTTCTTTTTCATAGATGTCAAGTAAGTGGTCAAATTGGAGGTTTTTCATGTAGTCAAAGATGGTAAGAGCTTTTTGATGAGAAAGAGAAGTGAGACGGGAGATATCAGAAGGAGAAAGTTGATGAAAGTTTTCAAGGGTAGGATCGATTTTAATCAGCTTAATAATGGCAGAATCGTTTAAAAAAGGGCAATGATGAAGGGCAATGAATCTTTTTTTCCATCGTTCCATACGGTCGCAGCACCTCATTAAATTTTTTTGAAAATGATTAATAGGAATAGCCGCCACCGGCTATTCCTATTCCATCAATTATTAATGCGTTTTACATTTATCGTAGATGCCTTGTTCCTTGATTACTTTGATAAGTGTTTCTCCCATAACAGATGGAGTGTCTGCAACTTCGATTCCACACTCATTCATTACGCGGATTTTCTCGTCGGCTGTACCTTTTCCACCGGAAATGATGGCGCCGGCATGGCCCATACGTTTTCCTGGAGGTGCAGTACGTCCACCAATGAATCCAACTACAGGTTTTGTCATATTTTCTTTCACCCATAGAGCCGCTTCTTCTTCAGCAGTTCCACCGATTTCACCAATCATGATTACTGCATACGTATCTTCATCTTCGTTAAAAGCTTTTAACACATCAATGAAGTCTGTACCGTTGACTGGGTCTCCACCGATACCTACTGCTGTAGATTGGCCGATTCCTTCTTGGGATAACTGGTGAACTGCTTCATACGTAAGTGTACCAGAACGGGAAACTACCCCTACATGGCCTTTAGTATGGATGTAGCCAGGCATGATTCCGATCTTGCACTCATCAGGAGTGATGACACCAGGGCAGTTAGGACCCACTAGGCGAGTCTTTTTCCCATCCATATAGCGTTTCACTTTTACCATATCAAGAACCGGGATATGCTCAGTAATACAAATAGCCAAGTCCAATTCAGCGTCAACCGCTTCCATGATTGCATCTGCTGCAAACGGAGCCGGAACATAGATTACAGATGCATTGGCACCAGTAGCCTTTACCGCTTCTTCAACCGTGTTAAAAACAGGTACACCTTCCACTTCAGTGCCGCCCTTACCTGGTGTTACCCCACCAACGATCTGTGTACCATACTCCAGCATCTGTTTTGTATGGAACAGAGCTGTAGAACCAGTAATACCTTGTACGATTACTTTTGTATCTTTATTAATAAATACACTCATGTATGCTCCCTGCCTTTCTTATCCTACTTGCGCTACGATTTTTTGTGCTCCATCAGCCATGGATTCGGCTGCAACGATATTCAGACCAGATTCACGTAAAATCTGTTTTCCTAAGTCAACGTTCGTACCTTCCAAACGTACAACCAGAGGAACTTCAAGTCCTACTTGCTTCGCCGCTTCCACTACTCCAGTAGCAATGATGTCACACTTCATGATTCCACCGAAAATGTTAACAAAAATCCCTTTTACATTATCATCAGAAAGGATAATCTTGAAAGCTTCTGTTACTTTCTCAGCTGTAGCACCGCCCCCAACGTCCAGGAAGTTAGCAGGGTCTCCACCGTAATGCTTGATGATATCCATTGTTGCCATCGCAAGACCGGCACCGTTAACCATACAACCGATGTTTCCATCTAGGGAGATATAGCTTAGGTCATATTTGGAAGCTTCGATTTCTTTTGCATCTTCTTCTTCCAGATCACGATATTCAACAATGTCTTTATGACGGTAAAGAGCATTTGCATCAAAGTTCAACTTTGCATCAAGTGCCATTACCTTTGCATCGCCAGTTACAACCAGTGGATTGATTTCAGCAATCGAGCAATCTTTTTCTACAAAAGCAGTATACAAACTCATCATGAATTTAACAGCTTGTCCCACTAATTCTTTCGGGATGTTGATGTTGAATGCGATACGACGAGCCTGGAATCCTGTTAATCCAACAACAGGGTCAATTACTTCCTTGAAGATTTTCTCAGGCGTATGCTCAGCCACTTCTTCAATCTCTGTTCCACCTTCTTCAGATGCCATTAACACAACACGAGAAGTTGCACGGTCCAATACTAACCCGATATAATATTCTTTCTTAATATCGCAGCCCTCTTCAATAAGTAAACGTTTTACTTCTTTACCTTCAGGGCCTGTTTGATGAGTAATCAATGTTTTGCCTAAAATCTCGTTTGCATATTCGCGGACTTCATCCAGATTCTTTGCAACCTTAACGCCGCCAGCTTTACCGCGACCACCTGCATGGATTTGCGCTTTTACAACACAAACTTCTGTTCCTAATTCTTTCGCAGCTTCTACTGCTTCTTCTACAGTAAATGCAACGCGGCCATTCGGAACAGCTACCCCGTATTTTCTGAGGATCTCTTTTCCTTGATATTCATGGATATTCATTTCCCATCCTCCAATCTTATGTATCGCAAAAATAATCGTTAAAAAATAGACTGCGCTTTCATTTTATTAAAAGGTTTGTCAAATGTCTACCTTTCTGCAAAAATATTATACTATTTTCAAAAAATTATCATTTGACACCTAGATTTTGTATTAAATGAGGTTTAAAAAAGCCGATAATTGAATTTTTGACAGATTATTCAATTATTTTGTTATTTTAATAAACCTTCTCTATTCATAATTCCGTGGAATCATCTTTCTCCTTCTGATGCAATTGATACACAAAGGACAGTACCTCCGCTATCACCTCATACAGCTCTTCGGGAATGCTTTCGTTCAATTCGATCTCGAGAAGCATCTCAATCAGAGCTGAATCCTCCTGAACCGGGATATTGTGCTTCACTGCTTCCTGAATGATGGTTTCCGCTACAACGCCCCTTCCTTTTGCACTGACAACCGGCGCGGAATGCTTCGCTTTATCATACTTCAAAGCGACTGCTTTCTTTCTTTCCATAGACGCTTTACCTTGGCTATTGCTCATATTCGAAAGTCCACTCCTTCCTCGGAAGTGCTGAATATTTTTTTGACAAAATCCAGAGGTAACTCTTCAAGCCCGTCTTCTTGCTTATGAACTGTTTTAATCGCTGAGAGAGTATAACCCTTCTGGGAGAGATTTTCTTTTAGCTGAGGTAGCCCATTCTCCACCAAATCACCTAATGAAGGGTAGGAGTGGTGGATGGACAACGTGATCACTCTTTGTTGCACGAACAAATCGACCAATGTTGTGGAAAAGAGCGGTAAATCGAGATAAAGGACAATACGGCAATAATCAGGATCAATTCCGTCGGCCTTATTCTTTTTGGAACTCAGATGAACATACCACTCCCTGGATTCTTTCTCGACCACGACCGGAATAGGAAGGAATAGGTGTTGGAAAGAACCCTCCTCCCTGCTAAGGAGCTGAAAACCTGTTATTTTATTTATGAGCTTTCCAACAAAGCCGCTTTCCTCCTTATTCATCATTCCCTTCGCATATTCGAGCAGGATGGGCTTAAGCTGCTCTAATGGAAGGCTTGATAAGGACTGCTGTGAGTGGAGCCTTTGAAACAGGGTGTTTTCATAATCCAGCCCCGTATTAGAAAATAGTTGTTTCAAAAACAGCACCATTTCCTTTTGTGATTGGAGAGGGGCGGGAATTGTAATCTTTTCAAGCTGCGCTTGCAGTTTCAATGTTTCGGGTCTTGCTTCCTTTGACACACTAATTAGTTGTTTCACCTTTTCCAGAGTACTCCCCAAAGATTCATCATCTAGCAAGGCTGCAGTCAGAAATGGCAGATTTTTATGTACAGCTTCAGGTGTGGCAGCATTTCGAACGACCAAGAATTTAGTCAGCTCCATCATGATCTCTTTTTGAGGCCCTTGAAATCCATCAATCACTTTTGCCAGCTGTTGAAGTTCCGCGGGAGCGAATTTTACCCCTGCTTCCCTTATATGGTGCTCCAGCCTATGTATAGTAGACTGCGCTTGAAGCTGTTGCAGCCCTATTGAGGGCGTTCTGTTCCCGGGCAAGGGTTGTGCAGTATTCTCAATGGCCGGTATGGAGCGGTCCACTCTGAGAACTATCCCTTTCTCTTCCCTCAAACTATGAAACACATATTCTTTTCCCAATTCAACAGGCCCTGAGATTTTGGCTGAAAAAGAGATTCCCCCTTTTTGAACGGCAAAAAGAGCACCATCCAGCTGCTCTGTCACCTTTGCTTGAAATTTGTCCGGCAGCTTATGATTGCCCTTTTCCATTTTATTTAATATGCCATCCGGAATTCTATGCTGTATAAGCTGCCAAATATTCATTGCGCCATTCCCCTTTTTCTCAACTCACTACCAATTCTTTTACCGGGGAAAAGGAATGTCGATGCTCCTTCATGATCCCCACTTCTTTTATTGCCTCAAGATGTTCACTTGTTCCATATCCCATGTTCCTTTCGAAACCATATTCAGGGTATTGGGCCGCAAGTTCTTTCATATACGAATCACGTGCCTCTTTTGCTAGCACAGAGCTTGCAGCAATTGAAATACTCTTAGCATCCCCTTTGATAATGGAAGTCTGAGGAATGTCAAGGTCGAGTTTCATGGCATCGATCAGGAGATGATCCGCTTTAACTGATAAGTGATCAACCGCCAACCGCATCGCAAGCTTTGTAGCTTCATAGATATTAATCCGGTCGATCGTCTTGGAGTCCACAACACCGATACCAAAGCTTACGGCATGCTCTCTTATATACTCATTGAAAAAAGCGCGCTTGGAAGCTGATAACTTTTTGGAATCTGTCAGACCTAGAAGTTGAAAGTCTTTCGGCAGGATGACCGCTGCCGCAATCACAGGTCCTGCCAACGGTCCCCGTCCGACTTCATCTACCCCTGCAATATGGAGACACCCTTGTTGATAAAGGGAATTTTCATATTGGCTCATTTCTTCAAACTGAGTAAACAATTGCATGTCCTGATTGATTCTTTTTTCCCAACACTTCACTAGAGCCTTTACGCCCTTCCGCTCGTCGTCTTTCAGGGTGTCCAGAAAGGGGTCATCAGCGCTTTTCAACTCTCTCAGCTTCGCTTCTATCTCTTTTATCGGAGTGTTCTTCATTGTGTTTACCTCTCATTTTTCATTATCTGGCAAAAATAAAAAAAAGGCAGCAAAAAATGCTGGCCTCCTATAACTGTACAGGTGCTTCAAAGCTAAGTTTTCCGAGCTTCTCTTGCCTTATTTCCCTGATGACAAGCTCTGCAGTCTTATCATAGTCTACATGGCCGCCACTCATCATACAGCCGCGTTTGGAGCCGATTGCATCGAAGAGATCCACTATATCTTCAGGTATTTTCTCCAGTGCATAACGCTCACGCAGTCTATCCGGGTAGTGCTCCGTTAGGAAACGCAACGCAAAAACTGCGATATCCTGCAGATTGATGATGGTATCTTTGATGGCCCCTGTAGTCGCAAGACGATATCCGACCATCTGATCTTCAAACTTCGGCCAAAGGATACCCGGGGTGTCCAACAGCTCGAGCTCTTTTCCAACCTTCACCCATTGCTGGGCTTTGGTCACTCCGGGACGGTCACCTGTTTGCGCGATATTCTTTTTTGCCAGCCTGTTGATCAGGGTGGATTTCCCTACGTTCGGAATACCAACAATCAAAGCCCTGATCGCTCGCGGACGAATCCCGCGGGACTGCATTTTATCGAATTTTTCTTTCAGCAGCTCTTTTGAAAGGAAGGATATCTGCTGAAGGCCCTTCCCTGTCTGGGAGTCGATGGCTATCGCCTTTGTTGTCTCCCCTTTGAGGTTGAAATATTCCAACCACTGCTTGGTGATTCTTGCATCTGCCATATCCGCTTTATTCAACAGGATGATACGCGGCTTGTTTGCCACAATCTCATCAATCATCGGGTTGCGTGAAGATACTGGAATACGAGCATCCACCAGTTCGTAAACGATATCTATTAATTTTAGTTTCTCTGTTACCTGTCTCCGGGCTTTTGCCATATGCCCCGGGAACCATTGAATTGTCATTGCCTGATGCCTCCTGAAGTCCTTACCGATATATTGCCTTAATCCACCATTCTAAGATCAGCCAATGGCCAGTATACGATATTTGTCTTGCCTAGCACTTCCTCTTGGCTGACAGTGCCGATATGACGGCCATCCCTGCTGTAACGGCGGTTATCCCCCATTACAAAGATGTGGCCTTCTGGAACAACCTTTGACCCGGTACGCTCTTCCAAAGTGAAGTCCTCTGTCAGGGGACCGTCCCCTTGGAGCTGTTCCTTGTACTTGTCCAGATATGGCTCTTCGTACGGATCACCATTGATGTACAGCACATCATCACGGTATTCTATTTCATCTCCCGGCAATCCGATTACACGTTTGATATAGTCCTTGTCTTGTGTTGCATGGAAGACGACAATATCAAATCGTTCCGGATCTCCAATTTTATATCCGATTTTATTGACAATCATTCTGTCTTTATCATGAAGAGTCGGCATCATGGATTCTCCGTCTACCACTATAGGTGCGAAAAAGAAATAACGAATGCCTGCTGCAAGTAAAACAGCGATTGCCAAAGCTTTTACCCATTCCCAAAGCTCATTTTTAGAACGTGCCATATCAGTTCCTCCGCTACTCTCAATTAGTGTGTAACAACATGGATGAAAATATATGCCAGACCGGCCAACCATTAACGATCGGTCTGAAACTCCCCGAATATAACCTTGTCTACCAATTGCCCATATGTATTCTTTTCCTATTATATACCTTCTTTTAGGTTAGGGAAAACTCCAAGCGCCATAGATTTCTGATTAACAAAAAAAGAGCTTGTCACCAAGCTCTCCCTTTTATTATCGAATTTCTTTGATACGCGCTTTTTTACCACGTAATGCACGAAGATAGTAAAGTTTCGCACGACGTACTTTACCACGACGAATTACATCGATTCCTTCAATCTTTGGAGAATGAACAGGGAATGCACGCTCTACACCTACACCGTAAGAGATCTTACGAACAGTAAATGTTTCGCTGATGCCGCCGCCACGACGCTTGATTACTACTCCTTCATACACCTGAATACGCTCACGTGTACCCTCGACAACTTTAACGTGTACACGTACAGTGTCTCCGGAACGGAAAGCTGGAAGATCAGTTTTCAATTGACCTTGCGTAATTTCTTGAATTAATTTTTGCATAGTTTTCTACTCCTTTTCCACAGATGTTCATTCCATACTTCTGATGCAGCGGAACATCGTTTTAAGACATAGCTAGGCTAAGTCACAAAGAGTATAATAGCATATTGAATAAAAAAAATCAATATCTCTTATCCTCTTTTTTAATCTCCTCCAACCATTCTTCCTGTTCTTTCGTCAACGTATATGCATTAAAAAGATCTGGTCTTCTCTCCCATGTTCTCTTGAGCATTTCCTTGGAACGCCATTTTTCGATATGTGCATGATTGCCTGACAATAATACATCCGGCACCTTCATCCCCCTGAAATCAGCAGGCCGGGTATAATGGGGATGTTCAAGCAGACCTGTGCTGAAGGAATCCTGCTCATGAGATTCCACTTTTCCGAGGACATCAGGCAAAAGCCTTACCACACTGTCCACGATTACCATGGAAGCCAGTTCCCCGCCAGTCAGGACAAAATCCCCGATAGACAACTCATCTGTTACGATGTGCTCCCTGATACGCTCATCATAGCCTTCGTAATGACCGCAGATGAAGATCAGATGTTCTTCCTTGGAGAGCTCCTCAGCTTTCTTCTGGGTGTAGCGCTCGCCTTGAGGGCACATAAGGATCACACGTGGTCTTTTTGCAGTGGTGGATGCCCTCAGGCTTTCCACTGCATCAAAGATGGGCTGAGCCTTCAGTACCATGCCTGCACCACCCCCAAATGGGTAATCATCTACTTTTTTATGTTTATCCGATGCGTATTCACGAAAATCCGTCACCCGATACTCCACAGCCCCCTTGTCGGCAGCTTTCTTTAGAATCGAGGATTGCAGAACACCTGTAAACATTTCAGGGAAGATGGACAGAATATCAATCTTCATTATTAGAACAGCCCCTCTAATGGCTCAATGATTATCGTCTTTTCTTTTACATCCACCTTTTTGACAACAGATTCGATGTAAGGGATCAAGATGTCTTTCCCTTTTTTAGGCTTCACTACCCAAACATCATTCGCCCCAGGTGTCAGCACTTCGGTTACCGTGCCGATTTCCTCCATGTTTTCCTGCAGCAATACCTTGCAGCCGACGATTTCATGGAAATAGTATTCCCCTTCTTCCAAGTCCCCTAACTGATCCTCAGGAACCTTGACGATGGCTCCTTTCAGTTTTTCCACTTCATTGACGTTATGGAATCCTTCAAACGTCAGAAGATCAAATGACTTGTGAACCCTTCTCGTCTCCACCACTACCTCAAGAGGTTCCTTTTGGTCTGGCAGGAATAGATACAGGCGGTTTCCTTTTTTATAGCGCTCTTCCGGAAAGTCGGTTCTTGATACAATCCGGACTTCTCCCCTGATCCCGTGCGTATTCACCAATTTCCCCACATTATACCATTTTGACACGCGTAGCACCTCCATATACTTTTTTCTTCGGACATCTATGTAGCATTATTTTACCCTTATTCACTTAAATAACCTATTAAAAATGATTCCTTACCATATGGAACATCCTCTAAAACAGGAAAAAGGGAAGCTATAAAGCCTCCCCTACTCCAGTATTTCTAATTGCACTCGTTTATTTTCATGAGAGGCAGCAGCGAATAATACAGTTCGAATCGCTTTTGCAATTCTTCCCTGCTTGCCAATCACTTTCCCTAAATCATCTTGATGTACTGCGAGTTGATACGTGAGGGCATTACCTGATGCCTTTTCTGTAACAACCACTTGCTCTGGATGATCTACCAACGACGTCACAATTGTTTTAATCAGTTCTGTCATCTGATCTCTTATTTGCTTAATTTAGCATTGTGGAATTTTTCCATAATACCTTGGTTAGAGAAAAGGTTACGAACAGTGTCAGAAGGCTTCGCGCCATCTTGTAACCATTTTAAAGCTAGGTCTTCATTGATTTTAACTTCAGCTGGTTGAGTTACAGGATTGTAAGTTCCAACTGTTTCAATGAAACGTCCATCACGAGGAGAACGAGAATCTGCTACTACGATACGATAGAATGGGGATTTTTTAGAACCCATACGTTTTAAACGAATTTTAACTGCCATAATATAAGCACCTCCGAAAATATTTCACACAAGATAGTATGATAACAAGTAGTTACTTGTTTGTAAAGTGTTTTTTCTTGTCACTTGATTTATTAAGAGAAAAAATGGTGTGAAAGACTTACATGAAAGGAAACTTGAATCCACCTTTTTTGCCTTTTCCTTTTTGCATGTTCGTCATTTGCTTCATCATTTTTTTCATCTCTTCGAATTGTTTGAGTAGACGGTTCACTTCCTGGACAGGACGTCCGCTACCTTTTGCTATCCGTTTTTTGCGGCTAGCATTGATAAGATCTGGATTTTCTTTTTCTGCTTTTGTCATGCTTTTGATAATCGCTTCCACATGACCGATCTGCTTTTCATCTACCTGGACGTTTTTCAGGCCTTTCATTTTGTTCGCACCAGGTATCATCCCCAAGATTTCATCGAGAGGTCCCATGCTTCTTACCTGACCTAATTGTTCCAGGAAATCATCAAACGTAAAGCTCATCGTACGCAGCTTCTGTTCCAGCTCTTTCGCTTTCTCTTCGTCTACATTCGATTGTGCCTTTTCAATAAGTGTCAGCACATCCCCCATACCTAAAATACGGGAGGCCATACGCTCAGGATGGAAAGCTTCAATGGCATCCAACTTTTCTCCCATACCAATAAACTTGATCGGAGTATTCGTTACCGCCTTAACAGAAAGCGCCGCACCACCACGAGTGTCTCCATCCAGCTTTGTTAATACAACTCCCGTCAAGCCAAGCTGTTCGTTGAAGCTTTCCGCTACATTGACAGCATCCTGACCGGTCATCGCATCCACCACCAGGAAGATCTCATCCGGTTTGGAAATTTCTTTCACCTGTTTCAACTCGTCCATTAATGCTTCATCAACATGCAGACGACCGGCAGTATCGATCAGCACATAATCATGATGCTCATCTTTTGCCTGTTGGATGGCCTGCTTCACGATTTCCACTGGACTAACCTTGTCTCCAAGGGAGAAAACCGGCATGCTTAATTGTTTCCCTAAGGTTTCAAGCTGTTTGATTGCTGCAGGACGGTAAATATCGGCAGCTACTAGAAGAGGCTTTCTATTGTGTTTTTTACGCAATAGGTTTGCCAGCTTTCCGGTAGTGGTCGTTTTACCAGCACCCTGTAGACCCACCATCATAATGACGGTTGGCGGACGGTTGCTTACAGCAATTTTACTTTGTTCCCCACCCATGAGTGCAGTCAGTTCTTCTTTAACTACCTTGATGACCTGCTGACCGGGTGTAAGACTTTTCATGACTTCTTGTCCAACTGCACGTTCATTAACACGTTTGACAAAGTCTTTCACTACTTTGAAGTTTACGTCCGCTTCTAGTAGAGCCAGTCGAACCTCACGCATCATCTCTTTCACGTCTTGTTCGCTAACTTTACCTTTTCCACGAATCTTCTGTATCGTATTTTGCAAACGGTCGGCTAAACCTTCAAATGCCATGTATGCCGCCCCCTAATCTAATTTCTCGAGCGATTCGATAAATGTTAAAAGCTCTTCTTTTGACGGATTGGTCAAAAGTGTACCCTTCAACTGGTTTATCAGCTCTTGCCGCTCTTGAAACTTTTGAAATAACAAAAGTTTTTCTTCATATTGTTCAAGCATCTGTTCCGTACGTTTGATGTTGTCGTACACCGCTTGACGACTTATGTTATATTCCTCTGCTATCTCACCAAGGGAGTTATCTTCTAGGTAATACAAAGCCATATAACTTCTTTGCTTTGGCGTCAACAACGATTGATAGAAATCATAGAGATAGTTCATTCTCGTTGTTTTTTCTAGCATCCTACTCACTCTCCCTTGTTAAGTGAAATGCCTTTACAATAAGTTAGTTTACATTTTGTTTGGGGGGATGTCAAGTTTTTTTCTTGTCATGTGGTTGTGACGTGAGGGATTAGTTATTGACAGTTGTACCCTTTTGAGACCGCCATTCCTCCTTTTCTGCTGTTTCGTGGTCTCAACCATCCCTTTTGAGACCGCCATCCCTCCTTTTCTGCAGTTTCGTGGTCTCAACCATCCCTTTTGAGACCGCCATCCCTCCTTTTCTGCAGTTTCGTGGTCTCATCCACCCCTTTTGAGACCGCTATCCCTCCTTTCCTGCTGTTTCGTGGTCTCAACCACCCCTTTTGAGACCGCTATCCTTACCTTCCTGCTGTTTCGTGGTCTCAACCCTCCCTTTTGAGACCACCATCCCTACCTTCCTGCGCTTTCGTGGTCTCAACCATCCCTTTTGAGACCGCCATCCCTACCTTTCCTGCAGTTTCGTGGTCTCAACCATCCCTTTTGAGATCGCTATCCCTACCTTCCTGCTGTTTCGTGGTCTCAACCATCCCTTTTGAGACCACCATCCCTACCTTTCCTGCGCTTTCGTGGTCTCAACCATCCCTTTTGAGACCGCCATCCCTACCTTCCTGCGCTTTCGTGGTCTCAACCACCCCTTTTGAGACCGCTATCCTTACCTTCCTGCTGTTTCGTGGTCTCAACCATCCCTTTTGAGACCACCATCCCTCCTTTTCTGCTGTTTCGTGGTCTCAACCCTCCCTTTTAAGACCACCATTCCCCCTTTCCTGCGCTTTCGTGGTCTCAACCATCCCTTTTGAGACCGCCTCCCTACCTTTCCTGCAGTTTCGTGGTCTCAACCATCACACATCAATCCACCGATCATACTTCTGAACAGTTCACCATCATACCCAAGGACAAAAAGAAAAACCGCCCCAAACCGGAGCGGCCCCATCTTACTCTACTACTTCCTTATCAACCATATCTGCAAAGAGTCCATACACATACTGTTCTGCATTGAACTCCTGAAGATCTTCCACTTTTTCACCGAGGCCGACGAACTTCACCGGGATCTTCAGCTCGTTGCGGATGGCCAGTACGATACCACCCTTTGCTGTTCCATCAAGCTTTGTCAGAATGATACCGGAGACGTTTGTCACTTCAGAGAATATCTTTGCCTGGCTAAGTGCATTCTGGCCTGTAGTTGCATCGAGGACAAGCAGCACTTCATGAGGAGCCCCTGGCACTTCACGTTCGATTACACGTTTCACTTTTTCAAGTTCCTTCATCAGGTTCACTTTATTTTGCAGGCGTCCGGCCGTATCACATAACAACACATCCGCTTTCCGGGCTTTTGCCGCTTGGATCGCATCAAACATCACTGCGGCAGGGTCGGATCCGGAAGATTGCTTGATAACGTCGACACCAACGCGCTCTCCCCATACCTCAAGCTGTTCAATCGCACCGGCACGGAAGGTATCCCCTGCTGCAAGCAGCACTTTTTTGCCATCCTGCTTCAGTTTATTGGAAAGCTTCCCGATTGAGGTGGTTTTCCCGACGCCGTTTACTCCAACCACAAGAATGACTGTTAAGCCTTCCTCCTGCATGTTGATGCGTGGGGAGATATCCTCGCCAGCTTCATAGATTTCCACCAATTTTTCGGAAATGACAGCCTGTACCTCGCGCGGGTCCTGGATGTTGCGGCGCTTCACTTCCATTCTGAGTTCATCAATCAGTTCCATTACTGTATTGACGCCTACATCTGCTCCAATAAGGATTTCTTCCAATTCTTCGAAGAAATCCTCATCCACTTTACGATATCGCGCAACAAGATCGTTTACTTTACCTGAAAAGGAATCTCTTGTCTTAGTCAGACCCTCTTTGAACTTTTCTGAAACAGATTCCGTTTGAAAAGTGATTTTTTCTTTCAACTTTTTAAAAAAGCTCATTCTATCTCTTCCTCTCTAACAACGCTTTTTTATTGGACTAGTTCCCTGGATTCTTCCAGCCTTACGGAAACGAGCTTGGAAACACCTGATTCCTGCATGGTCACTCCATAAAGTACATCACTGAATTCCATCGTTCCCTTACGATGTGTGATGACGATGAATTGCGTGTCCTTACTGAACTGCTTCAGGTATTGCGCAAAGCGGTGGACATTCGCTTCATCAAGCGCCGCTTCTACCTCATCCAGAATACAGAACGGTACCGGTCTTACCTTCAGAATGGAGAATAATAGGGCGATTGCGGTCAATGCCCGCTCCCCTCCGGATAACAGCCCAAGGTTCTGAAGTTTCTTTCCTGGTGGTTGTGCGACGATATCTACACCTGTATTCAGCATATCATTCGGATCGGTCAGTACAAGATCCGCACGTCCGCCGCCAAACAGGGAACGGAAAACATCATGGAAATGTGCACGGATATTTGTAAACGTCGTCTCAAAACGTTTTTTCATCTCTTCGTCCATCTCTCCAATGACTTGGAACAGCGTATCCTTCGCTTCCTGCAGATCATCCTTTTGCTCTTTCAGGAAATAGTAACGTTCACTTACTCGATCATACTCTTCGATAGCCGCGATATTAACTGTCCCAAGCTCTTCGATGGCAAGCTTGATCAGCTTCACTTTTTTGCGCGCTTCCTCAATTTCCACATCAAGGGGATACGCTTCTTTTGCCGCTTCAAATGACAGCATATACTCTTCCCTTAAATGATGAAGTCTATTATCAAGTTCCACATCCAGCCTGTTCAACTTTACCTCTTCCGCTTTCAAAATATCTGTGAGCTGCTTGTATTGCCTTTTCAGCTCTTTCAGCTCCAGCTCTTCATACTCCACTTTTTCATAAATGGTCAAACGCTGTGCTCGTCGCTCGGCAATCAGCTTCATTGTCGTATTTTTGTCCTGCAGCTTTTCTTTTGCAGCCACTTCCAGCTTCTGTTCCCCTGAAGAGTTGTCATTCATCTCGCTTTGAAGCAGCGCCAGGTCTTCCCGGATTTCTGTCAGTTTTTCTTGTGCTGATTCGATTTCCTGTGAGATGTTTTCCACTTTTTCCGATTGACTATGAAGCTTTTCTTTCTTTCCTGCATAGTCCACTTTTAGTTGGGTAAGATCGTTTTGGACAGCTTCCTTTGTTGTGTGCTGTTCATTTTTCTTGGTATGCAGTTCGGCTATTTCCCTATCAAGCTCCAATATGCCAAGACCTACCTCTTTCAGTTCTGTCTCAAGGACAGTTTTGCGGTCGACTGCTTGCTGGATAGAGGTGGAAAGCTGCTGTTTCTCGTAATCATACAAGCTAAGATGCTCATTGACATTTTTCTCTTCCAGCTCCACTTCCCTGATCTGGCTCAGGACTTCCTGCTCCTTATAGCGCAGTTCCTCTCCGGATGCTTTCAACTGTTGGACTTGCATCTCTTTTTCCGAGATTTTCTGCTTGAGTGTTTTCACTTGATCTTCAAGAAGGGACGTTTTTCCTTCCATCTCCTCAAGCTTGGAAGCAATCGTATCCAGCTCACGGCCCCTGCTCAGGAGACTGTTGGACTTTTGCTTAACAGCTCCCCCGGTCATCGAACCTCCGGGATTCACCACATCACCATCGAGTGTGACAATCCGGTAGCGATGCTGAAGTATGGAGGCTAGTGCATTGGCCCCTTTAAGATCCCTTGCAATTACAATGGTTCCTAAAAGATTGAGAACGATATTTTCATAGGCGGCATCACTTTCCACAAGTGATGCTGCCACTCCTACAAATGCATCATGCTGGCCGATCTGCTTCAGCTGATACTCCGGCATTGTTCGGGGCTTCATCACGCTAAGAGGCAAAAAGGTGGCTCTTCCATAGCCGTTCTTCTTCAGATACTGGATGGAAGACCGGGCACTCTGTTCATCATCCACCACAATGTGCTGCGTTGCGCTGCCGAGGGCTATCTCTATGGCTGTCTCAACGAACTGATTCACCTGGATCAGTTCAGCGACCGCCCCCTTGATACCGGATAGGCGGTTTTCATCACGGGCTTTCAATATTTCTTTGACACCCTGGAAAAATCCTGCAAAATCCCCTTGCATGGTTTCGAGCATTTCCTTCCTGGACCTTGTCTGCTGAAGGAACTGGTATGCCTGGTACAGGGTTGTTTCTTTCTTTTGATAGGATTCCTTGTATTGATCTAAAGTGGCCTGCTCTTTTCGAAACGAATCAATGGTTTGATGAAGCTCTTCACTGACCGCCTTATGCTTATTTTCGATCTCCAGCTTTTTCTGTTCTGTGGCATGGCGCTGGTTCACATACTTCTGATTCCCCTCGTCAAGCCTTTGGATTTTCAATCCTTCTTGCTTCTCTTGCTGTTCTAAATAAGTCAGCTCGTTACGAACAGTAGCTTGCTTGTTTAATAGTTCAATATAATCGCTTTTGAGTGCATCAATCTTCTCTTCGATGTTCAAATCGAACTGCTCATTGATCAGCTGCTTCTCCTTGAGCTGCTGTTCCGTTAAAATCAGTTCCTCATGAAGAGTTTCAAGCATTGCTTTTTCTGTTTGCCATTTCCCTTTATGCGACTTCAGGAACTGATCCAACTCCACCGATGACTTTTCCAGCTGTGCCCTGTTTGAACTTGCATTCTTTTTGCGTTCCTTCAGGACTTCCTTCCGTCCTTCCAGTTTTTCAAGCTCCGAGCTTGCAACAAGTAATGCCTGCTGGAGGGAGTCGACGGATTCGTCGAGTGCAGCCACTTGGTCTTTATACTTTTCAAGTGTCGCTTCCTTTTGTGACAGTTCAGAAGAAAGGGTCAATTCCTTTTCCGTACTCTCCTTGACTTCCTGAGAGATTCTTTCCCACTTTTGGTGTAATTCTTCGATTTCGTAGACGGTTACCCCTACTTCAATCTGCTCAAGCTCTTCCTTTTTCTCCAGATAATCCTTTGCAATGGAAGCCTGCATTTTAAGTGGCTCCACCTGCCCTTCCAGTACATGAAGGATATCTGATACACGATTCAGGTTTTCCTGTGTGTCCCAAAGCTTGCTTTCCGCTTTCTTTTTACGGGATTTATACTTCAGCACACCAGCCGCTTCCTCAAAGATGCTTCTTCTCTCTTCCGCCTTGCTGCTAAGTATCTCCTCGACTTTCCCTTGGCTGATGATGGAAAACGCTTCTTTTCCAAGTCCGGAATCCATGAACAGGTCGACAATATCCTTCAGGCGGCACGATTGCTTGTTAATCAAAAACTCGCTGTCACCGGAGCGGTAGGCGCGCCTTGTTACACTTACCTCCATGTAATCGATCGGCAGGATGCGCTTGCTGTTATCAAGTGTGAGGGTCACCTCGGCAATATTTAATGCCTTCCTGCTGTCACTACCTGCAAAAATGATATCTTCCATTTTCGACCCACGCAGAGATTTGGCTGACTGTTCTCCCAGCACCCATCTGATGGCATCGATGATATTGCTCTTTCCACTTCCATTAGGGCCAACAACGGCTGTTACCCCTGGTACAAAATCTACCGATATCTTTTCTGCAAACGACTTAAATCCAACCACTTCTAATCGTTTGAGGTACATTATCCTTCACCTCTGTTTTATATAAAGGCCTTTTTCGCATACATTGTTGCTTTTGTATTCAACTACAGCCCGTAATTTTATTGCTATGTAAAAAGAAAAGAAGGCGACCCATATAGCCGCAGCGGAGGCACCATCGGATCGCCCTCTATTCTCCATTCTTACTATTTCGATTGCTTGAGCTTGTCTAAAGCGAACTGTGCAGCGTGCTGCTCGGCTTCCTTTTTCGATCTGCCGACACCAATTCCAAGCTCCTCTTTATTCAAACTGACCTTGGAGACAAATTCCCTGTTATGCGCAGGGCCTTTCTCCTCAAGGACTTCATATTCAATCACGCCAAGAGCATTGCGCTGAATCAATTCCTGCAATTGACTCTTATAATCCATCACATGAGAAAAAGCACCTTCATTAATTTTGGGGTACACGTATTTTTCCAGGAATAAGAATACGGCTGGCAGTCCAAGATCCAGGTACAATGCCCCAATAAAGGATTCAAACACATCCGCAAGCAACGCAGGTCTGGCTCGACCACCGGTCAATTCCTCCCCTTTCCCGAGCAATACGTAAGAACCGAAGGAAAGCTCATTTGCAAATGAAACAAGTGATGGCTCGCACACGATAGATGCACGCAGTTTCGTCAGCTGACCTTCACTCATCATCGGGAATTTCTTATATAAGAATTGAGATACCGTCAATTCGAGCACTGCATCCCCCAAAAACTCTAATCGTTCATTATCCTCATAAGGCTTTCTCCGATGCTCATTCACATACGATGAATGTGTAAATGCCTGATACAGTAATTTATCATTTTGAAAATCGATGCCCAAGTCTTCTTGAAGCGTTTGGAACTTCTTTGAGATCGCTTCACTTTTCTTTTCATTTATTCGACTTTTATTTCTTGTCATAAAGGTGCCTCCAACATACATTCTTCTTTCTCTATGCTGATTATAAAATCATGTGACGAAAGATGTATAACATGACTATTTTAACAAATTATTTATAGGTTACAAATAGCATCTTACACCATTTGCTCATTTTTATGTAAAAAACTTATGTTAGCATAGATTTGTGCAGAAATACAGTCGGACATCGTTTGAATGGATTAGCTGAAAATACCCGGAAAACGAATAAGAGTCCCACTTATAAAGTGGGACTTTCAAAGTGAAGCAATTATGTGTTTGCTTTTATGTAGTTGACCACATCTGCAACTGTAGTAATGTTTTCTGCTTCATCGTCTGAAATTTCCAATTCAAACTCATCCTCAAGCTCCATTACCAATTCAACTACATCTAAAGAATCTGCACCTAAATCATCTTTGAATTTAGAATCAAGATTTACTTCGGACTCGTCCACACCTAAACGATCAACAATGATCTTTGTTACACGCTCTAATACCTCTGCCACAACTTTCACCTCCCCTCAAGTATTATAGTTAAAGTTTGCGAAAAAAACCAGATTGTCTACAGATTTTCATAAGAATATTGTTCGACTTCCTTGTCGGTACTGCTCGAACAGTCTTATTACATCACCATTCCGCCGTCCACGTGGATTGTCTGGCCAGTGATATACGCACTCTTTTCACTTGCAAGGAAGGAAACAACGGATGCAATGTCCTTCGCATCGCCGAAACGGGCTAATGGAATCTGCTTCAGCATTTCGCTTTTCACTTCTTCGTTCAATTTATCTGTCATGTCTGTTGTAATGAATCCTGGGGCAATTGCATTAACGTTAATGTGACGTGATGCCAATTCACGTGCAGTCGTTTTGGTAAGGCCGATGACACCCGCTTTGGCTGCCACATAATTTGCTTGTCCAGGGTTCCCGCTTACACCGACGATTGACGCGATATTGATGATTCTGCCTGAGCGCTGCTTCATCATTTGCCTTGTCACAGCTTTGGTGGTGTTGAAAACGCCTTTCAGGTTGATGTTGATTACATCATCCCATTCGTCTTCCTTCATGCGCATAAGGAGGTTATCCCTTGTAATCCCAGCATTATTCACAAGAATATCGATCGTCCCGAATTGTTCAAGGCTCTTTTTCATCATCGCCTGAACCTCTTCCATATAGGCAACATTAGCGCGAACCGCTATAGCGTTCCCACCCATTTGTTTGATTTCTTCCACCACTTCATAGGCCTTTGCCTCACTGCCGGAATAGTTTACCACGATATTTGCACCCTGCTCCGCCAAATCCAAAGCGATTGCTCGGCCAATACCTCGTGATGCTCCTGTGAT
Organism: Sutcliffiella sp. NPDC057660; assembly: GCF_042800035.1. Taxonomy (NCBI): domain Bacteria; kingdom Bacillati; phylum Bacillota; class Bacilli; order Caryophanales; family Bacillaceae; genus Sutcliffiella; species Sutcliffiella sp. NPDC057660. Next base: position 219,772 of record NZ_JBHVHV010000005.1, read on the forward strand.
GACTGCTGTTTTACCTTTAAGCATTTGATGTATCCTCCCCTTGAAAGTGATCTAACGCTTTTTGCAACGTCTCCATGTCATAGACAGGGATGGTTGTTACTCGGCGGTTTATTTTTTTGATCAGACCTGATAAGACTTTCCCAGGTCCAACTTCGATAAATGTATCTACTCCAAGTTCGATCATGCGTTCGACCGATTGCTCCCATCTTACTGGAGAGTATAATTGCTTGACGAGCTTATCATTGATTTCCTCAGCTTTTTGCATTTCATGTGCATCCACATTTGCAATAACAGGGATCTCGGTATTCTTCACATCTATTGTTTTCAAAGCAGCTGCAAGCTTCTCTGCTGCAGGTTGCATGAGACTGGAATGGAATGGGCCGCTCACTACAAGTGGGATGACGCGTTTTGCGCCTTTTTCTTTCGCTAGCTCGGAAGCCGCCTGAACACCTGCTTTGGAGCCTGAGATAACAATCTGTCCCGGACAGTTGAGGTTTGCAAGCTGGACTGGAGCAATGGTGCTTGTCACTTGCTCTGTAACATACTGGAGAACTTCCTCATCCAATCCAAGAACTGCGGCCATCGTGCCTTCCCCTGCTGGCACTGCCTCTTCCATGAACTTTCCACGCAGGTATACTGTATGGACCGCATCTTCAAAGCTGATGGAGCCTGCAGCAACCAGAGCGGAGTATTCTCCAAGACTGTGCCCTGCCACATAATCAGCATTTATTCCAGCTTCTTTCAATTTCTCTAGGATGGAAATACTTGTCGTTAATAATGCCGGTTGTGCGTTATAGGTCAATGTAAGTTCTTCCTGCGGTCCTTCAAACATAAGGGAGGATAAGCTAAACCCGAGTTTTTCATCCGCTTTTTTGATGATGCTGTCCACTACTTCAAAATGACCGGAAAGCTCCTGCCCCATTCCGACAGTCTGTGAACCTTGGCCTGGAAAAACAAATGCTACTTTACCCATTATTCTCCCCCGTTCTCCTCTTTTGTAACGAATTCCGTTTTTTCGATTGTTTCTGTTATCACGCCAACCATGTTGGACTCGAGCATATTGCGTGTTTGGCGTATCGCATTGTAAAAAGCGTTGGCATCCGAAGATCCGTGCGCTTTGACAACAGGAGCCTTTAATCCGAATAAGGCGGCTCCTCCATACTCCGAATAGTCCATTTTATTTTTCAACGTTTTTAGCTTCGGTTTCAAAACCGCTGCTGCAAGCTTGCTTTTCAAATCGCTGGTCAATGCTTCCTTCATCATGGCAAAGACGGATAGTGCCGTACCTTCGATCGTCTTTAAAGCAATATTCCCAGTAAAGCCGTCTGTCACCACTACATCTGCTACACCATTCAAGAGATCGCGTGATTCCACATTTCCGATAAAATGTACAGCACCGGACTCTTTAATCATCTCAAATGCGGCTTTTGTCAATTCGTTCCCTTTTTTATCCTCGGTACCTACATTCAACAATCCTACACGAGGTGCTTTAATTCCTCTTACTTTTTCGGCATAGATGGAACCCATTAGCGCATATTGGAAGAGGTGTTCCGGCTTTGCATCCACGTTCGCTCCCACATCAAGCATCACAAATCCCTCTCCGCCGATTGTGGGGAATGTCGGTGAAAGTGCCGGGCGCTCTATTCCTTTGATTCTTCCTACCACCAATAGTCCGGCAGTCATCAAAGCTCCCGTGTTTCCTGCAGAAATACAAGCATCCGCTCGGCCTTCTTTTATTTCCTTGGCCATCAGAACCAAAGAGGAGTTTTTCTTTTTGCGGACCGCCTTTACCGGCTCTTCGTCACCTGAAATCGCTTCTTCTGTATGTATAATGCTTATATTCTTATCATTGGTTAAGTATGGTCGTATTTTCTGCTCATCGCCAACTAAAGTAAACGTCAGATCAGGATAAGCCTCGACCGCTTTCATTGTTCCTTCCACCATGGACTTCGGTGCATGATCCCCGCCCATTGCATCTATTGCGATTTTCATGTTTTACTACCTACCTTTGCTAGATTAAAAACTTGTAGACCGGAACATTTCAAATTCCCCGTGAAACACCTTTTCGCTGCCAACGGTACTTTTCACTTCTACGGTTGTTCTGCCTTTTTCCTTGTCTACTTTACTGACCACCGCTTTGGCTACGATGCGTTCCCCAAGCTTTACGGGTCTCGTAAAACGTATGGTCGCTTTAGCTGTCAATGCCAATTCGTCATTGATGACGGCAACAGCCAACGAGTTTGCCTGTGCAAAAAGATGATGACCACGTGTAATATTGTTGCGTTTGAATACATGCTCGCTCTGAACGTCAAAGATGGATATGGCAGTTTGGTCCAACTCCAGATCAATGATTTCCCCGATTATCTCCTCTATAGGCAAGGAACGGACTTCTTTTTCCAAAGTACGGGCTGCTACATTTTTTATTCTTTCCCTTAATTCAGGAATACTAAGTTCCAGTCGATCCAATCGGATCGTTTGAATGCTCACTTGAAAAAATTCCGCCAATTCTTCATCCGTAATAAAAGGATTCTCTTTTATCTTGTCTTTTAACGATAATTGGCGCTCCTTTTTATTTCTTCTCATCTAATTACACCATCCGAACTATTATGACTAGGTACTAATAGTAGTATATATAGGAGTCCTTCATATTGCAAGAAAAAATCTTTATATGTAGTCTATTTCTACTTAAAATCATACTTTCAATCAAAAATGGAAGCTAGCAAACTTCTGCTAGCTTCCGAGATTATGTGATGGAATTAATCCAGTTTTTCTCCATCCAGAACGCCTGATTCCTCAATCACTGTCCTTAAATCCTCATATTGGTCTTCTTCCCAGAAACTTTGCGAATGAAGAAGATCATAGGCATCCTGTCTGGCAACTTCCAAGGCGCGGTAATCATGAACCATGTCGGCTACTTTAAATTCAGGAACACCGCTTTGTTTTCTTCCAAAAAAGTCACCAGGCCCTCTGAGTTCGAGATCCTTTTCAGAAAGGACGAATCCATCATTCGTTTCTGTCATGATTTTCATCCGTTCTTTCCCTACTTCGGATTTAGGATCTGCGAGCAAAATACAGTAAGACTGCTCGGAACCACGACCTACACGTCCCCTTAATTGATGGAGTTGCGATAAGCCAAACCGCTCAGCATCGTAGATCACCATCATTGTAGCATTCGGGACGTTGACTCCCACCTCTACTACAGTTGTGGAAACCAATACCTGCGCCAGGTTGTCGCTGAATTCCTGCATCACCTTTTCTTTCTCATCGGAATTCAGGCGGCCATGCATAAGACCAATTTTCCATTTTCCCCGGTAGTAGTGGGTCAGCATATCATGGACATCTATGGCATTTTGCACGTCGAGTTTTTCTGATTCTTCAATGAGGGGGCAGATCACATAGGCCTGTCTTCCTTTCAGCAATTCCTTTTCCACAAACGACAGTACCCTATCAATCATCTGGTGTTTAGCCCAATACGTTTCAATCGCTTTTCTTCCAGCAGGCATTTCATCAATGATGGAGACATCCATCTCACCGAAGGCAGTAATGGCAAGAGTTCTTGGAATAGGAGTTGCAGTCATGAACAATACATCAGGACTCTCCCCTTTTTCTCTCAAAATTCTCCTTTGCCCTACGCCAAAACGATGTTGTTCATCCGTGATGACAAGACCTAATCTGGCAAAATCCACTTCGTCCTGAATCAATGCGTGTGTTCCTATCAAAATATCTATTTCCCCATTTTTCAATTGCTCGAGAAGCTCTCTTCTTCTCTTTCCTTTTACAGAACTCGTCAAAAGTTCAACCCTTAAAGGGGTAGATGCAAACAGCCCTGTCAGGGATTGCGCATGCTGTTCTGCAAGAATTTCAGTCGGGACCATCAACGCTCCCTGATAGCCGGAAAGATAGGATGCATACAGACCAATTGCCGCAACAACGGTTTTCCCGGATCCAACATCCCCCTGGAGCAAGCGGTTCATCCTGTAAGGAGAAGCCATATCTCCCAGAATTTCTTTCAATACCCGAGTTTGAGCACCCGTTAGAGGAAAAGGGAGAACCTGAATAAATTCATTCAAGCTTTTCTCAGCATACTTTTGGGAGATTCCTTTGGAATGCTCTCGTTGATATTTACGCAGCGCCTGTATTTTCAGCTGAAACATCAGAAACTCTTCATAGACGAGATAGCGTCTGGCTCCTTTCAGCATTTCTTGATTGACGGGATTATGTAGGGCGGTAATGGAGTCCTTCTTGGAAGGCAGCTTATACTTTTGCAGCAGAACAGGTGGCAACGAATTATCGATTCGGTCGCCATACTCTTTTAGGGCAGAGTGGATGAACTTTCTCATCTGCTTGACCGTAATATTCCCTTTCACAGAATAGACCGGCTCCACTTCCCGCCCCTCTGTAAAAGGACCAAAATGTATTTCCAGAACCGTGATGGTCTGTCTGTGCTGGTCCCACTTACCTGTAATGGTGATGGTATCATTGATTGCCAGTTTGTTTTTGTAGAACGGTCGATTGAAACAGACTACCTTTACTAGAAAGCTTCCCACAAAAACGCGAAAAGTCAGTCTTGATTTCTTCTTCCCATAATACATAAGAGAAGGCTCACCATGAACCTTCCCCTCCACTGTTATTTTCTCATCATGTTTCACTTCGGAAATGTCCCGCAAGCGATAGTCTTCATATCGGTATGGGAGATGCATGAGAAGATCCTCTACGGATTCAATTCCCATGCTATGAAGGGAATTGGCTGTCTCTTCCCCAATACCTTTAACATTTGTTATCGAAGTTTCAGATAGTTTACTCACCTTTTTGTAAGGGAACACCAAATATTTTCGCTTCTAGCTCACGTCCAGTTGGTGTTGCCGCCAACCCTCCTTGCGCTGTTTCTTTTAATGCAGTCGGCATCGTTTGACCGATTCTGTACATCGCGTCAATCACTTCATCACATGGAATTCTACTTGTAATTCCTGCAAGCGCCATATCTGCGGCTACCATGGCATTGGCCGCTCCCATTGCGTTTCTCTTCACACAAGGGACCTCCACTAAGCCAGCTACAGGGTCGCATACTAATCCTAACATGTTTTTCAGTGTAATGGCCATTGCTTGTGCACATTGATCTGGTGTGCCTCCTGCCATTTCCACGATTGCGGCAGCAGCCATACCGGAAGCTGAGCCAACTTCAGCCTGACAACCACCTGCTGCACCTGATATGGAGGCATTATTCGCTACAACAAACCCGAATGCTCCAGAAGTGAACAGGAAATTGATCATTTCCTCGCGCGTTGGATTTAGCACATTTTTCACTGCAAATAGGGTGCCAGGAACTACTCCCGCAGATCCTGCAGTCGGTGTAGCACATATCGTTCCCATCGCCGCATTCACTTCATTGGTGGCAACAGCTTTACTAACAGCATCCAGAATATTTTTGCCGGTCAAAGACTTCCCGGATTCAATATACTTCTGTAATAGGACCGCATCTCCCCCAGTAAGACCAGAAACGGATTTTACCCCTTGCAGCCCTCTTTCAACCGCCTGTTCCATCACCTCTAGATTTCGATCCATCTGCGATAGGATGTCCTCCTTGCTCTTACCAGTGAACTCCATTTCCTGTTCAATCATGAGCTGGGATATTTTCTTACCGGTGCTTTCGGCAAGCTCGATTAATTCTGCTACATTTCGAAACATACTAAGCTCCCCTTCCCTCTAATTGAAAGCGCTATCATTATTATTCTGAAATTTAATCGACTATTTTGGTAACTTGTGTAATGTGAGGCAGAGAAGACAGCTCTTTGATTACCGCATCATCAATATTCTGATCCACTTCTATTGTCATCAATGCCTGTTTTCCTTTTTCTTTGCGCGAAACTTCCATATGTCCGATATTGATGGCAAATTTCGCAAGTACATTAGCGACTCCAGCGATCGCACCATATCGGTCATTATGCACAACCAAGAGTGCCGGATGGTTCCCTGAAAGCCTCAATTCAAAGCCATTCAGCTCTGTGATTTCAATCTTTCCTCCACCGATGGAGATGCCTACAAGCTCCAGTTCTCCCAGTTCATCACCAATACGGACTTTTGCAGTATTAGGATGATCCGTTATTGCTTCTTCCTCTATGAATTCAACTTTCATGCTCAATGAGTCAGCAATGGATAGGGAAGTTTTGATTCGTTCATCAAATGTATCAAAGTCCAGAAGTCCGCCGACAATCGCAACGTCCGTCCCGTGGCCTTTATATGTTTTTGCAAAGGAGCCATAAAAGGAGATGCTTGCCCATTCAGGCTGTCTGCCAAACAGACTTCTCGCAACACGACCAATTCTGGCAGCTCCTGCTGTGTGAGAACTTGATGGACCAATCATTACAGGACCAATAATATCAAAGACGCTTCTATACTTCATTTCCCCACTCCCCCTCTATCTTTTAAACACCGCTGTTGCTAGACACATAAAATCAACAATGAACACAAACACCTTGGTTGATAAAAAAACATACAAAAGAAGGGTATTTACCCCTTCTTTTGCATTTATTCTTTTTTGCTGATTATGGGGCTTTATTCAATAGAGAAGATGTAGGAGTATAACGGCTGTTTCCCGTTGTGAACTTCCACTTCAGCATCCGGATACGCCTGCTCAAGTTCTTCCACCAATTCGTCTACTTCCTCTTGGGAAACATCTTCACCATAAATGACAGTCAGGATTTCTGCATCATCATCCATCATCGTATGAAGGAGATCTTTGGCAGCCTGCTTTTTATCTTTGCTGGTAATGACAATTTTACCGTCAGCGATTCCCATGAAATCATTTTTTTGGATTTCAATGCCATCGATGTTGGTGTCTCTTACAGCAAATGTAACCTGACCGGTTTTAACAGATGTAAGAGCCTCTTTCATTGCCTCTTTGTTGTCTGCCAGCTCACCAGTAGGATTGAAAGCAAGAATAGCCGCCATCCCCTGAGGAACCGTTTTGCTCTCAATTACTGCAACATGATTGCCGGCAACTTCAGCAGCCTGCTTGGCAGCCATGATGATATTGCTGTTGTTTGGAAGGATAATGACGTTGTCGGCATTTACTTCCTCAATTGCCTTTAAGATATCCTCTGTACTCGGATTCATCGTTTGGCCGCCTTCAATAACCGCCTTTGCCCCAATGCTCTTAAATAGCTCAGCAATACCCTCACCCATTGCAACGGTGATGATTCCAAACTTCTCACGCTTTTTGTTCGCTTGTGGCGCAACAGTCGGTGCTGCATATTCATCCTCTTCAAAAAGTAGGTTGCTATGCTGCTCACGCATGTTCTCAATCTTCATGTTGATAAGACTGCCGTAGCGCTGACCGTAAGTCAACACATCGCCAGGCTGTTCTGCATGGATATGAACTTTTACAATTTCATCGTCAGCGATGACCAGTAAAGAATCTCCATGTTGAGATAGGTCATTGCGGAATTTATCTTCTGTAAAAGGATTCGCCTTCAATTTATCCGCTTCGAATTTAACCATGAATTCTGTACAGTAGCCGAATTCTATATCCTCTGTATTGATGGCCGCATGCACATTTTTATGGTGCTCTGCACTAACCAATTGGTTCATCGAAGTGGTTGGTACGATATCTTCAATTCTTTGGCCTTTCAATTCAGCCAGGAAGCCCTCATAAATATAAACGAGACCTTGTCCACCACTGTCGACTACGCCAACTTCTTTAAGAACTGGCAGCAGGTCAGGAGTACGCTTCAAAGATGCATTCGCTTCTTTTAGCGTTTCTTCCATTAAAACAATGATGTCGTCTTCGTTCTTTGCAACAGCGACCGCCTTTTTGGCTGCATCTTTCGCAACCGTTAAGATAGTTCCTTCCACAGGCTTCATAACTGCTTTATAGGCCGTTTGAACTCCTGCTTCAAGCGCATGTGCAAAATCCTTGCTTGTGATCGTTTCCTTTGATTCGATATGCTTGGAGAATCCACGGAATAGCTGAGAAAGAATAACCCCCGAGTTACCTCTTGCCCCCATAAGTAGGCCTTTAGCCAGAGCAGAACCAACACTGCCGATATGCTCGGAAACATTGTTTTTTACTTCCTTTGCTCCTGATGTGATGGAAAGGTTCATGTTCGTACCTGTATCTCCATCAGGAACCGGAAACACATTCAACGCATCCACAGTCTTGGCGTTGTTAGATAAATGATTTGCACCCTGAATAATCATCTGTGCAAAACGTTTCCCATTTAGAACTTTTACTGACACTAAATTTTCCTCCTTATTACGGGTTCGTAACTCGAACTCCCTGTACATAAATGTTTAATGAATCAACGGAAAGACCGAGCATTTGATTAAGGGTATATTTTACTTTAGTCTGTACATTATGCGCCACTTCTGAAATTTTCGTTCCATAGCTTACAATGATGTACATATCAATATGTAATCGATCTTCTTCCTGGCGTACGATAACACCTTTTGTAAAGTTTTCTTTTCGAAGTATTTCTGACAACCCATCTTTAAGCTGGCTTTTGGAAGCCATTCCTACAATGCCATAGCAGTCTACAGCTGCTCCACCTGCGATTGTTGCAATTACATCATTAGAAATATCTATTTGACCATAAGATGTTTTTAGTTCGATGGACATAAAGGTTCCCCCTTCGATTGGTTTATTCACCTTGTCTACTCGTTATTTTACTATAAAAGAAAGGTTTTTGAAAGCAGACGAATGCTATTGTAATAATACTATTATTATACTGAATGCTAGAAACATGTATGTCAAGGCTTTTTTCTTGAAAGCTTTCTTCAGAACTATTGCATTGTGCGGGGTTGTATGTTAAATTATATAAGTATTTTCAACTGTTTTATCTATGAAAAGAAAGACACTGTATGGACCTGCTTCCTATTGACGGAGGTCCCGTGCATCGTTTTTCTGACACTAAATGAAAATATTGATTGATGTTTCTTTGTAGTTAGGAGGGAATTAAACATGGCACGTAAATGTGTAATCACTGGCAAAAAGACTGGTTCTGGTAACTCACGTTCTCACGCAATGAACTCTTCAAGACGTACTTGGGGTGCAAACCTTCAAAAAGTTCGTATCTTGGTAGATGGTAAGCCAAAGCGTGTATACGTATCTGCAAGAGCTTTAAAATCAGGTAAAGTTGAGCGCGTATAATTTATATGCGCACATGCAAAAGCGACAGGGATAATCCCCTGTCGCTTTTTACTTTTGTTCTTTTAGTTAACATAATATTATTATCGGAATATCTATCAAAAAAGCACCTCATAAAGGTGCTCTACTCTTTTTTAAACGATCCCAGCATGGCACGGATGATACCACCTAAAAACCTCGGCAACTTTATCGTATAAAATTTCATTCCATTTCCCTCCCCGGAACTTTTTAACCATAATAGATATGAATGAATACGTGCAGATGAAGAATGCCGTCACATAAAATGGGATGAATCACGGCTCCTTATCATCATTAATATGCCATCCTTAAATGAAAAAGTACCATTTTCAGTATCTAGTTCATTACTTATACATAGTGTGTCGCCCCATTTTATATTCCTATTTTTTAGGGGATATTTAAATCCATCCAGAGTGATTCCGCTTACTGTAGGGGTTATGGAAAGGAATGAGATGTATGGGAGGTCCTTATTCATTTTTATAGGGTATTGTCCGGGATTGACCAGATAAAGGATATTCTGTTTATCCCGGATTTCAATGGTGAATCCGTTTTGGATCCCTTTTAGCAGGAGTTGCACATTGCCAAGAAAATGGTCGAGTCTTCCACCGGTCACTCCCAACATGGTTATGGAAGAAGGGTTTTGTGCCATGGCCCAATTGACAGCAAGCTCTGTATCCGTTTCGTCCTTTTCACTTGGAAACATATCAAGGTCTGTAATTTTCTTCTTCATTTCCGCCAGTTCTGCAGCTGTTACAGAGTCAAAGTCCCCGAACGCTTTCTGGGGGACTATATTCTGTTCCAATAAATAATGGACGCCCCTGTCCACCCCTATCCAAGTGATGGATTCAGAAGTGTTTACTTTTAGGTACGGGATATATTCCGGCGGTCCACCGGCCACAATAATTATTTTCATTGCCTTTTGCTCCTTATTAAGAATATGGCCCCGTTAAACACCGCTGTTGATTTCTGCACTAGGCGCAGCGACCCAAGGGGCTTGCGTGAGCCTTCTCGGCTTCGCCTGTGGGGTCTCCACTAATCGCTACTTCCCGCAGGACAAGGAAAGCTCCGGCAGCGATTCATCGCACGAAGAAAATGCTCGCATTTTCGAGGAGTCTTCGCCTATTGCTCCAATCAACAGCTAGTATACATAAATAACAGCACTCTTGTTTAACAAAGACAAGAATAAAAGGCCTTCAATTTGAAGACCTTTTATATCTCAAGTTTCAGGTTTATGTCAAGTTTCCACGGATGGATGAAATGGCTTCTTTACGGTCTGCCTGTTGATAAATGGCTGAACCTGCAACAAGCACATCCGCTCCGGCCTCGACGCAAAGTGCGGCGGTTTCGGGATTGACTCCACCGTCCACCTCCACTTCAACCGATAATCCCCGTTCCGTTATGAGAGACCTTACCTGACTAATTTTCGTCAGTACATCCTTAATGAATGCTTGTCCACCGAAGCCCGGATTGACCGTCATAAGCAGAACGAGATCCACATCATTCAGGATGGGAACAATGCTTTCCACAGGGGTTGCGGGATTAATGACAACTCCAGCTTTCACTCCTTCAGCCTTGATGAGTTGAACTGTACGATGAAGATGACGGCATGCCTCCACATGTACCGAAATGATGTCAGCTCCAGCTTTTGCAAAAGCAGGGATGTATGTATCAGGATTTTCAATCATCAAATGGACGTCCAATGGAAGCTTTGTTATCGGACGGATCGCTTCCACAACAAGTGGACCAATCGTGATATTTGGTACAAAGTGACCATCCATCACATCAATATGAATATAGTCGGCTCCGCCTTGCTCCACATCATGTATGTCTTTTTGCAAATTGGCAAAGTCTGCGCTCAGGATTGAGGGGGCGATTTTTATCATATTTTAGTACCTCGGCTTTCTGTCTTTTATTTCTTCCACAAAGGAAACATAATGCTTATAGCGGAAAGGTGCAATTTCTTCTGCTTCCACGGCAGCTTTCACTGCACATTTCGGTTCTTTCAGATGGGTGCATTCCCTGAATTTGCATTGATCACTAATACTGACAAACTCAGGAAAGCATTCCTTCACTTCCTCTGCCGCCATTTCCAGAAATTCAAGGGAACTAAAACCTGGTGTATCCGCTACAAAACCGTCATTGATTTCCATCAGTTCCACATGTCTGGTTGTATGCTTCCCGCGGCCAAGATGCGTGGAGATATCATCTGTTTTCAATTCCAGTTCAGGCCGAAGAACATTGAGAAGGGAGGATTTTCCTACTCCGGACTGTCCTGCGATAACGGACGTCTTATCCTTGAGATACGGAAGTATTTGTTTTAATTGTTCCGGCTCTTTGGTTGACGTCAGGACCACTTCATATCCGATTTCCCGATAATAGTTGGCAAATCCCATCAGCTTTTCATCTTCTTCAAGCAGATCCATCTTGGATATGCAAATAAGTGGTGTCACTTCTTTCGATTCAATCAGTACAAGGAATCTGTCCAAAAGCACCGTACTGAACTCGGGCTCCATTGCGGAAAAAACCAGGATGGCCTGATTGATATTCGCAATGGGAGGACGGACCAGCTCATTCTTGCGGGGCAGGACCTCAAGGATATACCCTTCCTGGTCGTTGTCCGCTTGGAATACCACCATATCCCCAACGAGAGGGGTGATCTTATTTTTGCGGAAAACCCCTCGTCCCCTGCATTGGGTTATATGGCCATCTGCTGTCAAAACGTAATAAAAACCGCTTAATGCCTTGACAATCTTGCCTTCAGGCATACACTCACTCCTTAATAATTACTCAATATCATCGTAATCGATTGTCACCGATTGAACTTCTTCCCCATCTACAAGCACTTTATATTTCGCCTTCTGTTTATAAGGAACGGTTATAGTGAAGCTCGTAATCAAATCTTCCGTAATGATATAGGTTTCCTTCGGTTGTTCCATATTGGTGTTCAAATCTTCCACAAAGAGCTCCACTTTTTGTTCTGCTCCTTCTTCGGAAGGTTTATACGTTATTTCTAGCGGAATGTCTGTTGTCTTGTCTTCTGGCTGTGGTCCTTTGGAGACAATCAGCTGGATTTTATCGCCCTTTTTCACCTGTGATTCAGGTGCGGGATCCTGTTTGATTATATTTCCTGCAGAAACCTCAGCATGGAATTCTTCTTGAATGACCGGCTCAAGCAACAGAGTTGCCAGATGCCTTTGGGCAAACTCGATTGATGAGCCCTGATAATCATCCAGGACAATCGGACTTGCACCTTTTGATACGATGAGCTTCATTACCTCATCTTCGGGGATGACCAATTCACCTGGAGCAGGAGTTTGGCGGATGACCGTCCCCTCTTCCGCTTCCTCGGAAAACACTTCTTCCACCGAATAATCCTTATATTTCGGTTTCACTAGTTTAATTCTGCGTATCGCGTCATCAACCTGCAGGGATGTATAATCATCCACTTCCACTTTCTCTTTGCCTGCACTGCGGTAGATGGTTATTTCAGAGCCTTCTTTTCTTGTTTTACCAGCTTCAGGAGATGTCCTTGTAACAAATCCTTCTTCTATCTCATCACTCGGTTCATCCTCTGTTGCTTTAATGATAAAGCCCTCAGCCAACAGTTCATCCCTTGCATCTTCATACTCCATATTGGACACATCAGGTACGACAATGTCCTTTGGGAGAAGCATGGATGGAAGTAGGGTAAAGGCAGCTACAGAACCAACTCCCAGTAACAAAAGTAAAATAAACAAAAACATTATCCACTTTTTCTTTTTCTTTTTCTTCTTTTTGGGAGGCTCCCCCTCCTTAGGCGGGGGAGCGATTGTATCTGTAGGGACTACCTTGGTTTCATGATTGTTCAACAGATGCTTGGAAAGGTCACCTTTTATGACCGGTATCGCCTTTGTCGCTTCATCGTCGTCATTTGGTATGAAGAACTTCGGTTCATTCAAACGGCTTGAATCCAGTACCGTAGTCAGATCTTCAAGCATTGCCTCCACCGAACCGTACCGATGATTCGGATCCTTTGCCATGGACTTCAATACCACATTCTCCAGGCTTTGTGGAATGGCAGGGTTCCACCTTTTTGGCGATGGCGTCTCAGATTGCAGATGCTTCAATGCAATGGAAACGGCAGATTCCCCTGAAAAAGGCAATCTTCCCGTAAGCATTTCAAACATGACGATTCCTAGGGCGTATACATCAGATTTCTTGGTAGCAAGGCTTCCCCTGGCCTGCTCCGGTGATAAATAATGAACAGACCCCAACAAGGAATTTGTCTGCGTTATGGTAGTGGAGCTAAGCGCCATTGCAATCCCAAAGTCCGTCACCTTAATCGTACCGTAATCATCTATGAGTATATTCTGAGGTTTAATATCACGATGGATGATTCCATTCTCATGTGCATGTGCAATCGCTGATGTAAGTTGTTTCATGATTTCTACAGTATTATACTGTTCCATTGGTGCAAATTGCTGGATGTACTGCTTTAAGGTTTTGCCGGAAACATGTTCCATGACAATATAGTAGATATCATCCTCTTCCCCGATATCATAGATACTCACGATATTAGGATGATCGAGGCTTGTAGCAGACTGTGCTTCTCTGCGAAATCTGCGAATAAATTCTTCATCATTGGCAAAATCTAAGCGTAGGACCTTTACGGCTACATCCCGGTCGAGAATCATATCATGGGCGAGGTAGACATTGGCCATACCCCCGCCGCCAATGACTTCCATTATTTTATAGCGATCATTTAATCTTTTTCCAATTAACAAAGATATCACCCACTTCCCTCTTCGGTGACAGATAATTCGACTATGGCTACCGTTATGTTATCTTCTCCGCCATTTTCATTGGCTCGGAGTATCAGTGTCTCGGCTTTACTTTCCAGAGAATGATGTTCACTCTTTAGGACTTCCACCAGCTCTTTATCATTCACTTTATTGCTCAATCCATCTGAGCAAAGCAAAAGATAGCCAGGGTCATCATATGTAATAGTTTTCAAATCAATCTTAACGGTTTTTTCTGTCCCTAAAGCTTGTAGTATAACATTTTTTCGCGGATGATGCTCGGCATCCTCTTTGGAGATCTGGCCGCTTTTCACCAATTCATTCACAAATGTCTGATCCTCAGTCAACTGTTTCGCTTGGCCATTCGATATAAGATATACCCTGCTGTCACCTACATGTGCAATGGTGAAAAATGAATCCCCGATTATAGCCGCCACGATGGTTGTTCCCATTCCATGACACTCTTCATGCCTGTTTGCATAATCAAATAAGAATTGATTGATTTGACCTATATATGTTTTAAACCAAATTTCAGCAGGTTCAGGAGAAGAGACATTGTTAGACTCCTCCCACAATTCCCTGATATGGTCCACCGCTTTCTGGCTTGCCACATCACCTGCTTGATGACCCCCCATTCCATCACAAACAACTGCTAAAATAGTTCCGTCTTTATTAACAAAAATTCCCCCGTTATCTTCATTATGCGAACGAACTCTCCCTTTATCTGTTAAAAAGACCATTAACAATCGTCACCTCGTCTCTTCTTTTCGCTCCTTCGCACGTAGCTGGCCACACGCAGCATCAATATCATGCCCCTGCTCACGACGAACTGTTACATTTACACCTAGATTTTTCAATGTTTTCTCAAAAAGATTGATCTGTTCCTTCGGCGTTCTTACATAATCACGCTCCGGTACATAGTTAACAGGGATAAGATTGATATGGCACTTGATCCCCTTCACAAGCTTAGCCAATTCCTCAGCATGCTCCACCTGATCATTAACCCCACCGAATAAGCCGTATTCAAAGCTGACTCTGCGTCCTGTCTTCTCGATGTAATAATGTACAGCTTCCATCAGGTCAGGCAGTTTATACGCTTTGTTGATCGGCATCAGACGGGAACGGATTTCCGTATTGGGTGCATGCAGGGAAATAGCAAAGTTGATCTGCATGTTTTCATCTGCAAACTTATAGATTTTCGGTATGATCCCACTGGTGGATACCGTAATATGACGGGCACCGATATTCAATGCTTCATCATGATTGATAATTTTAAGGAAGCTCATCATTTCATCATAGTTGTCAAATGGTTCACCGATTCCCATGATTACCACATGGCTGACACGTTCCTGCAATTCATCGACCGCTTGTTGTACTTTTACGACCTGGGCAACGATTTCTCCTGCTTCGAGATTTCTTTTCAGTCCTCCAAGCGTGGAAGCACAGAACGTACAACCGATGCGACAGCCGACCTGGGTAGTGACGCAGACGGAGTTGCCGTATTCATGTTTCATCAATACCGTTTCAATGGAGTAGCCGTCATGCAGTTCAAAAAGAAACTTCATCGTTCCATCAGAGGATGTTTGCTGCACAATCGTTTTAAGCGTAGTTAGAGTGAAGTGCTGCTCCAACTTTTCACGCAGTTCCTTCGATAGGTTTGACATGTCCTCAAAGGACGTCACTCTTTTTTTATAGAGCCATTCAAAAATCTGTTTTGTTCTGAATTTCTTCTCTCCATTACTCACTAACCATGCTTCAAGTTCTTGCAATTGGAGTGAATAGATGGAGGGTTTATGTGTCGATTCTTCTTTTTTCTTGATGTTCGTTGTTTTTTGTTCCATCTTCCTTACACCTGCCTTTTTAGTCTTACTATAAAGAATCCATCTGTTCCGAAATAGTGCGGCAAAAGTTGGAGCATTCCATCCTGGATGTATGTTTCAAGCTTATGCGGTACTAGATCTTTGATGGACATATCTATCTCAAAATCTTCGTTGTTCTCCAAGAAGGCTTTTACAACTTCTGTATTTTCTTCTTTATCAATTGTACATGTACTATATACTAAAGTTCCACCTTTTTTTACAAGTGGAGCAACCTCATCCAATATAGCAGATTGAATGGTAGCCAGCTGTTTTACATCCTGCATGGTCTTCGTGTATTTCAGATCCGGTTTTCTTCTTATTACGCCAAAACCGGAGCAAGGAGCATCCACCAGAATTTTGTCAAACATCTCACTATGGAATACCTCTTGTGCTT
The DNA here is from genome assembly GCF_042800035.1 of Sutcliffiella sp. NPDC057660. Classification (NCBI taxonomy): domain Bacteria; kingdom Bacillati; phylum Bacillota; class Bacilli; order Caryophanales; family Bacillaceae; genus Sutcliffiella; species Sutcliffiella sp. NPDC057660. Next base: position 235,963 of record NZ_JBHVHV010000005.1, read on the forward strand.
TTCGGCTATCCATTGCCTTTACTTCAATATTAGAAAGTCCCAATCGGTCAGCCTGCTCTTTGATCAGCTTTACCTTGTGCTCATGAAGGTCTGTCGAGATGACAGTACCTGTCCCCTTCATCAATTCTGCGATATGGGTCGTTTTCCCGCCTGGAGCTGCACAGGAATCGTAAACAGTCTGTCCGGGTTCTACATCGAGTGTTCTGGCTACAAGCATCGAACTTTCATCCTGAATGGTGATAAAGCCGTTTTTAAATGCATTGGAATAAGCCATGTTTCCTTTTTTCGACACGATGCTTTCTTGTGCAACTTCGCCTTTTTCCACATCAAATCCTTGAGCCTTCAACATAGAGATAACGTCCTCGACAGAAGCTTTAGCTGTATTTACCCGAGCAGTCTGACTAGGGGGCACCAAGTTCATTTCACACAATCTTTCGGTATTTTCTACTCCGTATTGCGCTACCCACTTTTCCACCATCCAACGGGGATGGCTGGTTGCAATGGATATTCTTTCCACATCATTTTTCATCGCTTCCAAATCGGGAACACCTTGGCGCTGTATGGATCGGAGCACGCCGTTAACGACAGATGCCACACCTTTGTGCCCTTTCTTTTTTGCGATTTCAACGGCTTCATAAATGGCTGCTCTTTCAGGTACTTTATCCAGGTAGAGCATCTGGTACAAGGTAAGTCGCAAAAGCACCTTCACCCAATCCTCGAGTTTCTTCTGCTTTTCTATATAAGGAGTCAAATAATAGTCGATTGTCATCGTCCGCTGAATCGTCCCGTAGACAATTTCCGTAAATAACCCAGCGTCTTTTTTGTTCAGCTTGCCTGAATCCAAGTAGTTGTTAACCAGCAAATTACTGTATGCCTGCTTTTTCTCCACATTTACCAGTGCTTCCAAAGCAAGCTCTCTCACGTTTTTCATTTTATTCTCCTAGCTGTATGCCCTCTGATAACGAAGCACCTGCACCGTTTAAATATTGCATCCCGGTCATTCGTTTTTTTCCTGCGAGTTGAAGGTCAGTTATTTTGATACCAATAGTATTACCAGTTTTCACAATGAATCCATCTTCTTCTTTTCCGATTATCGTACCAGGTGCTTCCATACTGCCGGTTTCCACCTTCTCTCCCCACCATACTTTCATGACTTGCCCTTCAAGTGTGGTGTATGCGACCGGCCAAGGGTGCAAACCTCTGATATGATTATAGATTTCCTCACCTGTACGGGACCAATCGATTCTTTCCTGTTCCCTTTTGATATTGGAAGCGAACGTTGCCTCTTCATCGTTTTGTTTGATTGGTGTCAATTTTCCTTCAAAAAGGAGGGGCATGGTTTGGGAAAGCAGCAAGGATCCGGCCTCACTCAATTTATTGTGGAGCGTACCTACATGATCCTTTTCCGTAATGCTGACCTCCACTTGAGTAAGGATATCCCCTGCGTCTAGCTTCTCCACCATATACATGATGGTCACTCCTGTCTTCTTTTCTCCAAGAAGGATGGAATAGTGGATTGGTGCACCGCCTCTAAGTTTTGGCAAAAGGGATGCATGTACATTGATGCATCCGTATTTTGGCGCATCGAGCAAAGCCTTTGGAAGTATCTGGCCGAATGCCGCTGTTACAATCAGATCAGGCTCCAACCCAGTGATTTTTTCATATTCTTCAGCCAGTCTGATTTTTTCTGGTTGAAAAACAGGAATGCCATGCTTTTCCGCCTCCACTTTGACAGGGGGAGGCGTCAGGACTTTCTTTCTGCCTTTTGGACGGTCCGGTTGGGTAACGACCGCGATCACCTTATAGCCATCGTTGAGTATTTGCTGTAAAACCGGAACGGCAAAGTCCGGCGTTCCCATAAATACGATACGTTTCATCTTATCACCCTTCTAACTCTTGTTCTTCAAAATATCTGATTACCTTACTCGTAAAAAGCACTCCATTCAAATGGTCTATTTCATGCTGAATAGCTCGCGCCAAAAAGCCTTTCGCCTCTAACTCATACCATTTCCCCTTGCGGTTCTGCGCTTTTACTTTAATATAGTTGGAGCGGCTGACCTCCCCAAAAAGACCGGGAAAGCTCAAGCATCCTTCAGGTCCCACCTGTTCGCCTTCTGTAAAGATGACTTCAGGATTAATGAGCTCTATTTTTCCTGCCTGCTCATCCGTTTCAACGATTGCTATCTGTTTTGCGATGCCGATTTGTGGTGCAGCAAGTCCAACGCCATCCGCCTCTAGCATCGTATCATACATATTGTTCAGCAGGCGAATCAGGCGCTTGTCAAATGTCGTCACAGATTCACATTTCTGCTCCAGCACTGCCGCTGGATATTCCACTATCTTTAAAATTGCCACTATTTTTCTTCCTCCAAAAATTACATTAACATGTAAGGATTTAAATCGATATGGATCGCCAGTTTTTCCTGGTCCATTTGTGATTGGTATTTTTCCACAACACTCTTTAAGGCATGGTGCAGATTTGGTTCCCTTTTATATTTAATGATGCATTGATATCGATATCTGTCTTTTATTCTTGCAATCGGGGAAGAAACCGGCCCCAGAATGACCGCTTCCCTGGAAAGCTGTCCACCAAGGTAGCTCGTAATCCTTTCCGTTACCGTAACAACCTTCGTCAGTTCCTCATGAGTGACCGTAACAAGGGCAAGGTAGTAGAAAGGTGGGTACTGATGGTTTTTTCTCAGGAGCATTTCTTTCTGATAAAAGCCAATATAGTCGTGTGTACTTGCTAATTCTACACTATAATGCTCCGGGCTGTAAGTCTGAATGACCACTTCGCCGGGAAGTAGATGTCTTCCGGCACGTCCGCTTACCTGTGTCAGTAGCTGGAAGGTTTTCTCCGATGAACGGAAATCAGGGATATTTAACATCGTATCTGCTGTTAATACCCCTACCAATGTCACTTGTGGAAAGTCCAGTCCCTTCGCAATCATTTGTGTCCCGAGCAAAATATCCGCTTTCCTGTCCCCGAACTGCTGAAGGAGTTTTTCATGGGAGCCTTTTCTACTGGTGGTGTCTACATCCATTCTAATGACCCTTGCACTCGGCAGCAATTTTGTCAGCTCTTCTTCCACTTTTTGCGTTCCGGTTCCAAAGAAACGGAAATGATCGCTGTCACAACTGGGACAAGTGGAATGGACTTGCTCTTCATATCCGCAATAATGACATTTCAACTGATTGTTGATACGGTGATAGGTCAAGGAAATGTCGCAATGTGGACATTCCACTACATAGCCACAGTCTCGACACATAACAAAGGAGGAATACCCCCTTTTGTTTAAAAACAATACGGATTGTTCCCCACGCTCAAGCCTGATCTGCAGCTTTTCAAGGAGGTCCCTCGAGAACATGGAACGGTTTCCTTCCCTTAATTCCTCTCTCATATCCACTATTTCTACAGTCGGCATTCCCTGGTCGCTCATTCTTTTGTCCATCGTCAGCAGCTGATAGACACCTTTGGAAGCTCTCGCAAAGGTTTCAAGTGTTGGGGTAGCACTTCCCAATACAACCGGACACTGATGAAATCTCCCTCTCTCCATTGCGATGTCACGTGCGTGATAACGTGGAGTATCCTCCTGTTTATAGCTCGTTTCATGCTCTTCATCTATTATGATGATTCCGACATTTTCAAAAGGTGCAAAAATGGCAGATCGTGCACCGACTACCACTTTCACCTCTTTGCGGTGAATCTTACGCCATTCATCATACTTCTCTCCCATGCCAAGCCCACTATGCATAACAGCAACATCGGAACCAAAACGAGATTTGAAGCGATTAACCATCTGCGGGGTGAGGGAAATCTCTGGTACAAGTACGATTGCCTCTTTTCCTTTTTTCAGGACTGCATCCACTGCCTGCATATACACTTCCGTTTTCCCGCTTCCAGTTACACCAAACATGACATACCCTTCATGCAATCCACTTTCAATAGAAGAAAGGATAGGCGATATTGCTTGCTGCTGCTGGGAAGTAAGTGCCAAAGGCTCAGACTTTGCAAATTCCCTGTTCGCATAAGGGTCCCTGTATCTTTCATCATCCACTTCCTGCAGAATACCCAGTTTCACCAGGGCTCCAACCGCACTTGTACCTATCTGGAGGTCTTCAAGCAGCTGTTTCTTTTCTATCTTCTTCTGTCCGGTTTCCATAAAGAAATCCATCAGGCGGTGCTGGGATTGTGCGCGGGTGGACACCTTGTTCTTTGCTTCCTTTAATTCCTCTTTGGAGGCAGTCAGCACTATGACTTTTACCGTTTTCTTGGAAAGTTTGTCTTTGACTTCATAATAGACTTCCAAAACCTCATCATCAATTAGTTGTTTAATCAGTCTGTAATGGCCAGTACCTTCAAAATCTTCGAAACGGGCCCTGTTGGAGGAATCAAAAAACAGTTCCAAATGTGGAGGCAGCTTACTCCTGTCCTTTACAAGTATCCATTTTTCATATTTAGCTTTCAGCGCAGCAGGGAGCATCGCCTGAAAAGCTGAAATGGTAAAACATAATGTATGGTCCCTAAGCCATTCGGCGAGCTGCAGGAGCTCCGTTGTCAAGATTGGACTGATATCTATCAGGCTCGAGATCGGCCTCGTCTTCTTTACCGAGGTTGTTTCTTTCAAACCTATAACAAACCCCTGTATTTGGCGGGGGCCAAATGGGACTACCACTCTCATTCCAGGCTGGATAAAACCATCCCACTTTTCAGGGATCTCATAATCGAATGCTCTGTCTGTCTGTTTTGCCGGAACATCTACTATGACACTTGCATATGTCATGCTTTTCCCTCGAAATTGGAGGCTATCTCCTCTAATAGGGAGGCAGCGACTTCTTTCTTGGACATTAGTGGCAGGGATAGGTTTGAGCCGTCTTTACGATAGATGGTGACAATATTCGTGTCCGTTCCAAATCCCGCTCCATCCATCGTGACATTATTGGCCACGATATAGTCGAGATTTTTTCTCTCGAGTTTTCCTATTGCATATTCTTCCACATTATTCGTTTCCGCAGCAAAACCTACCAGAATCTGATGCTTCTTTCTTTCACCGAGTGCTTTTAGTATATCTTTCGTCCGTTCCATTTCCAGTACACTGTCGCCAGCCTGTTTTTTCATTTTCGTATCTGCTATATGCTTTGGGCGGTAATCGGACACTGCGGCCGATTTGATGACCACATCGGTCCGGTCGTATTGGGCAAGGACCGCTTCATACATCTGTTCGGCAGTTTCCACCCTGATGGTATGGACCTTCGGGGGATCAGGAAGTGCAGTCGGTCCGGATACCAGTGTAACCTCTGCACCTAGATCAGCCGCCACCTCAGCAATCCAATAGCCCATTTTCCCAGTTGATCGGTTCGAAATGAACCTGACCGGATCAATTTTCTCCAAAGTCGGTCCTGCGGTTACCAGGATTTTTTTATCTCGGAGTGGAGAAGGTTTAGAAAAATCAGTGGTAAAATGATCTATTACAGCTTGCACAATGGATTCAGGCTCCTCTAATCTCCCCTTGCCGACATAGCCGCAAGCCAGAAACCCTTCGCCAGGTTCGATAAATCTGTATCCGAACGCCGCTAAGCGGTTCATGTTTGCTTTTACTGCGGGATGGTCGTACATATGCACATTCATGGCAGGTGCAACCCAGATTGGAGCAGTTGCTGCAAGCAGGGTGGTGGTGACCATGTCATCCGCCAATCCGTTTGCCATCTTGCCTATTGTATTGGCGGTTGCGGGCGCTACCAGTATCAGATCGGCCCAATCAGCGAGGTCAATATGGGAAATCACAGAAGGATTTTTTTCTTCGAACGTATCGGTGAACACTTCATTTCTTGATAATGCCTGAAAAGACAGCGGTGCGACAAACTTGCAGGCGGACTGGCTCATGATAACCTTTACTTCTGCACCTTGCTGAACAAGCTTGCTAGTGAGAGCAACAGCTTTATATACGGCGATGCCGCCAGTTACACATAAAAGGATTTTCTTATTTGTTAACAGCATTTTTCTATCCCCCGATAAGAAATTTTACGTGTCTAAAAAAATAACAACCTATCGCTAGGTTGTTATTTCAGACTGTTGGAAAACGATTGGCATTATTTGTGGTTTAGGATTCCTTCGCTTCTTTCCGCTGTTTTAATCGTCTTGGCAGAAAGCAGACCAGCATCGATTTCTTCCAGCGCTTTTCCTACAAACTTGTAGGAAACCGTCTTTTCGATCATTTGGTCGTTTACTTGCTGCAATTCGCGGGCACGTCTTGCCGAAACCGTTACAAGTGTATATTTGGAATCCAGTTTTTGCATCAATGAATCAATAGATGGGTATAGCATAATTATTCAGCCTCCAGCATTTGTTTGTATTTTTCGCGTAATCTTGTTCTTTTGCAATGTTCCGCTTGAACGATGGCTTGAATCCGATCGCATGCCAGATCTACTTGATCATTCTCCACCACATAATCATAAGCATCCATCATTTCGATTTCTTCTTTTGCAACCGTCATTCTATTATTAATGAGGTCTTCTGTTTCTGTACCTCTTGTTGTAATTCTATTTTTCAGCTCCGACAGGCTTGGAGGCATCAGGAAAATGAAGACACCCTCAGGGAATTTACTTTTCACCTGGATGGCACCCTGCACTTCGATTTCGAGGAAAACATCCTTGCCTTCTGACAGACATTGTTCCACATAATCTACCGGTGTGCCGTAGTAGTTCCCTACGTATTCCGCCCATTCGATGAATTTGTCCTGTTCAATCAGTTCTTCGAATTCCTCTCTAGTATGGAAGAAATAATCCGTCCCATGCAACTCTCCAGCTCGGGGATTTCTTGTTGTCATCGAGATGGAATAATGTAGACTTACATCATCTTTTGAAAATAGCGCTTTTCTGACAGTTCCCTTTCCAACCCCAGATGGACCGGAAAGAACGATTAATAATCCTCTATCTCTCATTAATTAATAAATACCTACCCTTCATCAGACATATCATCTTTATTTACAAGTCGTTGTGCAACGGTTTCCGGCTGGACAGCTGACAAGATTACATGATCGCTATCCATGATGACTACCGCCCTAGTTCGTCTTCCATAGGTTGCATCTATAAGCATTCCTTGATCCCTTGCGTCTTGGATGATCCTTTTGATCGGTGCAGATTCAGGGCTTACAATAGATATTATCCGATTTGCTGAAACAATGTTGCCAAAGCCAATGTTAATCAACTTAATACTCATAGTTTCCACCTCTAGTTACCAACTATATTCTAACCCCTTTAAGAGGTTAGTAATCAAAGATTATTCGATGTTTTGCACTTGCTCCTTGATTTTCTCGATGCAAGATTTCATTTCCACCACAAGATTCGCTATTTTGGCATCATTCGCCTTGGAACCGATGGTGTTGACCTCCCGGTTCAATTCCTGCACAAGGAAATCCAGTTTTCTGCCAATTGCTTCCCCACTCTTCAGGGAGAGCGTAAATTGCGCAATATGGCTATGGATTCGTTTTAGTTCTTCATTGATGTCCGCCTTATCCGAGAAAATAGCAGCCTCTGTGACAAGTCTCTGTTCATCAATTACCGATCCAATATAATCTTTCAATCTCTTCTCCAGGCGTTGTCGATAGGCTTCTACTACCATAGGGGCATATGAATGAAGTTCAATCGCGGTCTTTTCGATATGGGAAACATGTTCGATGATGTCTTTTTGCAGTTGCTCCCCTTCAATGGAACGCATCGTTACCAATTGCTTGGTTGCCTTATGTACATTTTCTAACAGTGAGTCTTCCAATTCATGGTGAATCGTTTCTTCTTCCGTAACGGAAAACACATTCTCTAATTGTAGTATATCACTTATTTGTATGGAACTAGAAATTTGATATGTATCTTTCACCTGCAGCAAGGATTGCATATATCCCGATAGCAGGGACCAATCTACATTCACTTGCTTTTCGGCAAGCCCTTGTCCTTCTATTGTAATAAAGACTTCCACTCTTCCTCGCAGGATGGTAGAGGAAATCACGCGTTTGATCTTATCCTCAAGCGAAAGAAACTGCTTAGGCATCCTTATATTAATTTCACAAAAACGATGATTCACCGATTTCATTTCCACCAGGATCCGATAGGTTTCAGCATTCGTTTCTGCCCGTCCAAAACCTGTCATACTCTTTACCATCATACTCACTTCCGTTCCCTAAGTATAGAATGGCTCTTTTCAAGTACTCCATTTAATGAAAAAAGAGCCTTGTAGTGGCTTATCTCGATGCTAAGCAAACACTATATTAGCATTGTTTCACCTTTTTTAAAAGAAGATATTTCATTCTAATCTAAAAACAAAGCTCTTTTCTTAAAGTTTGTTGCTTATGTTCGTAAAAAATCGGCATTTGGATTTTTTACAGCATTTACCCTCGTCTCATTCAAAAAAAAATAAATCTATTGGACTGGAAAAGAGCACGAAAGCAAATAACATTACGTGTTTATATTAGATACGTCAAAAGCTACAATGAATGCGAAAACAGTCAAAAACAAACGAAAAGGTAATAGAGTTTACCTCTACTACCTTTTTTATACTATACCATATTTTTCTTTGTTTTTCCTGTGAAAAGCGTTCCCACCAGTAAAAAAGTAGGAAGCGAAGCTAATCCCATTATTAACAGCCATTCCTCCGGTGCAAGAGAAACTGTGTGGAAAATGGTTTGCAATGGCGGGTAGTAGATGACAATGAGCATCAGGATGACACTTGAAATGACGGCCCCGACCAAATAAAGGTTCTGGAACGGATTACGATGATAAATGGACCGCTCACTCCTACAGTCGAATACATGTATCAGCTGTGCCATTACCAAGGTTGCAAAAGCCACTGTCTGGGCATAAATCAGCTCGTCTGGATGCTGCTTATATACGATGATAAAGGCAATCAAGGTCACGAGTCCTATCAGGAAGCCTCTGCTGATGATTTTCCACCAAAGTCCTCTCGCAAACACTCCCTCTTTCGGATGCCTTGGCCTGCGTTTCATGACATTGCTTTCCGCCTGATCCAAGCCAAGTGCCATGGCAGGCAGTCCATCTGTAACCAGATTCACCCATAGGATCTGGATGGGTACGAGCGGCAATGGCAAGGCAAGCAGCATGGCAAAAAGCATGACCAGAATTTCACCCACATTGGAGGCAAGCAGGTATCTGATGAATTTTCTTATATTTTCATAGATGTTTCTTCCCTCTTTGATTGCAGATTTGATGGTAGCGAAGTTGTCATCCAATAATACAAGCGATGAAGCCTCTTTTGCCACGTCAGTCCCTGTTATCCCCATGGCAATACCTATGTCGGATGCTTTGATGGCAGGGGCATCATTGACACCATCCCCTGTCATGGCGACGATATGCCCTTTTTTCTGCAACGCTTTTACAATGGAAAGCTTGTGCTGCGGGGACACCCTTGCAAACACATAAACATCATCCACCATTTCTTCGAGCTCTTCCTGTGTCATCTTCTGAAGCTCTTTCCCCTCAAGAACCTTTCCACCCATCGGAAGTATGCCGATGTCTGCTGCAATAGCTTTGGCCGTTACGATGTGATCTCCAGTTATCATGACTGTTTTGATGCCAGCTTCCTTGCATTCCTTTACAGCTTGTTTCACTTCCGGTCGAGGTGGATCGATCATTCCTTGTATTCCTATTAAAATTAATTCCTTTTCCACATCTTTTTCTGTCATGCTATGGTGATAGTGAGTTAGCGGTTTAAAGGCGACTGCTATGTTTCTCAGTGCTTGTGACGCCAGCACATGGACTGTATCCTTTACGATGGATTCATATTTGGCTGTAAATAGCTGCTTTTTACCCTCCCACAGAATAAATTCACTGACTCCACTGATGACGTCAGGTGCACCTTTAGTGATCAGGAACAACTTCCCCTGTTTATCTTCCACTACCATACTCATCATTTTTCTTTCTGAATCGAATGGGTATTCCTTTACAATTGCAAATTCCTTCAGCAGACCTTCCTTTGTATAGCCCGCTTTCATTGCAGCAACTGCCAGGGCTCCTTCTGTCGGATCCCCATCCAGGACAAATTGATTATTCTTTTCAAGTATATTGGCATGGTTACAGATCAGCCCGAATGTCAGAAGCTGCTGCAAGGATTTGTTCTGGGTGGGATCCTTGGCATCATTTGCAATGAATTCCCCTGCCGGATCATATCCGTTTCCAGTAACATTCCAGGTATGTCCCCCTGACCAGGCATGCGTCACCGTCATCTTGTTTTGTGTCAATGTTCCTGTCTTATCAGAGCAAATGACTGAAGCGCATCCAAGGGTTTCGACTGCTGGAAGTTTCCTTACGATGGATTTCTGCTTGATCATCCGCTGTACACCTAGCGAAAGTGCTACTGTTACGATGGCAGGAAGCCCCTCAGGGATGGCTGCAACCGCCAATGATACTCCGGCAAGGAACATATCGTACATATTATGTCCCTGGATCACCCCAAGGATTACCACAAGCAATGTAAGGAATAGGGCAACTATAATGAGGATTTTCCCAAGCTGCTCCAGTTTCCGTTGCAGCGGGGTGATTGTGGTTTCCGCCGATTGTAGAAGATCTGCAATTTGTCCCATTGCCGTATTCATACCCGTTGCAACTACTATACCCACGCCTGATCCCCTTGTGACGAGCGTACCCATAAATGCCATATTCTCCTGATCTCCGATAGAAATATCTCCGCCTTGTACAGGTGTGTCCCTTTTCACAGATGGAACAGATTCACCAGTCAATGCAGATTCCTCTATTTCCAACGAGCTCGCCTGAACGATTCTCATGTCGGCACCTATACGGTCCCCACTGGAGAATTTCACCACATCACCTGCCACTATTTCACGAGAGGCAACCTTACGCCATTCTTTATCTCGCAAAACAGATACCTGCGGGGCAGAAAGTTCCTTCAGCGCCTGAAGGGATCGCTCCGCCTTTCGCTCCTGAAAGAAGCCCAAAACCCCATTGATAATGACAATTGCAATGATGGCAACCGCATCGATATATTCACCAAGGAGACCCGATATTAAAGTGGCGGCGAGAAGAACAACTACCATAAAATCTTTAAATTGCTCCAAAAACACTAAAAAGGCGTTGGGACGCTCCGCCTCTTGAAGCTCATTCGTCCCAAACTGCAACAGACGATTTTTTGCTTCTGATTCACTTAATCCATTTTTAACATTTGAATTGATTTTTTCTACAACCTCTTCTGTTCTCATCTCATGCCATTTCATCTGTTTCACCTCACAACCTTTGCACAAAATCTATCTAACAAAGCTTATTCAGACTCGTCCAAAAAAATGATATACTTTTTAGGACTTCTGAAGATTGATTGTATATAATTGATTTAGTCTAAAAGAAATTTGGATTGGCATGGAAGGGAAGTAATATAGATGTCTTTTGATGGTATTTTTACATATGCAATGGTTAGAGAATTGAAGGAAAAGTTGGAAAGTGGACGGATTACGAAAATTTACCAGCCTTATAAGAATGAACTGGTGCTGACGATACGTTCGGGCAGAAGCAACCATAAGCTGCTGATTTCTGCACATCCAAGCTACGCTCGCATTCATCTGACGGAAGAAAGCTACGATAATCCCAGTGAACCACCGATGTTCTGCATGCTCCTCCGTAAACATTTAGAGGGAAGCATCATTACAGATATCCACCAGATCGGAATGGACCGAATCATTGTTTTTGATGTGAAGGCCCGGAATGAAATCGGTGATGTGACTTACAAACAGATAATAGTGGAGATCATGGGCCGCCATTCCAATATCATCTTCATTGATAAGGAACGTGGAATGATCTTAGACAGCATCAAGCATGTCTCCATGTCACAGAACAGGCACCGCAGCCTTTCACCAGGACAGCCTTATGTACTGCCCCCAGAGCAGAACAAAATTCATCCTTTTGAAGCAACAGAGGATTTGGTACAGAGAAAGATTGATTACATCGGAGGAAAACTCGATAAGCAGCTCGTTAATACCTTTGCCGGCATCTCACCCCTTTTTGCGAAAGAAGCGGTATACAGATCCGGTCTTGCAAATAGGCAGACACTTCCACCAAGCTTTGCCGGTCTCATAGAGGATGTAAAGTCGGGTTTCCTTGAGCCGCAGATCATAACGGCTGATAGCAAAGAGATATTCTACCTTCTGCCGTTGACACATCTCAAAGGAGAAAAGAAAACGTTCTCCACGTTAAGTGAACTGCTGGACCGCTTTTATTTTGGAAAGGCCTCCAGAGACAGAGTCAAACAGCAGGCAAATGACTTGGAACGATTCATTGCCAATGAAATCGAGAAAAATAAAAAGAAGATCATCAAACTTGAAAAAACATTGGTGGATGCAAAAAATGCGGAAGTGTTCCAATTATATGGCGAGCTTCTGACAGCAAATCTCTACCAGATATCCCGTGGTGACAAAGAGGTGGAAGTCCTTAACTACTATAGTGAAGATGCGGAGAAAATAACCATTCCTTTGGATCCGCAGCGCAGCCCTTCAGGGAATGCTCAAAGGTACTTCCAGAAGTATCAAAAAGCAAAGAATTCCTTGGCTATTGTCGAGGAGCAGATTTCAAAGGCAGAAGCTGAAATAACCTATTTTAATTTGATCCTCCAACAGGTGGAGACAGCCTCCCCTAAAGACATACAGGAAATTCGTGAAGAGTTGGCCGAGGAAGGCTATATGAAGATGAAGCAAAAGCGAAATCAAAAGAAGCTGAAGCCTCAAAAACCGGTTTTGGAAGTCTATCAGTCAACCGATGGGACCGAGATTCTGGTCGGCAAAAACAACAAGCAAAACGACTTTTTGACAAATAAGGTAGCAAAACGCGATGATGTGTGGCTCCATACAAAGGATATTCCAGGCTCACATGTCGTAATCCGAAGCACCGAACCGACGGAAGAAACCATCAAAGAAGCAGCAACGATCGCCGCCTACTTCAGCAAGGGACGCCATTCCGGCTCCGTACCTGTAGACTTCACAAAGGTCAGAAACGTCAAAAAACCATCAGGCGCAAAACCCGGCTTCGTCATCTACGAACAACAACAAACCATCTACGTCACACCTAACGAAGAGATGATTATTGCTTTGAAAAAGTAATTAATTTGATTAGGCTTTTTAAAACAAAAATATTGAACTTATGTATCTAGCTGTTGATTGGAGCAATAGGCGAAGACTCCTGTGGGAGGCAGCGGTAGGCTGGAGACCCCGCAGGGCAAAGCCCGAGGAGGCTCCAGCACCGCCCCTTGGGTCGCTGCGCCTAGTGCGGAAATCAACAGCGGTCTTTAATCAGAAACATAAAATCCCCCAATTCAAATTGAGATCTAACATTCACCCTTTTCATGAAAATTAAGAAGAATAGGGGAAATCATTTGCTTCCTTATAAAAACCATGTTTAAATGGAAAAATAGTTTTAAATGTTTCTAATGGAGGTTTCAACATGAAAAATAAATTTACAATCTTGTTAATCACACTAATGTCCACTCTCCTTCTGGCAGCTTGTGGCGGAAATGATGACAAAGCGGCAGACAAAGATGCAAAGAACAATGAGGAGCAACCGACTGAACAGGCTCAGGCTGAAGAAGTCGATCCCAAGAAAGTCGTAGTGAAAGTAAATGGCGAAGAAATCAAAGGTGAAGAATATAACACAATGATGCAGCAGACTTCCATGATGATGATGCAATTTGGACAAGGCACCGATCCAGAAGCTATTAAAGAGCAAACTTTAAACTCTTTAATCGAACAAAAGCTATTATCACAGGAAGTAGCAAACAAAGGCTACAAGGCTTCTGAACAGGAAGTGGAAGACTACCTGGCAGAAATCAAAGCAAGCTATGAAAGTGAAGAAAAATTTGAAGAGGCACTTAAAAGCAGCCCTCTTACAATCGACACACTTAAAAAGCAGATTGCAGATGAACTGGCTCTAGAAAAATACTTGGAAAAGGAAGTCGGCAAAACGGAAGTTACCGATGAGCAGATCCAGGAGTATTATGATCAAGCCAAAGCACAAAACGATGCACAATTAAAAGAATTGTCCGAAGAGGAAAAGAAACAGCAGCAGCCATTCCCAGAGCTTGCTGACGTGAAAGAAGATATCAAAGGCCAATTGGAACAGCAGGAAACTTCCAAAAAGCTTCAGGCTATCGTAGAGGACCTTAAAGAAAAAGGCGAAATTGAAAAATTGATCTAATGGCAATAAGTGAAAAGGTACACTCCCTTTATGTGGAGTGTACCTTTTCTTTTCTTATAATATTATTCTTAGCACAGATTCGATGATGGTGCATGTTGAAATGTTTGACTACTTGTTAGTAAATGGAGCAATAGTGAATGATTTTCGAGATTGTTAGAATGTTTGTTGAATCTGTTAGAATGTTTGTTGAATTTGTTAGAATGTTTTGCAATACTGTTAGAATGTTTGGTAAATCTGTTAGAATACGCCTATCTTACCAAGCTGACACGCTCATAACCACTCAAGATTACATAAAACAGAGTAAAAAACCGACAATTCTACTTATTTCGCAATGTATTTCACTCTTTTTCACACTTTTACAGCAAACATTCTTAACATGAGAGTCGAAATCCTCTTTCACCAACATCAGCACAATTAGACCTATCCAATTAAAACCTCATCCACGTCTCACTTGTCGGATTCTCGAGCCATTTCCCGAGCTTCAATCGGTCTGACTCCTGCAGATAGCCTTTATCAATTGCGACATTCATCAGTGTCTGATAATCACAGATTGCGTCCGCTTGAATCTGATGGGTAGTCAGATTATCCTTTGCCACTTCCAGCCCATATGTAAAGATTGCCACGACTCCCAGCACTTCACAGCCGGCCTCCCGCAACGCTTCTACCGCATTGATGGAACTGCCTCCAGTGGATATGAGATCCTCCACTACGACCACCTTCTGGCCATCCTGAACCCTGCCTTCAATCTGCTTTCCTTTTCCATGCTCCTTCGGCTTGCTTCTGACATAGCACATCGGAAGGTTCAGCTTTTCGCTCACAAAGGCTGCATGAGGAATACCCGCTGTTGCGGTCCCTGCAATTACATCCGCTTCAGGATACTTTGCTTTTACAAGCTCTGCTAAAGATGTCGCAATATTATTTCTCACATCAGGATAGGAAATGGTTAACCGATTATCACAATAGATGGGTGATTTAATCCCGGATGACCATATGAATGGATCACTCGGCTGGAAAAAGACCGCTTTTATTCTTAGAAGATCCTCTGCTACTGTTATATTCATATTGTCTCCGCTCCTTGCCATTGATGTAGAATCTTTTGATATGCCTGTTTCGGGTCTGCTGCTCTTGTGATGCTTCTTCCCACTACTATCTCTGTGGCACCAAGCTTCCATGCATCCGACGGTGTTACGATTCTGCTTTGATCGGCTTTATCATCGTCTTTCATGCGGATGCCGGGGGTCACTTTTTTGAAGGTGCTTCCAAGCTTCTGTGTTAATAAAGGCGCTTCGAGTGAGGAACAGACCACACCATCCAAACCGCTCTCCATCGCGTTCGTTGCATAATGTAGCACAACATCATTAAGAGGCCGCTCTATCAGGAGTTCCTCTCTCATTCTTGCCTCGGATGTACTGGTCAGCTGCGTCACGGCGATTAGTGCCGGCCTACCATTTGAACCGCAACCTTCTCCTAGACCTTCCAATGCTGCACGCATCATTTCTATTCCGCCGGCTGCATGCACATTTGTCATTGTTACACCTAGTTTGGCCAATCCACGCATTGCATGATGGACAGTATGTGGAATATCATGAAGCTTCAAATCCAGGAATATGGCATGTCCCTGATCCTGTAGAAGCCTGATGATGTCAGGTCCCTCCTGATAGAATAACTCCATCCCCACTTTGACATATAGCTGTTCATCTTTGAAATTGGCAAGGAACGCTGATACCTCTTCCCTGTCCGGAAAATCAAGCGCGACTATAAGCGATTTTCGCATGTTGTTTCCAGCTCCTTCCAGCACACTCAGAGATATGGTCAAAACCAAGTTCATGCAGTTTATATGGCAGTTCCTCAATAATCGTAGGGCAAATGAACGGGTCCACGAAATTTGCTGTTCCCACTGCTACTGCACTGGCGCCTGCGAAAAAGTATTCCAGGACGTCATCAGCTGACTGAACGCCTCCCATTCCGATTATCGGAATCGTCACCTTCTGACTCACTTCATGGATCATACGAATGGCAACAGGTTTGATAGCCGGTCCCGATAAACCTCCGGAACCATTTGCCAAAATGGGCCGCCCGGTCTTCAGGTCGATGCGCATCCCAAGCAGTGTGTTAATCATCGTTAAGCCGTCCGCACCGGCTTTCTCAATCGCCATTGCAATGTCCACAATATTGGAGACGTTTGGTGACAGCTTGACATACACAGGCACTTCAGAAACTTCTTTAACAGCCTTCGTCACTTCAAATGCGACTGCAGGATCTGTACCAAACGCAATTCCGCCAGTCTTTACATTCGGACACGAGATGTTCAGCTCCAGGGCATGAACATTTGGAGCCTTCGAGATCTCTTTGGCAACCCATACATAGTCTTCAATCTTTGAACCTGCTACATTCGCAATAATTGGGACGTCATAGTTTGCCAGAAATGGCAGCTCCTCTGATAGAACCTTCTCCAATCCCGGGTTTTGCAGACCGATTGCATTCAGCATTCCTGCATTGGTTTCTGCGACCCTGGGAGTGGGATTTCCAAACCTTGGTTCAAGCGTCGTGGCTTTAATCATGATTGCTCCTAAAAGGTTTAGATCATACAGCTTTGCATATTCTCTACCAAAGCCGAAGCAGCCCGATGCAGGCATGATCGGATTTTTCAAGTCCAGTCCTGGCATTTTGACAGTTAGACAATTCATAATACAACCTCCCTTGCACGGAATACTGGTCCATCTGTACATACTTTTTTATAGGAATATCCATTCGGATCATTCTGGAGGTGACAGACGCATGCGAAGCAGGCACCTATTCCACAACCCATCCTTTCTTCCAAGGATAAGTACACATTGCCCTCAGGATAGAGGTTTTCCAGAGCTTTCAACATAGGAGTCGGTCCACATGAATACAGTGTGTGAAAGCTAGGCGTGATTTCTTCCAGAACGTTTGTGACAAAGCCCTGTGTTCCATAAGATCCATCTACCGTAGCGATATAGGTGTCCCCGAAATATGCAAAGTCATTTTTATAAAAAACATCTTCCTTTGATTGAAAACCTAGGACATGAGTCGTTCGAACCCCATTCCGGTTTAATTGCTTTGTCAGTTCAAGGAGTGGGGGCACCCCGATGCCTCCACCGACAATCAGGGCATGATCTCCTCTTTGCAATTCATGCAGCGGAAATCCGTTACCGAGTGGCCCTAGCACATCTACAAGATCTCCTGGCAGTTTCTTCGCTAAAAGCATGGTGCCTTTTCCCTCAGCCCGATAAGTAATTTTACATTGCTGCTTAACATCATCGATGCAGGCGATGCTGATCGGTCTTCTAAGAAGCGGATCAAGCCCTTCGCCTACACGGATATGAACGAACTGTCCAGGAGAACTCATCAAATCGACGAGCTCCCCTTCGAGTGTCATTTCGTAAATATTACGTGCAATGTTCTTTTGAGAGATTACATTCATCCATGCTTTTTTCATTAACTGTACACCGCCTCATTTTCTTTGCTTTCCAATGCTTCAATGGATTCGATCGAGAAAGTCATAGATTCCAATACTCTAAGAATAGCCTTAGCCGTATCCAGGGAGGTTAAGCATGGAATGCCATTTTCTACTGATTCCCTTCGAATTCTGAATCCGTCACGTGCAGGCTGTTTCCCTTTTGTCAGCGTGTTAATGACAAACTGTGCCTGGCCTTTCCTGATTACATCGATCAGATTCGGTGATTCCCCGCCAATCTTGTTCACTACCGTTACCGGAATGTTCTCTTCCCCGAAAAATCCAGCTGTACCTGCTGTGGCCAGGATCTTATAGCCGATTCTATGGAACCTTTTTGCAAGCTGCAACGCTTCCTCTTTATCTTTATCCGCAATGGTGAACAGCACGGATCCGTAAGTTTTTATGGAAATTCCAGATGCGACAAGCCCTTTATACAGTGCTTTTTCGAGAGTAATGTCTTTCCCCATCACTTCCCCGGTGGACTTCATTTCAGGTCCAAGAGTGATATCGACATTTCTTAGTTTCGCAAAAGAAAAGACTGGGACTTTTACGAATACTCCCTTCGTTTCAGGTTGCAGGCCGGACCCATACCCTTGTGTTGCCAAGCTACACCCTAGGATGATTTTGGTTGCCACCTTCGCCATTGGTACATGCGTGATTTTACTTAAGAATGGCACGGTACGGCTTGATCTTGGATTAACTTCGATGACGTATACTTCATTCTTGTAGATGACAAATTGAATGTTCAGCAATCCGATAATGTTTAAGCCTTTTGCCAATCTGGTTGTATAGTCGATAATCTGATCCTTGATATCTTGACTTAGTGTCTGCGGCGGATAGACCGCTATGGAGTCTCCGGAGTGCACTCCAGCCCGCTCAATATGCTCCATGATTCCTGGGATGAATACGTCCTTGCCATCCGAAATCGCATCTACCTCTATTTCTTTTCCAATCATGTATTTATCAATTAATACCGGGTGTTCAGGATTAATTTTGACTGCGTTTTTCATATAATGAAGCAGCTCTTCGGACTTATAGACAATCTCCATTGCACGGCCACCTAGTACATAGGATGGTCGGACAAGGACCGGATAGCCTATCGATTCCGCAATTTCAACCGCCTCTGGAATCGAGATGGCCGTTTTGCCCTTTGGCTGTGGGATACCAAGGCTTGTTAAGGTCTGTTCAAACTTATCGCGGTTCTCTGCCCGGTCCAGATCCTCCAGAGTGGTACCAAGGATCTTCACGCCTCTTGCTTCAAGTTCCGCTGCAAGGTTGATTGCTGTCTGACCACCAAACTGTACGACTACCCCTTTTGGTTTTTCCAGATTGATTATGTTCATCACATCTTCAATCGTCAGGGGTTCAAAATATAGCTTGTCAGAGATACTGAAATCCGTTGAAACTGTTTCCGGGTTGTTGTTGATGATGATCGCCTCATAGCCAGCCTCTTTGATTGCCCATACGGAATGGACGGTTGCATAGTCAAACTCGATTCCCTGGCCGATCCTGATTGGGCCAGACCCCAGCACCACAATGCTTTCCTTTTCCGTTACAATGGACTCGTTCTCCTCTTCATATGTTCCGTAATAGTATGGCGTACCGGATTCGAACTCTGCAGCACATGTATCGACCATTTTATAGACTGGTGCAATATCTTCCTGCAAGCGAAGCTCGTAGATGTCCCTTTCGCTTGTGGCCCATAATTTTGCAATAGTCTCATCACTGAAGCCCATTTCCTTTGCTTCAATCAGAGTGGAAAGACATCCTTTGTTACTTGTGATAAACTCTTCCATTGCCAGGATCTTGTGCAATTTCTGCAGAAAGAACAGATCTATTTCACACCATTCATGGATGGTTTGGATGGAAACTCCTCGGCGTATTGCTTCTGCGATGTAGAATAATCTTTCATCCCCTGCTTTTCTGATGCGTTTTTCCACCAGTTCGTCAGAGAACCCTTCGCTTGCTTCGAGCTCCAGGTAACTGATATTGGACTCAAGAGAACGGACCGCTTTTAAAATCGATTCTTCAAAAGAGCGTCCGATTGCCATCACTTCGCCTGTAGCCTTCATCTGGGTACCCAGTCTGCGATTGGCAGATTCAAATTTATCAAAAGGGAATCTTGGAATCTTCGTTACAATATAATCCAATGCCGGCTCAAAGCAAGCATATGTTTTTCCCGTTACAGGGTTCATCATTTCATCAAGCGTCAGACCCACCGCAATTTTTGCAGCCAGTTTCGCAATCGGGTAACCAGTCGCCTTGGAGGCTAATGCTGATGAGCGGCTTACCCTTGGATTTACTTCAATGATGTAATAGTTGAAGCTATGAGGGTCTAGTGCCAGCTGAACGTTGCAGCCACCTTCAATTTCCAAGGCACGGATTATTTTCAAGGACACATTGCGCAAGAGCTGATATTCTCTGTCGCTTAAAGTCTGACTCGGTGCCACTACGATCGAATCGCCTGTGTGCACGCCAACCGGATCGATGTTTTCCATGTTGCAGACAACAATTGCGTTGTCATTGCAGTCGCGCATCACTTCGTACTCGATTTCCTTGAATCCGGCGATGCTTTTCTCTAATAGGCATTGTGTCACCGGACTATTCTTCAGGCCGCTTGTCACAATTTCATCTAATTCTTCCTTATCGTTGCAGATCCCCCCGCCTGTTCCCCCGAGCGTATAAGCAGGTCTTACAATGACTGGATAACCGACCCTATCCACGAATTGGTATGCTTCGTTGAGGTTTGTGATAATGTCACTGTCTGGAACCGGCTCACCCAGTTCATTCATCAGTGTCCGGAAAAGGTCGCGATCTTCCGCTTTTTGGATGGCGGAAAGCTTTGTTCCTAGAATCTGGACATTACATTCCTCCAGTACACCTGCTTCTGCTAGTTCCACTGCCAAGTTAAGTCCTGTTTGCCCGCCAAGCGTCGGAAGAAGTGCATCCGGACGTTCCTTGCGGATAATCCGGCTGACAAATTCCACTGTAAGGGGCTCCATGTACACTTTATCCGCCATTTCCTGGTCCGTCATGATGGTGGCAGGATTGGAGTTTACTAGAATAACTCGGTAGCCTTCTTCTCTTAAAGCGATACAAGCTTGTGTACCTGCATAGTCAAATTCTGCTGCTTGACCGATTACGATTGGGCCGGACCCGATTACTAGGATTGTTTGAATGTCTAAACGTTTTGGCATGCTAGTTCCCCCTTCTTCGCTTCCTTGATGAGTTCCATGAATTGATCGAACAGATAATTGGCATCCTCAGGACCAGGGCTTGCCTCGGGATGATACTGTACAGTGAATACTGGATAATCTTTATGCTTCACACCTTCAACGGTGCCATCGTTTAATGCTATATGTGTCACTTCAAGTCGCGTATTGGCAATTGACACTTCCGTTACTGTGTAACCATGGTTCTGGGAGGTGAGTGCAACCTTGCCTGTACGAAGATCCTTGACAGGATGGTTCGACCCTCTATGACCGAATTTCATTTTTTCCGTATCTGCACCGCTTGCCAAAGCAAACAACTGGTGGCCAAGGCATATCCCGAAGACAGGTACCTTTCCGAACAGGCCTTGTATCATGGTAATTGCTTCTGGAACATCCTTTGGATCCCCAGGTCCGTTTGACAGCATGACGCCATCCGGGCTTAACCTCATGATCTCTTCCGCTGTAATATTGTAAGGTACCACAACTACATCACAGCCCCGTTTGTTCAATTCGCGCAGTATTCCATGCTTCATTCCGAAGTCTACTAGCACGACCCTGTAGCCGCGTCCTGGACTTGGATAGGCTGTTTTTGTGGAAACCTGCTCCACCTGATTGGTTGCAAGTGTCGTCGCCCGGAGCTTTTCGATCACTTCGTCACGGTCCACATCAAGTCCGCAAAGCGCACCCTTCAGCGTTCCGTATTGGCGGATGATACGAGTCAGTTTTCTTGTATCAATCCCTGCGATACCCGGTATATCCTTCGCTTTGAAAAATTCGTCCAAAGTCCATTGGTTACGGAAGTTGGATGGATAATCGCTCACCTCTTTAACAATGAAGCCATGGATGGCAGGGTGGATGGATTCAAAATCATCACGATTGATTCCGTAGTTGCCCACCAGTGGATAAGTCAAAGTCACAAGCTGGCCGCAATAGGAGGGATCGGATAAGATTTCCTGATATCCTGTCATGCCCGTATTAAAAACCACTTCGCCAATAGAGTCCTTTTCGCTGCCAAAGGCCTTTCCTATAAAGAAAGTGCCATCTTCCAAGATTAGTTGTCGATTCATACTTGAACACTACCTTTCTGCCAAACTAGTTTTCCATCTACTATTGTCATTACTGGCCAGCCTTTACACTCCCACCCGGCAAAAGGAGTGTTTTTTCCTTTAGACAGGAAGCTGTCCGGATCGATTGCTGCTGACCTGTCCATTTCAATGATGGTCAGGTCAGCAGGTGAACCTGCCTCCAATTTTCCGTAAGGAAGCTGGAATACTTCTGCAGGCTTTACAGTCAACCAATCAAGAAGTTGTTTTAGAGTGAACATGCCTTTTTCTACAAAATTTGTGTACAGCAAAGGAAAAGCTGTTTCCAGTCCGACTATGCCGAATGGTGCTTTTTCCATTCCCTCGGCTTTTTCTTCTGCTGTATGCGGTGCATGGTCTGTAGCAATGAAATCGATGGTCCCATCCATCAGACCTTCAATCAGTGCCTCTTGATCCTGGTTTCCTCTTAATGGAGGATTCATTTTGAAGTTGGAATCAAGACCAGGAATATCCTCCTCGGAAAGAAGCAGATGATGAGGACTTACCTCGGCTGTTACATTAATTCCTGCTTTTTTGGCATCTCGTACCACTCGTACCGATTCTTTTGTGCTGATATGGCACACATGATAGTGACAGCCAGCCGCTTCTGCAAGAAGAATATCCCTTGCGATATGCACGGATTCACAAACGGAAGGAATACCGTTCAGTCCATGTTCCTTTGAGAATTTCCCTTCATGTACCGCACCCTTGTTAATCAGTGTGTTTTCTTCACAGTGCGCCACAATCGCCATGTTCAGCGATGCTGCTTTTTTCATGGCTGCAAGCATTTTGGATGCATCCTGTACTCCTACTCCGTCATCGGTAAAAGCAAATGCACCAGATCTCTTCAATTCTTCAAAGTTGGTAAGCTCTTCCCCAAGCTGTCTTGTCGTGATGCAAGCGTATGGAAGCACCCGTACATTTGCCGTTTCTGCTATTCTTTTGTTCAGCCATTCCAGCCTCTCTTTCGTATCCGGTGTTGGCCTTGTATTTGGCATCGCACAGATTGTTGTATAACCGCCCTTTGCCGCTGCCTTTGTTCCGGTTTCAATCGTTTCCTTCTTTTCGCCGCCCGGTTCTCTCAGATGTACATGCACATCAATGAAACCTGCAGAAACCAGGTTTCCATCAAGCTCTATCACATGTTCTGTCCCAGTTCCTTCAATATAGGAGGAGATGTTCGCTATTTTACCGTTTTGAATCAGGACATCCACCTTTTCCATTTCTCCTTTGGAATTAAGCCATTTCCCATTCTTTAGTAATGTTGTCATGTTTACTTCCTCCTTCAATTTTTGTCAGGGCTCTCTTTAAAACTGCCATTCTCATATACAGGCCATTTTCCATCTGCTTGAAGATTCTTGAACGCTCACATTCTACCAGTTCCGTGGCAATTTCCACTCCGCGGTTTATTGGAGCTGGATGCATGATGATGCTTGTCGATTTCATTCTCTTTTCTCGCTCTAATGTCAATCCGTATTGCTGGTGATACTCATCCACTACGTTTTCTTTGGCTAGGTGCCTTTCATGCTGAATTCTAAGCAGCATGACGACATCACTTGTTTCAATCGCTTCTTCCATTGTGATGTAGGCATCATCATGAAAGCTTTTATCTTTCCATTCCGGTGGTGCGACAAACTTCACTTCCGTGCCCAGTCTTTCCAGCACCTCCGCATTGGAGCGGGCTACCCGGCTATGGCGGATATCTCCGATGATGGTTACTTTCAATCCATGAAAGGTTCCGAATTCCTGATAGATCGTCATCAGATCAAGCAAGGACTGTGTCGGATGGTGCCCACAGCCATCACCACCGTTTATGATTACGGCATCAATAGTATGTAATTGTTCAAAATACGCCTCGGACGGATGTCGGATGACAAGTGCATTCACTCCAAGGGACTGCAGTGTTTTGGCGGTATCATACAAGCTTTCCCCCTTGTTGACACTTGATGTGCCCACTTCAAAAGGTAGTACTTGCAATCCAAGTTTTCTTTCCGCTACTTCAAAGCTGCATTTTGTCCTTGTACTGGATTCATAGAACAGGTTGGCAACGAAAGTCTGCTTTTCAGGGGTCCACTGCTTGCCCTGCTGGAACGAGATCGCTTCTTCTATAAGCTCGAAAATCTCTTCATTTCTTAAATCACCCATTGTACGTAAATGTCTCATTCTCCACCCTCCCATTGATAAAAAAACACCCTGTCCTGGGTAGGAAGGGTGTTTTTGGGCATGCGCAAGTTTACAAGTGATGGATGCAGATACACATCCCAATCCCCTTGTGCCTTTGCTTTTAGCCGTTCACCCTTCTTTAGCCTCTCTGGACTTCCTTTTAAAAGGTTAAGCTACTTTATTTTGCTTTTCATTTGCTTTTTTTCCTGCATTTTGCTCAGGCAGGATCAGGTTCAATGCTACCCCGATGATGGCAGCTAACGCCATGCCTGCAATCTGAAAGTCTTCGATTTTCACAAAAGCTCCCCCGACACCGATGACCGTGATGACGGATGAGATGATCAAGTTTCTATTGATGCTGAAATCCACTTTATTATCAATCAGCATACGCAGACCGCTTGATGCGATGATCCCGAAGAGTAGGATGGAAACGCCTCCCATTACTGCGCTTGGAACCGTACTGATCAATGCCGAGATTTTGCCGATAAATCCGAACAGGATGGCGATGACCGCCGCGCCCCCGATAACGAAGACACTGAACACTCTCGTGATTGCTAGTACTCCGATATTCTCACCGTAAGTTGTATTTGGAGGTCCTCCGATTAAGGAAGCAATCATCGTGGCAACTCCATCTCCAAGGATTGACCTGTGAAGTCCAGGCTTTTCTACAAAGGGTCTCCCCACTACTTTGCTTAATACCATCTGGTGTCCGATATGTTCAGATAGGGTCACAATCGCAACCGGTACCATGATGAACAGGATGGAGAGATTGAAATTTGGTGAATAGCTGACAAAAGGTATCAGGAAGTCTGGTGCTTCAATCCAATTCGCTGCTTTCACTACGCTCAAATCAACCAATCCTGCAAAGTAGGCGGTGATATATCCTCCGACGATCCCGATCAAGATCGGTATGAGACTGAAAATCCCTCTTAAAAAGATGGTACAACCAATTGTTATGGCCAAGGTTGTCAATGCAACCATCAGGTGCTTCACACTATAGATCAATTCCGCTTCAGGTGCCCCTGGATTTTCATACATTGCCATGTCAACCGCCACTCCTGCCAGGCCTAATCCGATAACAATGATGATAGGTCCTACAACTACCGGTGGCAACAACTTCAATATCCATTGATGTCCGAGCTTTTTAATCAGAAGGGCTACAACTCCATATGCAAGTCCAGCCATGAAACTCCCGATCATCGCTGCCCCAGGGCCATGTAACTGCGATACAAGAATGATTGGAGCGATAAAGGCGAATGAGGAACCCAGATAGGCCGGGATTTGTCCTTTTGTAATCAATAGATAGGCGAGCGTCCCCAATCCACTAGACATCAAGGCCACTGCAGGGCTCAATCCTACCAGCATCGGTACTAAAATCGTCGCACCGAACATGGCGAACAGGTGCTGCAAGCTCAGAATCAACCACTTCGGTTTACTTGGTATTTCATGTATGTCTAAAACAGGTTTTTCTCTCATAGGGTAGGACCTCCAATTTTTTTCATAAAAAAACTCTTTGTGCTTTTTGGGGCACAAAGAGGTAGAGAGGTCCCTATAACACCTGCGTAAAAGCGGGTCTAGAGCCAATTTACCCCTTTGCTGCCTCACGGGACTGCTTTTAAAAGGGTCTGTTATTTATCATGTATACTTACTTGATCGTTATTGTCTATTTCAGATAATTCGACGACAATTTTTTCCGAGCTAGCTGTCGGAATGTTCTTTCCAACAAAGTCCGCTCTGATCGGCAGCTCCCGATGACCTCTGTCAACAAGAACAGCGAGCTGGATCTGGGACGGTCTTCCAAAATCCATCAGGGCATCCATCCCTGCACGAACCGTTCTACCAGTGAAAAGCACGTCATCCACCAGAATCACTTTTTTATTAGTGATGGAAACCGGAATATCCGATCCCTTTACCAAAGGCTCATTATCCTGTGTCTTCGTGGTAAGGTCATCGCGATATAGTGTGATATCCAGTTCACCTACCGGAATTTCCTTATCCTCTATTTCATTGATTCTCGAAGCCAATCGTTTGGCAAGATGAATTCCCCTTGTTTTTATTCCAACCAGGACCGAATCATCAACACCTTTGTTGCGTTCAATGATTTCGTGTGCAATGCGGGTCAAGGCTCTTCGAATGGCTTGTTCATCTAAAATTATCGCTTTTTCCGACATTCTAAGCCCTCCTCTTTTATCAGTGTTTTCGTAACGACTCGTACAAAAAACCTCTCACCGTATGATGAGAGGTTTTTGCACACGAAAATAGAGGGATAGTATAGAACACATCCAATTTTCGTATATCCGTTACCTTCTCAGCCTCACGGGACTGTCGTTTAAAGGTCTTATTCGTTTGTTTGATTATCTCAAAATAACTTTAGGCTGTCAACGGTTTTTTAAAACTTTGAGAATATGCTCGAAATCTGCAGGAATCGGTGCCTGAAATTCGATGTATTCGCCTGTACGGGGATGATCGAAACCTAAAACGCCAGCATGCAGGGCCTGGCCTTCAATATCCAATGTCTTTTTTGGTCCATATTTCGGATCACCTGCTAGTGGATAACCGATATATTTCATATGAACACGGATTTGATGCGTTCTGCCCGTTTCAAGCTGGCATTCCACATGCGTGAAATCCTTGAACCGTTCCAGCACTCTAAAATGAGTAACGGCATTTCTGCTGTTTTCATCCGTTACTGTCATCGCTTGACGATCTTTTTTGTCACGGCCGATAGGTGCATCAATCGTTCCGACATCATGGGAGATCACGCCATGGACAATCGCTTCGTATTTTCTGGTCACGGATTTGGCTACAAGCTGATTCACCAATTTTTCGTGAGCAAAATCATTTTTTGCCACCATCAAAAGGCCACTTGTATCCTTATCGATTCGATGCACGATTCCAGGGCGCAAAACTCCGTTAATGCCGGAAAGGTCCTTGCAATGAGCCATAAGTCCGTTAACAAGCGTTCCTGACGCATGGCCAACAGCCGGATGCACTACCATGCCTCTAGGCTTGTTTACGACAATTACATCGGAGTCCTCAAAATAGATATCCAGATCCATTTCTTCAGGAACAACATCCAATGCTTCCGGTTCTGGAATAATTACAGTAATCGTGTCTCCCACGCTGCATTTATAATTCGGTTTCGTTTTTTCGCCATTTACTAGAACATGTCCCTCTTTGATCCATTGCTGAACCTGTGACCTTGACCATTCATCGTGCTGAGTGGAAATCGCCTTGTCGATCCGATCATTCTTCTGTGTTTCATCGATGTGAATCTGTACTGTTTCTTCCATTAATTTGATAGCTCCTTCTCTTTCTTACCTTCCAGTAAGGTTAACACTAAAATTATTCCAACACCAATCACCAATGCAGAATCCGCTACATTAAAGATCGGGAAATCGTACGAGAAAATAAAGGTGTTGATAAAATCTATCACTTCCTGATGAAGCAGGCGATCGATAAAGTTTCCGACAGCGCCTCCAAGCATGAGACTTAAGGCAAACTTCATCCATTTCTGATCATTCGGCAGCTTCTGCAGATAGATGATCAATCCAATCACAACCAGCATGGTAATGATGTAAAAGAAATACATCTGTCCTTGCAGGATTCCCCAGGCAGCTCCCTGGTTGCGATGGGAAGATAAATAAAGAAAGTTTTCGATTATCGGGATATTCTCCCCGAGTTCCATGTATTGTACAACCAGATATTTTGTTACTTGATCCACTATTATGATAAAAAGTGCAATTAAATAATATATCACCAATGGTACCCCCAGCCCTATTATATGTACCTTTGAATTATAGCAAATAAGGGATTGTAAATAAAGCTGGTTGTTGAAGTGACGGGGAATTACTAAAGATGTTGGTCAGGATTGGCGTTTCATTCGGGCTAGGACGTAAATAGTTTTTATGTCGGGCAGTTTCATGATGGTCAGGTTGATGCCTTAGAAACGGAACTCGGTCGGGTTATTCTTAAGTATCTGCCGAACATTGTCACGCAGATCGTTTTATCCTCACGAAACACTTCCCATTCTCACGCAACTCGCTTTTATCCTCACGTTACCCCGTATTATTCTCACGCTTATCTATTTCTCATGAAATTTCCTTTCGCTCGCAATCTACTGTATCCGATTGTGGAAATTCACGAGGTTTATTACCTGATTTTTATAAAAGGCTTTTTTAGTAAAGATTGCTGCTTTAAGCATAGGGAGCTGGACTAAGGATAAAATGTGAACAATAACCCCCTGTTGGCCTCCGTTCCAGGCGTTCCCTTTCCGCAGGGCGGCCTCGGGAGCCTCCTCTGCGCTTTTATGCCTGCGGGGTCTCCCTTGGCACGCTGCCTACCGCAGTACAAGAAAGTCTCCTGCAGCGATACATCGCACGCAGAAAATGCTTGCATTTACAAGGAGTCTGACGCCTTGCACTCCAACCAACAGGGGTGGCTCCAAGTATAATATTTGCCTTCTACATCTCGCTTATGATGGACCTTTTGCCATGCCCAAGGGGTGAAAAGGGCTTTCATCTCGCTTATGATGGACCTTTTACCATGCTCGAGGGGTGAAAGGGGCTGAGTTGGAAAATTGGACTTTGTCTCATCTTTTCATTCAGCGGAGCAATTAATATAGAAAAACTGAGTTGATTGTAACATAGGACACTTGACTCCTTCTGGAGAGTGGAGGGCATGGGAGACCCCACAGGCGAAGACGAGGAGGCTCACATCGGTCCCCGGGGAATTTTGTGTCCCTCGCTGCAGTCATCGGGCTACATTTTATCAATTTAGCAAAAATGAATCCGAAAACAGTCTTATAAAAACCATTGTCTTACATGCATATTTGGTTCAAGTTTACAGGGCTTTTCCAGGGATTAATTTGTCTATCTTCACGTAACTCCCGACTATTCTCACACAGCCCGCTCATATTCTCACGTATCTCTACCTTATTCTCACACAACTCGAATTTATCCTCACGTAACTCCCTATCATTCCCACGCTTCTCTTTTTAACAGGGAAATTCCCCCTCGCTTGCAATCCGATGGCCGCATGAGAACCATTACCCGTATTCACTGTCCCCGCCCACCCCCAATGGACCTAAAAAACAAAAAACTCCGCCAAGCAAAGGCCTGGCGGAGTCAAACATATTAAGCAGTATAATTTTCTTTCACAACTGATGCACAACGCAGACATAGAGACGGATGATCGGAATCCTGTCCTACCTCTGGTGTGACAACCCAGCAACGTTCGCATGTTTCGCCTTCTGCTGGTGCAACGACAATGGCAACATTTTCAAAGCTTTGAGCTTCTGCTGGTGCCTGTTCCTTCGAATCGGAAATTTCAAGTCCTGAAACGATAAACAGCTGCTGTACATTTTCCTCGATTGATTCAAGCAAAGCTTTTGTTTCAGCGTTAGGGTATAACGTGATTTTAGCAGCCAAGGATTTCCCGATTATTTTTTCGTTACGGGCAATCTCAAGGGCCTTAAGAACATCATCACGTAATGTCATAAAGTTATCCCACTTCTCTTCGATTGCAGCAGCATCGTCCACTGACAACACATCAGGCATATCAACCAGCTGTACGCTTTCCTCTTTCACAAATTCAATATGTGACCAAACCTCATCTGCAGTGTGCGGAAGAATTGGTGTAACAAGCTTCGTAAGAGCAAGTAGTGTCTCATAAAGAACTGTTTGGATGGCATGGCGGTCATGCTGGTCTTTTCCTTCGATATAAAGGATATCCTTGGCAAAGTCAAGATAGAATGAGCTCAGTTCAATCGTGCAGAAGTTATGGACTGCATGGTAGATTCCGGCAAACTCATAGTCTTCATAGGACTTTTTCACTTTTGTAATCAGATTGTTCAGCTTTACGACCATATAACGGTCGACTTCACGAAGATCTTTCACCGCAACTGCATCAACCGTCGGATCAAAGTCAGCCAGGTTTCCGAGCAGGAAGCGGAATGTATTACGGATCTTGCGGTACACTTCTGCAACTTGCTTTAAAATGTTATCTGAAACGCGAACATCCGATTGATAGTCAACGGAAGCGACCCAAAGACGAAGAATATCCGCTCCCAATTGGTTCATTACTTTGGAAGGCAATACAACGTTCCCAAGGGATTTACTCATTTTTCGTCCGTCTCCATCAAGAGCAAACCCGTGGCTCAGGATCCCTTTGTAAGGCGCTTTTCCAGTAACTGCCACACCTGTTGTCAAGGAAGAGTTGAACCAGCCGCGATACTGGTCAGAGCCTTCAAGGTAAAGGTCTGCCGGGCGCTGCAAGTCATCTCTTTCCTCAAGAACTGATTGATGGGAAGATCCCGAGTCAAACCAGACATCCATGATGTCCATTTCTTTCGAGAAGGTTCCATTCGGGCTGCCTTCATGTGTGAAGCCCACCGGTAAAAGATCTTTCGCTTCTCTTTCAAACCAGATGTTGGAGCCGTGCTCTCTGAATAGTGCAGATACGTGATCAATCGTTTCATCCGTGATGATTTCCTGGCCATTCTCCGCATAAAATACCGGAATCGGAACCCCCCATGCACGCTGGCGAGAAATACACCAGTCTCCACGGTCGCGAACCATGTTATACAGGCGGGTTTCTCCCCAAGCAGGTACCCATTTCGTTTCCGCAACCGCTTGTAGAAGTTGATCTCTGATTTTATCGATTGATGCAAACCACTGAGCTGTGGCACGGAAGATGGTTGGCTTCTTCGTACGCCAGTCATGTGGATAGGAGTGAGTGATGAAGTTCAGCTTCAGCAATGCTCCGGCTTCCTGAAGTTTTTCCGTGATCGGCTTGTTTGCCTCATCATAGAAAAGACCTTCGAATCCTGGCGCCTCCTCTGTCATATTCCCTCTGGAATCAACCGGACATAGTACATCCAAGCCGTATTTTTTACCGATGACAAAATCATCTTCCCCATGTCCTGGTGCAGTATGAACACATCCTGTACCGGCATCAGTAGTAACATGATCGCCAAGCATTACAAGGGATTCGCGGTCATACAATGGGTGTTTTGCTACGATATGCTCAAGCTCGGCACCTTTCACTGTTTTGACAACATGAGCTGTTTCCCACTCCATTGTCTTGGAAACGGACTCTACAAGCTCAGATGCGATTACATATCTGCTTCCTTCCACTTCCACAACGCTATACTCCAATTCTGGATGTACGGCAATCCCTAGGTTTGCAGGGATCGTCCATGGAGTAGTGGTCCAGATGATAAACTGCTCGTTATCCTCCAATACGCCTTTTCCATCTGCAACTTTGAATGCAACATAGATGGATGGAGAACGCTTATCCTGGTATTCGATTTCCGCTTCCGCAAGTGCAGACTCACTGGAAGGGGACCAATAAACAGGCTTTAATCCTTTATAGATCAGTCCGTTTTTCGCCATATCACCAAATACCTTGATCTGCTGAGCTTCATATTCCGGTTTAAGCGTGATATAAGGGTTGAACCAGTCTCCACGTACACCAAGTCTCATAAACTGTTCACGTTGGCGGTCAACCTGTTCATACGCATATTCTTCACAAAGCTTGCGGAAGTCTGCCACTGACATTTCCTTGCGCTTCACTTTTTTGTTTTTTGTCAAAGCCGTTTCAATAGGAAGTCCATGTGTATCCCAGCCTGGTACATAAGGAGCATGATAGCCGCTCATTGACTTATAGCGGACGATAAAGTCCTTTAATACTTTATTCAGTGCATGACCCATGTGAATGTCGCCATTCGCATATGGAGGTCCGTCATGAAGGACATACATTGGACGTCCTTTGGTGCGCTCCTGTACTTTTTCATAGATCTTCATTTCATCCCAGTTCTGTTGAATCTGTGGTTCGCGGTTAGGTAAATTCCCTCTCATCGGGAAATCGGTTTTTGGCATCAATAACGTATCTTTATACTCCATTGTCTTTCCTCCAACAATCCATTTTATAAAAAAATAAAAAAGTCCCCTCATCCCTAAAAGGGACGAGAGAACTCCCGTGGTACCACCCTAAATTGACTTAGCAAAAAATAAGTCCGCTTTAGTATCCTTAACGTGGATAAACCGATCGAACTTACAGGCAGGCTGCGTTCAGTCCGATACTCCAGGGTGATATTCGCTTCTTCGCTTTTCACGGGCTTCCACCATCCCCGAGTCGCTTGTAAAAGTGTGTGAAGAAACTACTATCCCTTTCAACGTTTTATAAGTATGATAAGTTCACATATATAAATAGCTTATGGTAAAAACGATAATTGTTTCGTTATTATACTGAATATAGCCTTAATTAGTCAAGGTTATACTCTATTTTCTTCTAATTCTTTCTCTTTTTCCTCATATTCCATCAGATGATCCCAATCATCGTTATCGATCAGTTCCAACTGTGCCTCAACCAGCATTTTGAAACGATTGCGGAAAATTTTGGATTGCTTCTTCAATTCGTCAATTTCAACTTGAAGCTTTCTTGATTTTAATAGGGATTCATTAATGATGCGATCCGCGTTTTTTTCTGCTTCTTTAATGATAAGCTTTGCTTCCTTTTGAGCATTACGTCTGACATCTTCTGCAGATTCCTGCGCGATAAGGATGGATTTATTCAGAGTTTCCTCAATTGTGTTGAAGTGGGTCAAGCGACTGTTAAGTTCTTTGACCTTCTCTTCGAAATCCTTCTTTTCACGGATGACCAATTCATAATCTTTGATTACCTGATCCAGAAACTCGTTTACTTCATCTTCATCATAGCCTCTGAAAGCCTTGTTAAACTCTTTATTATGAATATCAAGCGGTGTTAAGGGCATAGATGCCACCTCCATTAAAATCTCTATTATTTATAAACATAATTCGACAGTAGTACGGAAATTCCTTCTGGAAGTTGAATTATTTTTGTTTTCCTACAATAATTCTCCATTTTTCCTTTTTCGTCTTTCCATCAATCGTCAGCAGCTTGCTTCGTCCGAAGCCTCTCGCAGAAAGGATGTCGCCTTCCCTGCATTCGAAGGAAGACTGCTCCACCACTTTCCAATTGACCTTGACCTTTTTTGCTCCAATCAGCAACTGGGCCTTCTGCCTTGAGAGGTTATAGATGGATGCCAGCATGACATCCAAGCGCAGCGAAGCGGCTGTAGTGGAAGCTTCTTCCCAGACGGTTTGAGGGCTTACAAGATTGGAGAGGGGAATATGCTGCAAGGACACTTTCACCCTGCCCACTTCCTGTAGCTGCAATTCCACATACGAACTGACTTCTTCGCCAATGACCAACTGCACTTTCTTGTCGTGGAAATAGATATCCCCAAACTTGCTCCGTTTCAATCCGATTCCCATCAATGAACCAAGAATCTGTCGGTGCTCGATTTGGACAAACTTTTCCGGATAAGAAATATCGTATGCTTTAAGCTGGAAATCTTCTATGCCTGGAGAATAGTAAGAAGGATACAGAAACGCTCTTTTCCTTTCAGCACCCTCTGCACCACCAAAAAGCCGAATCTTGACTTCATCGTTTGCTCCAATAATACTCTGGATGATCTCCTGCTCACGAGGATCAAGAAAATCTGTCAGTTTTGGAGCATACTGCTCATTAACCGTTTCCTTCCATTCAAGAACCTGATCGATAAATTCATGTTCTTCCGGCCGGAAATGCATATAAATACTCATTAGAATCACCATCACATAGGTTACTTCAACTTTACAAAATATAAGTAGGGAACCTTGGTGGTTTCCCTACTTGATTTAAACTAACCCTAACATAATGAAAAGCTGTCTTAGTCCTGCTGATGCAAAACGCAACACCAAAATTGCCACGATCGGGGAAATATCAATCATACCCAGCGGCGGGATGAACCTGCGGAACATTTCCAAATATGGTTCACAGATTCTAGCCAATATCCTTCCAATGGAAGACTCCCTGGCACCTGGGAACCAGGACATGAAAATATAGATGATCAGTGCTATCATATAAAAGCCGACCAGCTGTTGAATTAAATTTAATACTAATCCCATAAACTTCTACCACCTTTTATCGCTAAAGTCGTCCTGCTCCTGGTGCATGATTTCCGAAATGGATCCGGAAACATCCACGTTATCAGGCGTACAAAGAAATATGTTTTGGCCTACACGCTGGATGTCGCCGCCCAAAGCATATACGGTTCCACTTAGAAAATCAACGATTCGCTTTGCCTGATCGTGATCAATCCGTTGGAGATTCACAATGATGGCGCGGCGTCCCTTCAGATGGTCTGCAATATCCTGTGCTTCCGAATAGGACCTGGGCTCAAAAAGAACCACTTTAGAAGAGGAGGATTTTTGCACACTTTGCAAGCTTACCACATTTTGTTTAGGCTGATGCGTAGCGGACCTGGTTTTCCTTGTCTCTTCCACCATTTCCTCTTCATATTCTTCTTGTTCCTTGTATTCATATTCATCCTCTAGAGCAAAAAAGCTTTTGAATTTTGATTTAATTGTCATTCCTTACACCTCCAAGTTATTGTTCGCTCCCGACAAGAGCACTGCCAATTCTAATGAAAGTAGCCCCTTCCTCAATGGCAATCATGTAATCATTGGACATTCCCATGCTAAGCTCCGTGCACGGTGCATAAGATAGATTCATGGCTTTGATATTTTCCTGCAGGTCCTTCAGGTCACGAAAGCATGTTCTTAAAAGCTTTTCATCCTCGGTGTAAGGTGCCATCGTCATTAAGCCAACTAATTCAATATTTGTAAAAGGTGATAAATCCTTCACAAATCCCGCTACTTCTTCCGGCTCAAGTCCATGCTTGGATTCTTCACCGGATACATTTACTTGAATAAAGCATTTTACAGGTTGGGTTGCTCGTTTATGTATTTCTTCCGCCAAAGAAATTCGGTCCAATGAGTGAATATAGGAGACCTTATCAATTATTTTCTTCACTTTCTTTGTTTGCAGGGAACCGATGAAATGCCAGACAGCCTCATTGGACAAGTGATTCCACTTTTCCAACAGCCCTTCGTCCCGGTTCTCCCCAAAATGGACGATTCCACATGATATGGCCTCTTCCGTTCTTTCGACCGATACGTATTTCGTTACTGCCACTACCTTGATCTCATCAGGATTTCTATTGGAACGAAGGCATGCCTGATGAATATTTTCCTTGATAGTAGTCAGATTCAGCTGAACAGAAATGCGCTCATCCATTGTTCTGTACCCCTTTCATCCCAATAAAACTCATCATTCTCCCAGTCTTTCCATTATCTCTCCTATGGGAGAAGAACAGCTTATCATGAGTGCTTGTACAATAGGAGCTACAGCTGATGTTCTCTCTTGGTACTCCCGCAAGCAAAAGCAATTCCAGATTAATCAGTTTAAGATCTAAGCTGTATTGCCCTTGGGAAACCTCTTTATAAACAGTCGGAAAGATTTCTTTTGGCAATATGCCTTTTACTTGGCCAAGAACGTAGTCATCCACAATATAAGCATTTGAGGAGATGGAGGGTCCAATTGCCGCTTGAATCTCATTTGGAAAAACTCCCTCCTCCATCCAACGTTGTACCATTTTGCCACTGATGTCCCGAACGGTCCCCTTCCAGCCTGCATGTGCCAAGCCTATAAGAGAATTATTGGGTGAATGGAAATACAATGGTACGCAATCTGCAAAGCACAAGGTTAGTAGAATATCTTCCTTATCTGTATAAATCCCATCTGTCTTAGGTACCGCTGTATCATAGCTTGTTACCCCTCTACCGATGTATGATTCATTTATTTTTTCAATTTGGGCATCATGCACCTGATCACATCCCACCCAGTTAGAAAGAGGGAAATGAATGGACCGGGCAAGAATTTCTTTGTTCTCTCGTACTGCCTCATCCTGATCGAACACATGCAATCCCATGTTGAAGGAAGTATATGGCCCTTTGCTTACCCCACCTATTTTCGTCGTAAAACCTGCAACAAGTTTGGAGTTGGCCCCTTCCCAATTTGGTATCGACAAATATTGTTCTGATTGTTGAATAAAAGGCTCTCGCATGCTAGACACCCTCTTTGCTTGTTTACACATATTACTTCACATTGTACCACATTTTTCTTCAAAAAAAGAATGAATAAGTCACTTTCGACACGAATTTTCGCCTTTTCCTATTCCTCGTACTTCGTTTCCAAAGAAGTCTGGTACCTGACAAGTATGACATCTGCTCCAATTTTTACGATGTTTCTCCAAGGAATGACAAACTCTTCATCTTTCCCGAAAAAACCTAACATCCTCCCCCCGCCGCTGATTATGATTGCCTCTATTTTCCCATTGGATAGATTAATATCAATATCCCCAATATTCCCAAGCTTCTTTCCGTCCGAAACACTCACAACATCTTTCATCTGGAATTCTGAAATTTTCACCATATCCTTACCTCCATATAATTGCATCATAGTTAAATATATGATTCTGGTCTCAGTATTCATGAAGAGTATTTCAAATTAATCGGCGAAAATTCTTGAAACAAAATAAAAGGTACTTTTCGTAAAGTTTGTTGCTTTAAGAATGGGGCTGGGCTAAAGATAAGATTTGCAAATTAAACACCCTGTTGGTCTCCGTTCCAGGCGTTCCCTTTCCGCGGGCGGCCTCGGGAGCCTCCTCGGTGCTTGCGCACCTGCGGGGTCTCCCTTGACACGCTGCTCCCGCAGGAGTCTCACGCCTTGCACTCCAACCAACAGGGGCGACTAATAGTGAAAAATGTGCCTTACTAAAGCTACAGATATTGCATTTTTTCATTTCAATAGCTAATATAATTTTTTTAAAAGGTCCTAATAGCAAATAATGTTTAACCCGTGAGTTGATTGTAGCTGAGGACACTTGACTCCTGCGGGAGAGTAGAGGCCATGGGAGACCCCGCAGGCGAAGCCGAGGAGGCTCCCATCCGTCCCCGGCGAATCTTGTGTCCCTCGCTGCAATCAACGGGCTAGATTTGATGTGTACAATATAATCTAAATAACACAAATGAGTGCGAGTACAGCCAAATATAAAAACACCGATCCTCTTCGGTGAAAAGAAGGACCGGTGCTTGTTTTATTACGGCATTGTATCACTACATGCATTCAGCTTTGAATATTTTTATTCATCTGTTTGATCGCAGCTTTTTCAAGTCTTGATACTTGTGCTTGCGATATCCCGATTTCATCAGCAACTTCCATTTGCGTTTTCCCTTGAAAAAACCGTTTTCTTAAAAT
Organism: Sutcliffiella sp. NPDC057660; assembly: GCF_042800035.1. Taxonomy (NCBI): domain Bacteria; kingdom Bacillati; phylum Bacillota; class Bacilli; order Caryophanales; family Bacillaceae; genus Sutcliffiella; species Sutcliffiella sp. NPDC057660. The sequence continues at coordinate 273,261 of NZ_JBHVHV010000005.1, forward strand.
GAGCTTTTCCCTGTCATTGAGGCGTCTCATTCCTTCTTTTAGTGCTATCTCTTCTATCCATTGGATATCTTTGTTCTTTTCGTCACTGATCTGATCCAATACATAAATCGGATCTCCACCATCATTATAAATAGGCTCAAATAAGGACACGGGATCCTGAATAGCATCTAAAGCAAAAACAATCTCCTCATGCGGGACTTCAAGTACTTTTGAAATTTCTTCTGCGGTGGGCTCCCTTGATGTTTCACTCATCAGCCTTTCCCTGACCTGTAAGGCTTTGTAGGCAATATCACGCAATGAGCGGGAAACCCTGATCGGATTATTATCTCGCAGATAGCGCCTTATCTCCCCGATTATCATTGGTACTGCATATGTAGAAAACTTTACATTCTGACCCAGGTCAAAATTATCAATCGACTTCATCAACCCGATGCAGCCTACTTGAAATAAGTCATCTACAAATTCACCACGGTTGTTAAACCGTTGAATAACACTTAGAACAAGCCTTAAATTCCCATTCACGAGCTTTTCTCTTGCAGAAAGTTCTCCGCCTTGCATTTCACGAAATAACTTCCTCATTTCTTCATTCTTCAAAACAGGAAGCTTGGAGGTATCTACTCCGCAGATTTCTACTTTATTACGTGTCATTCTTTCCCCTCCTAACAGGAGTTGCTGTTTCAGAGTTAAGTATCTCCTCCGGAGGGAAAAATATGCACAAGCTATAATCTATCTATTCTGACAAATAAATCCAACCCTTATGAAATCTGGAAAAAATCTCAAATAATTTTTTTAGACCATTTTGTTGAATTCTTTTCGCAGCCGTTTAATGATTCTTTTTTCTAGTCGGGAAATGTAGGACTGCGAAATACCAAGCATATCCGCTACATCCTTTTGCGTTTTTTCCTCGCCGCCAATCAGGCCGAACCGAAGTTCCATGATCTGTTTTTCCCTGTCATTCAATTGCTCCAGAGCTTTTAAAAGCAGCTTCCGATCCACATTTGCCTCTAGATCTTTTGTAATGATATCCTCATCGGTTCCTAGGACGTCCGAAAGCAGCAGCTCGTTTCCATCCCAATCAATATTGAGCGGTTCGTCAAAAGATACCTCAGAACGAACTTTATTGTTACGTCTCAGATACATCAAAATCTCATTTTCAATACATCTCGAAGCATAGGTGGCAAGCTTGATCTTCTTTTCGGGATTAAAAGTATTTACTGCTTTTATAAGGCCGATTGTTCCAATACTGATCAGATCTTCAATATTGATCCCGGTATTCTCGAATTTCCGGGCAATGTATACGACGAGTCTCAGGTTCCTTTCGATAAGGATGGATCGTGCTGCTTGATCTCCAACAGGAAGCTTAACTAATAGAAGAGCCTCCTCTTCTTTCGATAATGGCGGTGGCAATGCTTCGCTTCCACCTATGTAGTATATTTCATCCGTTTTTATCCCCAGCTTAATGAGTAGCTTATACCATAGGTAGGTGATTTTTATTTTTAGCTTTCCCAACTGAATTCCTCCTTCTATTTATGAAGATAATGCGTATTTATATATAGAAAAACTCACAGATAAGTAGACTGATTGTGTAAACAGCCTATGCTCAGGAGACTTGCTCTGCGGCAGTTTCGCCCTGCAGCATTTTCGGATGAAGGATACATGCATAATCCCCTTCTGAGGAAAGTTCCGTTCGTGTCAGCCCTATGAGGAATTTGGTTGTTTCATATTGTTTATTGTCATGCAGAATAATTGCCTTATCCGGTTTAAGTGCCAGCATCAAGGTGGTCTCTTTTCCGACTGCACGATATGGGATGATCCTAATTCTCTCCACCCATTTCGTCTCGTCGGAAAATGTAGGCCAGCCTTGTGTATTCTCGATGGAACTCATGGCATGTACAATTTCTTCTGGTATGATTTCTTGAAGACGGTCCACTTCCACAATCATCACAGGGGTTTTAGTGATGGGGTCCTGGAGCTGATTTCCACTATCAACCAAACCTGATAATACAATCACATCCTCTTCCAGATTAATGGTAATAGCGGCCAATTGATCATAGCGGTATTTTCTGGTTTCAACGGTACTGAACTGTTTTTTCGTAAGGTATAAAAGGATCGGAAATCCAACAAGCACAAACATCCAGGATACAGGGTCACCAAGACCTGTTGTCAAAGTTCGAATCGTATCATTTGCAAATTGATGATCGACCCTCAAAAAATAATGGGTAGCAAACATTCCCCCGCCTACAGCAAAAGTAGTGATGTAGAAAACCACCAGATTTTCTAGAAAAGTACGTGCCCGATGGAAGCCAAAGGTAACGAGAATCATACATACAGAAAAAATTAGTTTTACTGCAACATGGGTCACAATATATTGTAGTGGCGTAAACATTAATACAACAATCACTGATCCAATGAGTGCACCTATCACCATTCTCCAAGTAGCAATCTGACGTTTTAATATGAAGGCGGTCATTCTTAAAAGAAGAAAATCAAAACCAAAGTTCAGGAGCCAGATGGCATCTAAATAAACGGTCAAATTAGTCCCTCATTTATACCTTTTTGTATTTGAAACTAGTATATATTACTGCCTCCCGGAAAGTCTGTCAGTTTATGCCGATAGTAGAATACAATTTTTGAAGGATTTTGGTTCTACGTCAAATGTTGGGGTGAAGTGATTTTTACTTCACCCTTATCCAATATGCGTACCCAATCTTTTATACTTATGTGTTAATAGTATT